>CABYFG010000029.1 GCA_902518185.1 uncultured Pelagibacteraceae bacterium | reverse complement strand
ATTTCTTATGTTGGGTAGATTAATTTTTTAGGATTAACAATTTTATCATAATTTTTTTCATTAATTAATCCACTTTTTAAAGCTTCCTCTTTTAATGTAGTATTATTTCTAAGTGCACTCTTGGCAATTTTTGCAGAATTATCATAACCGATATATGGAGCTAATGCAGTGACTAACATTAAAGAGTTATCAAGGTAATATTTAATTTTTTTCTTATCAGCTTTAATTCCTTTAATACAGTATTGGGAAAAATTTTTGCAACTATCTGCTAACAGGTCAATAGATTGAAGTATATTGTGCGCTATGAGAGGTTTAAAAACATTAAGCTCAAAGTGTCCATGAGAGCCTGCCATAGTGATTCCATTGTGGTTTCCTATTACCTTTACACAAACCATTGTAACTGCCTCGGATTGGGTTGGGTTCACTTTTCCTGGCATTATAGATGAACCTGGCTCGTTGGATGGCAAAACAATTTCACCATATCCTGCTCTTGGTCCTGAGCCTAAAAATCGAATATCATTTGCAATTTTCATTAAAGACACAGCTGTCGTATTTAAAGTCCCAGAAAAATTAACGATTTGATCATGTGCTGCTAAAGCAGCAAATTTATTTCTTGTAGGTTTAAAAGGTAATTTAGTAATTTTTCTAATCTCTTTGATAACTTTTTTATCGAATCCTTTTCTACTATTAATGCCGGTTCCAACAGCTGTTCCACCTTGAGCTAAAAAATATATTTCATGAAGAGCATTTTTTATTCTTGTTATGCAGTCTTCTAATTGAGATTGGTATCCAGAAAATTCTTGTCCCAGTGAAAGTGGTGTTGCATCTTGAAGATGTGTTCTACCGACTTTAACAATATTTTTGAATTTAGAAACTTTTTTTTTTAATTCTTTATTCAACATCTCTAGTGACGGTAATAATTTTTTCCTCGACTCCATTGCTATGGCTATGTGCATGGCAGTTGGGAAAACGTCGTTTGTAGATTGAGATTTATTTACATGATCATTTGGATGTACTGGTTTTTTTGAACCTTTCTTTCCACCTAAAATCTCTATCGCTCTATTTGCAATAACTTCATTCACATTCATATTTGTTTGCGTTCCCGAACCAGTTTGCCAAACCTTTAAAGGAAAATGTTCATCTAATTTACCCGATATCACCTCATTTGAAGCCTTAATGATTGCGTTTGAAATCTTGGGTAAAATTTGTCTCTCTTTTCTATGAACAATAGCTGCAGCCTTTTTAATGATAGCTATGGATTTAATTAGAACCGGTCTTACTAAAAATTCACCGATATCAAAATATTTTTTTGACCTTTGCGTTGAAGCCCCCCAATATCTATCATTTGGAACATTTATTTTTCCAATACTGTCAAATTCTTTTCTTAATTTCATGAATATGAATAATAAAGTATTATAAATAGATATATATTAATTTTATTTAAACTTACAGGAGCAAAATGACAAATTTTGATAAAGTTGGAATTTTTATGAAAACTTTTGGTCAAGAGGTTAAAACAAAATCCTCTTTTAGCACTGATAAAATCAACAAATTAAGGCTAGATCTCATTAAAGAGGAATTGAGCGAACTTACAGAGGCAATTAAAAATAAAGATTTACTTGAAGTTGCTGACGCACTGACTGATATACTTTACGTTACTTATGGTGCTGGACATGCTTTTGGTATAAATTTGGATAAGTGTTTTGATGAGGTTCAAAATTCAAATATGAGCAAACTAGATGAAAATGGTAAACCAATTTATAATGATTTTGGTAAAGTTATGAAGGGACCTAATTATTTTAAGCCAGATTTAAAAAAATTTATCATTTAAATTTCGAGTTTGAAATCAATAGATCTAATACTATGTGTTAAGTCTCCAATTGAAATTCTATCAACTTTAGTCTTAGAAACTTGTTTAATGTTTTTTAAACTTATATTTCCAGATGCTTCTGTTTCGTAATATTTTCTTGCGATTAAAACCCCCCTTTTTAATAAGTTAGTTTTCATATTATCAAATAAAACTGTATTAAATTTTAAACCAATTATTTTTTTAAGTTGTTTTAAGTTATCTATTTCTACAGTTATCTTTTTCCCTTTTTTATTTTTGACTGCTGATAAAACAACATCTTTTATATTAGAGCTGGCAATATGATTATCCTTTATTAAGTATTCGTCACTAAGATTAAATCTGTGATTAGTTCCCCCTCCTATTTTAACAGCATATTTTTGTATAACTCTCATGTTAGGTATAGTTTTTCTCGTACAACAAATTTTTGTTTTTTTTCCTACC
>CABYFG010000028.1 GCA_902518185.1 uncultured Pelagibacteraceae bacterium | reverse complement strand
TTTGCTTGTTTGAATATCTTTTATTTTTTTAACCTTATTTAATACTTCAGGTATAAATTCTTGACCGCCAAATCCAGGATTAACACTCATTATTAAAACTAAATCAATTTTTTCAAGATAATCGATAACAACATCAACTTTTGTTTCTGGATTTAGGGATACCCCAACTTTCTTATTTAATTTTTTAATTTCTGTGATTGAGGAGTCTAAATCATTGGTAGCCTCAGGGTGAATTGTAATAATATCAGCGCCAGCATCTGAAAAGGCCTTAATGTATCTATGAACTGGTGCAATCATTAGATGAACATCAAAAATTAAAGATGAGTGTTTCTTTAAAGCCTTTATGACAGGAGGGCCAATAGTCAAGTTAGGAACAAAATGACCATCCATAACATCTACATGGATCATATCTGCACCAGCATTTTCCAACCTCTTTATTTCATTACCTAATTGACTAAAATCAGCCGATAAGATTGAGGGTGAAATTTGTATTTTTTTCATCGATAACTATTTACTAGTATCAATTTTTAAAATTTAAGTTAATTAAAAAATTGGTAAATTTGTCTCGAAATTTCACTTTCTAAAGGAAAAGATAACATTCCCATTACAGAATAACCTAAAATCCATGGCATGAAATAAAATCTTATCATGAAAAAAAACCAAGCCACGTATAATGGCACAAGTGGCTGAATAATAAATGATGGAGTTAAAGGTTTAAATATTTTTAATAAGGGATTAGTAAATTTCACAAAAACTTTCATAAAAAAAAATTGTGAGTCTTCTCTTTGAAAGATATTCATTGCTACTCTACCGATTAATGTCCACATAATCACACCCAATATATAATCAATTATGTAGACTAACGGATGAAAGTTGGCAGACATATTGAATTTATATTAAAAAAAATTGAAAAGTAAAAGGGGCGATATTAATCGCCCCTTAAAAAGATTATTTAGTGTTGTTTGCCAAGGATCGATTTACCTGAAGGTATACGAACCTCATCAACCATTTTTTGAGTAGCAGCACTTGGCTCAGAAGTTATTAAACTAACAACTACCATTGCTACTAAACTTACTGCAGAACCGAAGATACCAAATGTTAACTGAGTAATACCCAAGAATCCACTTCCACCTGTTCTTACCCAAACCAGGTAAGCAGCACCGGAAATTAATCCTAAAGCCATACCAGCTATAGCACCTTCTTTGTTAGCTCTCTTCCACCATACGCCAAGTACAAGTGGGAAGAATAATCCTGACATCGCAAAGTCAAACGCCCAGATAACTGAACCTAAAATACCTTGTATCTCAAGTGCAGCGATCGTTGCTCCAGCGAAACCAATTACTACAAGTAATACCCTTGCAACAACTAGTCGTTTTGCCGTCTCAGCTTTTGGATCGATGATTTTGTAGTAAACATCGTGTGAGATTGCATTCGCAATTGCTAGAATCAAACCATCAGCTGTTGACATGGCAGCTGCCATACCTCCAGCAGCAACAAGACCTGAAATTACATATGGTAATCCAGCTATTTCTGGAGTTGCTAACACAACGGCTTTACCACCCATGAAAAACTCATTCAATTCTAGAGTTCCATTTCCGTTAAAGTCGCTTACAAACATTAAGTTTGCTTGGTTCCAGTTTTGATACCAATCTATCGCTTGAACCTCTGCAATTGATTTACCTATAATACCTGTTGGTAATGACGGATCAATCAATGACAATTTGGAAAGCGTCGCTAACATTGGAGCAGAAGAATAAAGTAGGAAGATGAAGAATAATGACCAACCTACTGATTTTCTAGCAGCTTTTACACTTGGCGTAGTGAAATATCTCATCATCACATGAGGCAATGAAGCTGTTCCCATCATCATCGCTAATGCTAATGAAATAAATGCCCAAGGTGTTGCGTTAACTGCTGAGTGAGCTTTGGTTATTCCAGCTAGTCCTTTTGGTACTGATTTTAGATCAGCAGCTGCGTTTTTTACAAAACCATACTGTTGTTCTAACTCTCCTATTCTAGCTACTTCATCAGCTAACATGAAATGAGGGAAAAAACCCGCACCCATTTTGTTACTGATCCAGAATACTGGAAGCAAGTAAGCTATAATTAGCACGATATACTGTGCAACCTGTGTCCAAGTTACTCCTCTCATACCGCCTAACATTGAGCATAGTAAGATACTTACTAACCCAACGTAAACTGCGTATTGGAATGGAATATCAAGTGCAACAGATGCTATTGTACCTGTAGCGTTAATTTGTGCAGTCACATAAGTAAAGGAAGCAACCGTTAAAACGACTACTGCCAT
>CABYFG010000027.1 GCA_902518185.1 uncultured Pelagibacteraceae bacterium | reverse complement strand
AAGATCTTAATTTGGACTTTTCAGATTTGAATCAAGCTAAATTATCAGCTCTATTTTCTGGTAATGAATTACCAAATGATTCTAAGTCAATAGCTCAAGCTTATGCAGGTCATCAATTTGGTCATTTTACAATGCTTGGTGATGGAAGAGCAGTTCTTATTGGAGAACACATATCTAAAAGTAATCACAGATATGATATTCAATTCAAAGGCTCAGGAAAAACTGCTTTTTCAAGAAATGGAGACGGAAGAGCAGCTTTAGGACCCATGTTGAGAGAATATATAATTAGTGAGTCGATGCATTTCTTAAACATACCAACGACAAGAAGTTTAGCAGTTGCAAAAACTGGTGAAAAAGTGATCAGAGAGACCCAATTAGAAGGTGCCGTACTCACGAGAGTAGCATCAAGCCATATTAGAGTTGGAACTTTTCAGTATATTGCTGCAAGAAATAAAAAAGGTGAGTTAGAGACGTTATTTGAATATGTAATCAAAAGACATTATCCAGAGATTCAAAGATCAAAAAAACAAGCCTTAGATCTTTTAAATGTTGTTTTAGATAAACAAATTGAACTAGTTGTAAACTGGATGAGGGTTGGTTTTATTCATGGCGTAATGAATACTGATAATATGAGTATTGCTGGAGAGACTATTGATTACGGGCCATGTGCATTTATGAATATTTATGATCCAAAAACAGTATTTAGCTCGATTGATAAGTTGGGAAGATATGCCTATTGTAATCAGCCAATCATAACAAAATGGAATCTTTCAAGGTTTGCTGAGTGTTTGATACCTTTGATAGATGGAGATCAAGATAAAGCTATTAAATTAGCAACTGAAGTAATTGATACTTTTGAAAAAAAATATGAGGAAAAATGGTTAGGTATGATGAGAAGTAAGATAGGTTTAGCCGATGAGGATAAGAAAGATAAGTTTTTAATTTTAGACTTACTTACTTGGATGCACAAGAATAAAGTTGATTATACAAATACATTTTGCCATTTAATGAGTTTTCAAACCCAAAACGATATTGTTTACGAGAATAATGAATTTAGTGACTGGAAAAAAAGATGGCAGGAAAGATTAAGTCAAAATAGTTCCTCAGAAAAATACATAAACTTAATGAGAAGTGTTAACCCAATTGTGATTCCAAGAAATCACATTGTCGAAGATGCCTTAAAAAAAGCAAATCAAGGGAATTTCGAACCAATAAATAATTTTTTAAAAATTTTAAGTAGTCCTTATACTGACCAAAAACATATCACTGAATATCAAATACCCTCTCAATCAGATGAAAATTATCAAACTTTTTGTGGAACTTAATTAAAGAACATATGGTTCATGTCTGGCTTGTTTTCCTAAAACTCTTTCAACAGCCATGTTCGAGATATCAATTGATTGATAAGCTCCAGTTGTAATCAATTCTGTTAATGCTCTACCAATGCCTGGGGCTTGCATTAGACCTCTTCCAGTAAAACCTGTTGCCAAATAAACATTTTCAAATTTCGGATGTTTTCCAACAACCGCATTATTATCTAGTCGATTACAATCATAATATCCTGCCCAACCTCCAGTTAATTTTAATTCTTCCATTGCAGGTATTCTTTTAGCTAATGCTGGCCAAACAAGTTCCTCAAAATCATCCCATGCCGGCTCAAGGTCTTTAGCATCAAAAATTGATTTTGGTGAACCAGCTAAATATTCTTTACCTTCAGGTCTCCAATAAACTCCAGTGGTCAAATCTCCAGTTAATGGCATTTCTGGAATATGTTTTGGACATTTAACTCTAAAGACAGTGTGTTTTTGAGGTTCAACAGGAATATCTTCCAAAAGTTCTTTAGTCCAGCACCCAGCAGCTGAAATAATTGTTTTGGCACTTATTTCAGAAAGTGATTTCACCTCACCTTTTACAAACTCTGCACCAAGATCAATAGCTTTACTTTTTAATGCACTATGAAACATAAAAGGATCAATCCATCCCTCACTTTGATTATCAGTAAACGTAGCTGTTTCAATACCCTCACAATTAATATAAGGAAAAAATTTATTTAACTCAGAACCTTTGATATTTTTTGTTCCCGCATCGCACGCCCTATGATTTTCTAATGCTTTATATTGTTCCTCTGCGTGCTCAGGTCCAAACATTAATAGATACCCATTAGTGACCATACTAGCAGTTGGATTAGGATTTTTTTCAGTTTTTAATAAATCAGGAATTTGAAAAATAAATTCTCTAGCAAATTTTCCTAGTAAAATATTTTCTTTTTGAAAAAATTGTCTTCTAAATCCACCTAAAGACAAGGGAAACGAAGCTGTTTTATAAGTTGGATCTTTTTCTATAACTTTAACTTTTCTGCCCTCTTTTGACAAAAAGTAAGCAGTTGCGGCTCCTATT
>CABYFG010000026.1 GCA_902518185.1 uncultured Pelagibacteraceae bacterium | reverse complement strand
AAATTTTTTATGTCAGAAAAATATCTTATTTTTGGTGCGACAGGTTCAATCGGATCAAGCTTGGCTGAACAATTAGTAAATTCTGGAAATAGCGTCCATTTAGTGGGTAGAGATGAAAACGAGGTCAAAAATATTTCAGAGAGATTAGGGTGTCCTTTTACTATCGCAGATGTTTTGGAAGAGGGATTTATAGAAAAAGTTAAAAATGATATTTCAGATGTAAAAGGTGTTGCTTATTGTGTTGGTTCAATTGATTTAAAACCTGTGAGAATGGTAACAGAGCAAGATTTTATAAAATGTATGAAATTAAATCTTTATTCTGCCGTTGAAGTTATTAAGGGGTATCAAGAGAGTTTGAAAAAAAATAAAGGCTCAATTGTTTTATTTTCAACTGTTGCTGCTCAAAGAGGATTTACCAATCACGCAATTATTGCATCAACAAAAGCAGCTGTTGAGGGTTTAACAGTTTCACTTGCAGCTGAATTTGCTCCAAACATAAGAGTGAATTGTATTGCGCCAAGCTTAACCAATTCAAAAATTGCTGAGCCGATGTTAAAGAATAAAGCCCTAGCAGATGGTATTGCAAAGGCCCATCCTTTAAAAAGATTGGGAGAGGGAAAAGACTCTGCCTCTTTGGCTAGATTTTTAATAACTGAAGATAGCTCTTGGATAACAGGTCAAATTATTGCAGTAGATGGTGGAAGATCTAAACTTTCATAACGTGAAAAAACTTTTTTTTGTAATTATATTTTTTATATTTTTTTCAACTAATTTATTTGCTCAAAATTTAAAATTTAAAAAATTAGTTGTTCTTAACGACCCATGGGGTTCGTCTTTTTTAAATAATAGAGAACTAATTATTACTGAAAAAAGTGGAAAAATTAAGATCATAGATATACTCCAAAAAAAAGCTGTTGAAGTTGATCATAACTTAAATTTCCTAGAACACGGACAGGGTGGTCTTTTAGATATCTTATATAAAGATAATTTTATTTATGTTTCATATTCTGAAAACAGAGGTAATGGGAAAACAAGTACCTCTATTGCTAAAGCTATTTTTGATAAAAAAAAATTAAATTTTAAAAATATTTTTCAAGCTGAACCTCCTATTGATTCTGGTTATCATTTTGGTTCAAGGTTAGCGATTAAAGATAATCAATTATTTGCCTCTGCCGGTGAAAGAGGTAAAGGCATGATTGCCCAAGACCCCTCAAAACATCCTGGGAGTATTATAAGAATAAAACTTGATGGAAGTATTCCAAATGACAATCCTAAATTTGTAGATAAGCCAGATTGGCTACCTGAAATTTATCAAATTGGTATCAGGAATCCTCAAGGTCTAACTTTATCATCATACGATGGTAAAATTTATATGAGTAACCATGGTGCCAAAGGTGGTGATTGGTTTGGTGAAGTAAAAAAAGGTGAAAATTATGGTTGGAAAATATTAGGCTGGGGAGGAAAAAATTATTCTGGCTTTCCTATTGGTCCAAAATGGAAACCTGGCTTTACAAAAGCAATCCAGTATTGGGTGCCTTCAATTGCAACAAGTGCAATTACAATTTATGAAGGAAACGAATTTAATGAATGGAATGGTCATGCTTTAATTACATCATTAAAAGATCAATCCTTAAGGAAACTAATCTTCAATGATTTGTCCAACATAAAAGAAGATGTAATTTTTAAAGATGAGATCGGACGAATTAGAGATATCCAGGTTCATCCAAAAAATGGAAAAATTTACTTTTTGGCGAGTGACAACCTTTGGCTAATGGAGAAGGCTAAATAAATCTTAGTGATTATTGATTTCTTATAAGAGGATAAACCTTTGGGTTTAAATATTTAATATTAGTTAATAATATTAACACCAACGTTACTAAACCAATGGATAAACCAAGATAAATCAAAACTTTAAGATCAAACTTCCAGAATAACTCAAATATATTTTCAATAATAAATTTTGAACCAACTACAGCAAATAAAACTGCAATCATTATTACAGATATAAAAATAATCATAAATTCAATCAGCGAAGAAAAAACAATCTCTTTTCTTGTAAAACCTAAAATTTTAAAAACCAAATTTTGATATTCTCTTACTTTTCCTTGGACCATTATTGCACTTGATATTACAATTAAACCAATGACGATAGTGACTGTTGAGATTACAATAACTGCTATGAAAACTTTATTTAAAACATTAGTTACTTTATTTAAATAATCAGCAATTTTAATCATTGATAAACTAGGGAAAATTTCAAGCATTTTTGTTTCATCAAATTTATTTAAATTATAGAACTTTGTGGTTGCTAAATATTCATGAGGAATATTTTTTGCAAAGTCAGGGTTAAAAAGCATTGCAAAATTTATATTTAGATCTCTATAATCAACTTGTCTAAAGTTGACTATTTCACCATCAATTTCTCTACCATAGATATTTAAAGTAAATATATCCCCTAATTTAATATTAAAATCTTTTGCAACCTTAGCGTCTAATGATATCTGAAGTTGATTTGGTTTAGACAAATCCCACCACTTACCATCAATAATTAGATTATCCTCAGGAACTTCTTTTGTCCAAGATGATCTCCGTTCACTGCCAATAACCCAATAACTATCATTTTCAGGTGTAATATATGTGTTTGGATTTATACCATTAATTTTAACTATTCCTGAAGAAACCATTGGCACAATTTCAATATTTGCACCAGGATCCATTGATAAAATTCTTTGTTCAAACTTTTCACGCTCTCCATTTTGAATGCCAACAAAAAAATAATCAGGAGCGATGTCAGGTATTGATTTTGCTATCTCTCTTTTAAAATTAGTTCCAACTAATG
>CABYFG010000025.1 GCA_902518185.1 uncultured Pelagibacteraceae bacterium | reverse complement strand
AATTTAATTTCAAAAAAATTTTTTTATAAAAAAATTTCAAAAGATTATAAAAGTAAAGCATATGTCACACTTATTAAACACAAAGAAAAATCAAACAATCATATCGCATCACAAATTTTTACTAATAGAGGCCCTTTAGCATTTCTTCCTCTTTCTTCAAATGAAACTTCAGTCGTTTTTTCTTTGAGGGGTAAAGATGTTATAAATTTAAATAAATTAATTAAAAATTATAATACCAAATATGAAATCACTAATATTAGTGAATGTCTGATTTTTAAATTAAAATCATCAAACCTAAGAACTTATTATAATAAAAATATAATTGCTTTTGGAGATTCATTGCATAGATTACATCCACTTGCTGGACAAGGTTTTAATATGGTCATAAGGGATCTTAAGGAAATTATTCGATTAATCGAATTTAGGATAAATCATGGATTAGATTTAGATAAGTCGATTTGCATTGATTTTGAAAAAAAAACGAAAAATAAGAATTATCTATTTTCTAGTGGTATTGATCTAATATATGAATTATTTAATTTTGAGAGAAAAGTTAAGAGTCAAGTTCTTGCCAAATCAATTAAAATTCTTGGAAATAAAAAAATTATCAACAATTTTCTTCGAAAATCTGCTGACGTTGGTATTAAATTTTAAGATTATTGGAGTGTTGTATTATTGAATTGATCAACAGTGTATGTAGTTAATATTTCTGAGATTTTTGTTTTTCTTGAGTTTAAACTTTTTGTTTCTAACAAAATTTGTTTTTCCTGCAGAGTAAAAGGTGAAGCCATAGCTAATGCATTAATGGTTTCATCCAAACTTTGTTGCTCTAAACCTTTCCAATTAATGATAAAACCTCTTTTTTCAAAAAGAGACTTAAGATCTCTAAAAATCAATTTTAAGTCTGAAAATTGTATATCTTCTTTTCTATTTTCTAAATCTTCGTAATAATTCTCAAAGCTAATTTCACATTCTCTGTATTTTTTATTCGAGTTTATTTCCTTTAAAACTTTAAATCTAATCATTCCTTTAAGTTCAATAAGAAATCTGGAGTCTTCAGTTTCCTTAAAACTAATTATTTTTCCCATACATCCAATTTGATATAATTCTGGTTTACTATTAAACCCAGGTTCTTTTACAATTTTTGGCTGTATCATTCCGATTAATTTATTTGAGCTCATACTATCATTAATCATCTCAATATATCTCGGTTCAAAGATATTAAGTGGTACAGTGGTTTTAGGAAATATAATGAAGTTACTGAGTGGAAAAACTGCAAGTTTTTTTGGTAAATCAAATTTTTTCATATTATGTAAATATACCACATTTAATATGACTTGAATTAAAAAAAATGACTTAATATAATAATCTCGTGCGGGCATAGCTCAGTGGTAGAGCGTCTCGTTGCCAACGAGAAGGTCGAGGGTTCGACCCCCTTTGCCCGCTCCAAACTATGACAGACTTATTAAATAAAAAATGTGTTCCATGTGAAGGAGGTGTACCATCACTTGATCTTTCAGAAATCCATAAATATCAAAAAAAAATAGATGGTTGGAGTGTTAGTAAAAATGAGAAAAACATTTATTTTTTGGAAAAAAAATACGAATTTAAAAATTTCATAGAAAGCCAAAATTTTGTTAATAAAGTAGGAGAAATATCTGAGGAAGAAGGACACCATCCTGATATCTATTTCGGTTGGGGATATGCAAAAATTATTATCACCACTCATGCTATTGAGGGTTTATCTGAAAATGATTTTATTTTGGCTGCAAAAATTGACAAGAAGACTAGTGTCTAAAATGTCTTGTTTTTGAAAAAATCAAAATAATTCCTGCTGCATTCGCAAATCTAATAATTTCTTTATCTCTAATTGATCCATAAGGCTGAATAATTGCAGAAACCCCAGATTGCACAAGTTTCTCAACACCATCTACGAAGGGAAAGAAGGCATCTGAGGCAGCTATAATTTCATGCTTTCTGTTAAAATTTTTTTTCATTTTATTAATCGCAATTTCACAGCTGTCAAGCCTACTGGGTTGCCCAGATCCAATACCAACTGTAGATTTGTTATCTACTAGCACAATGGCATTGGATTTTACATAACGGCAAATATTAAATGCAAATTTTAAATCATAGAATTGTGATTTAGTGGGTTTTTTCTTAGAAACTACTTTGAAATTTTTATCAGATAAAAATAAATTATCACTTGATTGTACTAAAAAAGAGTCAGCAAATGAGTTAAATTTAGTTATTTCATTCAATTCAAGGTTTGATGCATCTATCAATCTTAAATTTTTTTTTTGTTTCAAAATTTTAAGTGCATTTTTATCAAATCCATTTGCAATTATAACCTCTAAAAAAATCTTACCCATTTCTAATGCCAGTAGTTTATTGATTTTGAAATTACATGAAACTACACCACCAAAAGAACTTAATGGATCACATGCTATTGCAGATTTATAACTTTCTATTTTGTCTTCTATAATTGATGCTCCAGAAGGATTGGCGTGCTTGATTACTACTGTGCCAATATTCTTTGGAAAAGATCTAGATATTGCTAAAGCTGAAAAAATATCATTATAATTGTTATAACTTAATGATTTTCCATGTATTTTTTTTAATTTAAAATTTTTTTCTTGTGAATAAATAGCACTTTTTTGGTGAGGATTTTCACCGTATCTTAATTTTTCAATTAAATTTCCGTGAAAAATTTTTTTTTCAGGAAACGATGTTTTTGTAATTTTATTAAAATAATTTGATACAATTAAGTCGTAATAGGCAGTTTCTGTAAAAGCTAATTTAGACATCCTTTTTCTAAATTCTAGAGATGTTGAGCCTTTGAGTTTTTCAAGCTGATCAATTAATTCCTCATATTGTGTAATTGATGTAATAATCGTTACATCATTATAATTTTTAGCAGCAGCTCTTACTAATGTAGGCCCTCCAATATCAATATTTTCAATTATTTTATCATGATTTTCTCCTTTATTTAAAATTTGTTTAAATGGATAAAAATTTACAATTACTAAATCAATATTTTCATAATTATTTTTTTTTAAATCTTTTAAATGTGATTTATTTTTCCTTATGTTTAGAATTCCAGCATGAATTTTGGGATGCAAGGTTTTTAC
>CABYFG010000024.1 GCA_902518185.1 uncultured Pelagibacteraceae bacterium | reverse complement strand
TTATATTTTTTAAAGTGTAAGCAGTTCCATCTGATGCGTAAGAAAATGTTTGTTGAGACGATGGACTCATATCAGCATAATATTCAAAATCAAAAAATGGAACAAATGTTCCGGTCTTTAATTGATAAGTGTTGTCTAAAACTGTCCCTACTGAAGAGGTGAGGTTTCCAATATATTGATCATCAAATTGTAAGTTTAATCCTGTGGCCCCCGCTTCAGTATAAGCTGCAAAATGGGTAACTCCATAATTCATTTTTATTTTAGGGGTAAAGTTAAATTTATTATTTGAAAGAGTGTCTCTAAGACTTAAAGATCCATATAATTGTTCCCCAGATCTTTCGCCTATAGTAGATATAGACCCACTGTTGTTTATTAAATCAGAATTTATAAAACTTGCACCTATCAAATGATCTATAAATCTTTTTTCACCTTTGGGTCTACTTTCATAAAAAGTTAAACTAAATGAACTCATATCTAGCGTACTACCTAGATTTCCAACATCAACATCATCATTACCTAATCTAAATGCTATACCTCTCATCATATTGTTCGCACTTTTTTTATCTATTCCCAAAGTGATTGCAGACGTATTAATATCTTTTGATGAAGAGTAAGAAGTGTCTCCTACTTTACCAATACTGATTGTACCTTCGCTCCAAAAAGACCAGCTTGAATTTTGATAATTTGACTTAGTTTTATTGTTTTCAGAAAAATAAAGAGGTATCAAACTATTAGATAAAGAATTTAAAATTTCATTATTAAATTGAAATTTAATATTTTGATTTGTCAAATTTACTCTATTACTGTTTCGTCTTAACCATTCCATACGATTAAGGACTGGGTAAGTGTTGTGTTGGATCAATTGTTTTGCAGCATTTGATTGTGCTTCAACTGAAGCCACATCATCTTTATCATTAGTTGGATCTGTACAAGTTTTTACACCAAATCCACAAGATAGAGTATATTCACGTATATCATTATTAGTAAAATCAGTATGAAACATTTTTGAACCATCATTATTAAATGTTAAGCCAGTAAGCCTTATATTTGCAGTGTAATTAGGTTGAAAGTCACCATTATTAGTAGCATTTGAAATATTAAATGGTGATTGAAGAGAAAATTCTCTAATTAAATTTCTTGAGGATAAAGGAGTGACATGATGAACTGCAGAATTTGTGATAAATAACTTATAACCATCAGAGCTAAAGTTTATACCTTGTCGTCTACCTCCTGCAGCAAAAGATAATGTCAATTCATTTGTTTTTATTCTCGTGTCAAGATCATATGGAGTTGTTAAAGTGAATTCATCTACTCTTCCTGTAGTAGATTGAGAGGCACCTAGGTGATGAACTACAAATAATTTTTTTCCATCATTAGAAAATTTTAAACCTCTGGGGTCATCACCAATATTTGTATTTTTTTGATGATGCAACCTCTAATGAACCAATATCATAAGGTGAACTTAACGTCCATTGATCAATACTATCATTTTCAGTTCCAATAACATATACAATTGTTCCGTCCGAATTAAATTCTATATCTTGAGGTGCGTCTTCAATTGTTGATAAATCTTTTTCCTTCACTTGCGTAGGTGAAGAGGATAAGTCAAATGCAGTACTAAGTGAATATTGTCTTAATGTGTCAGAACCTACACCGATTATAAACATAGTCTTACCATCTGGACTAAATTTTACTGTAGTCGGAATTGTTTCAACTCCACTTACATCAAAGTCATCAATATGATTAGGGTCCGTAAATGCAAAAGCCTTCACACCTAAAAATAAAAAAAGAAACAGTAAGAATGATGGTTTAAATATTTTCACAAAACATTTTTAAACCATAACTGACATTTTTTCTTCGATTAAAAATGTACGAAAATTGTTAAAAAACAAGTATTGGTGCGGCTAGAGAGACTCGAACTCTCATGGACTAGGTCCACACGGCCCTCAACCGTGCCTGTCTACCAATTTCAGCATAGCCGCAAATATGACCCACATTAAATCAATGACAATTAGGTTTCAAATTGATAAATTTTTAATATGGAATTTAGCCAAGAAGTAAAAAAAGCAACTGATCCTATTTATCAAAAGATTTCAAAGGTTATGCCTGAAATTGAGTGGTCAGTTCATGCGCCTTATATATACAAAATTAATAAACTTAAAAAAGAAAAGAACGCTGTAATTTTAGCTCATAATTATCAAACACCTGAAATTTATCACGGTATCGCAGATTTTTCCGCAGATTCTTTGGCGCTTGCAGTAGAGGCTTCTAAAACTTCTGCAGATATCATTGTTATGGCTGGAGTTCATTTTATGGCTGAAACAGCAAAGTTAATGAGTCCAAATAAAAAAGTTTTGTTGCCTGATATGAAAGCAGGTTGTTCATTATCATCTTCTATTACAGGAAAAGATGTAAGACTTTTAAAAGAAAAATATCCTGGTGTTCCAGTTGTTTCTTATGTAAACACATCTGCAGATGTTAAAGCTGAGACAGACGTATGTTGTACATCCGCCAATGCAGTTAAAATTGTAAAATCACTCGGTGTTAAAAAAGTGATTTTTCTCCCTGATGATTATTTAGCAAAATATGTGGCATCGCAAACTAATGTTGAAATTATTTCTTGGAAAGGAATTTGTATTGTTCATGATCAATTTAATGAAAAAGAAATACAAAATATAAGAAAAAATAATCCAGGAATAAAAATTATTGCACATCCAGAATGTCCACCAGAAGTAATCAAAGCAAGTGACTTTGCAGGTTCTACCTCTGGTATGATTAATTATGTAAAAGATAACCAGCCAAAAAAAGTGATGATGGTTACAGAATGTTCCATGAGTGATAATATACAAGTAGAAAATCCAAATGTAGAATTCATTAGACCATGCAACTTATGTCCTCATATGAAAAAAATTACTTTACCAAAAATTCTTGATTGCTTGGAAAATGAAACTGGTGAAATAATTATGGATAAAGAGACAATAGCCAAAGCTAGATTGTCTGTTGAAAAAATGGTCGCTATCGGTAGATAATTTTTTTGTGTCAAAAATAAAACTTAGTAAAAGCTTTATCAGAAGCAATGCAAAACTCGCTTTAAATGAAGATCTTTATCCTCATGGAGATATAACTTCAAACTTAATAAATTATAATAAAATAATTTCGGCAAAAATAATTACCAATCAGGATGCCATAATT
>CABYFG010000023.1 GCA_902518185.1 uncultured Pelagibacteraceae bacterium | reverse complement strand
TGGCTGGTTATGGTTTGTCTGATGATAATAGTTTACCAGTCGTTTTAGAAGAGAATTTAGAAGCAAAGGGTTATAATATTGAGATTGTTGATGGCAGTGTTTCCGGTAGCACGTCGTCAGGGGGATTAAATAGAGCTGATTGGACTTTAAGTGAGCCAGATATAGATCTAATAATTTTATGCTTAGGGGCCAATGACATGTTAAGAGGCATCCAGCCAAAAGAAACAAAAAGTAATTTAGAAAAAATTATAAAAATTGCTCAAGATAAAAATATTGAAATTATCCTGGCTGGGATGATTGCTCCAACCTCGCATGGTTTTTCTTATAAAAAAAAATTTGACAAAATTTTTCCTGATTTAGCCAAAGAATTTAAAATAGAGCTTATTCCCTTTTTACTTAAGGGAGTGGCCATGAAGCCCGAGTTAAATCTAAGTGATGGTATTCATCCAAATGAAAAAGGCACCATAATAATAAGTAGAACTTTAGAGGAGACAATTATAAAAACTAACAATAAAAAAAATTAGTTTAAGTGAAAAAAAAACCTTATCACCATTTACCAGACGGTACTTTTAGAAATCCTGAGGGTTCACCAAAAACAGATCCTAATGTTAAATGGTCCTTCAAAATTTTTAATAAAGAAAAAAAGAAGCTTGATTTGACAATTCCCAAAGAACATGTAATTGAAAAAGAGAAAGTATTAGCAAATCTAAAAAAATTTCAGGAAGATGATTATGTGGCGTGGATTGGTCATGCAACATTTTTAATTAAGCTTGGTGATACAACAATTATTACAGATCCAGTATTTTCAAAAAATGCTGGACCATTAATTTTTGGACCCAAGAGATTTACCAAACCAGCACTAAAATTAAACGAAATTCCTAAAACAAATATTTTTTTGCTTACCCATAATCATTATGATCACCAGGATATGATGACTATCCGAAGATTCCCTTTTAAAGATTCTAAAGTTTTACTCCCATTAAAACTTGGTAAATATTTTACCAATAATGGTTTTAGCGATGTGAATGAAATGGACTGGTATGATGAAATTAACATTAATGATAATTTGAAAGTTACATTCCTACCAGCTATTCATTGGTCTAAGAGAAGTTTAACAGATACAAATAAATCATTATGGGGAAGTTTTTTGCTTAATTACAATGGAAAAAAAATTTTATTTGCATGTGACACTGGGGTTGGAAATATTTATAAAGATTTTGGTAATAAGTATGGTCCAATTGACTTAACATTTATTAATATAGGAGCCTACAATTTTTACCCTATTATGCCTTACAAAGATAAGTCTGTTTACCATACTAACCCTGAGGAGGCTCTAGAAGTTGCACAAAATTTAAAAAGTAAAAAAGTAATTGGAATGCATTGGGGAACTTTTGTCCTGTCTCTAGAACCAATAATGGAACCACCAATTAGGTTTAAAGCAGGTGCAAGAGAATTTGGTTTTAAAGAAGAGGATGTCATTATTTATAAAATTGGTGAAATAGGATCGCTTAAAAAGTTACTTGATTATAATTAGTTATCTAGTAATTTTTTTTTAGCTTTTTCAAACTCTTCTTGAGTTAAGACACCATCTTTCAATAGATTATTCAACTTTTCAATTTCATTACTTAAATTATTTTGATCATCTAAAGATGCTTCATCTTTATTATCTAAACTATTATTGTTGTCTTTGTTTTCACTTTTTGCACTGACACCTTTCATTATTGCTGTTACACCCAAATATAAGACGAATCCAAGAATAGGAATCACTAAACCAAAAAAGATAATCTTCTCCATTATTTAATCCTCATCTTCCTCTCTCCAATTTTTTTCATACATTAACCAAGCGGCAAATATTACTGAAAATGTACCCACAATCATGCCGTAATCAAACCCGGTTTGTTGATCGTAAAAATACCATCCTAGTTGCGTTGCACCGATAGGAGGTATTGTGAGAATTGCCATAAGTATTGCAATTCTGTATGGATATTTTGGTTTTTTCATAACTTAACTTATCAAAAATAGTGTATGGATTTAAATACTAAATTTGCGATCTTTTGAAACACTCAATTGTATTTTTTAATAAGCACGCAATCGTCATTGGACCGACTCCTCCTGGTACAGGTGTCAGAGCCTTTGCATTTTTTGAAACCTCATCAAAGGCTACATCACCTACAATACCTTTATCAGTTTTATTGATGCCTACATCAATCACAATTGCATCCTTTTTAACCCAATCACCCTTTACTAACTCTGGTATACCAACTGCAGCAACAATTATATCTGCCTCTAAACATTCTGCCTTTAAATTTCTAGTTTTCGAATGGGTAATAGTAACAGTACAATTTTCTTTCAATAAAAGTTGGGTCATAGGCTTACCATTTAAGTTAGATCTTCCAATTATAACCGCTTTTTTACCACTTAGATCAGGTTCTATCTTTTTTATCAGCAAGTAACATCCTAAAGGAGTGCATGGTACCGAACTTTGATAACCCGAAGATAGATTTCCTACATTCATAGGATGAAAACCATCAACATCTTTTAATGGATCTATTGTCTCAATAACTTTTTGTTTATCGATATGTTTTGGTAAAGGTAACTGAACTAGAATTCCTGATACTGCTGTATTAGTATTTAATTCTTTAATTTTTTCTAGAACTATATTTTCATCTATATTATCAGGATACTTTATTACTTCTGATTTAAGACCAACCTCATTGGCTGATTTTTCTTTATTTCGAACATAAATTTGGCTGGGGGTTAAATTTCCAATCAAAATTACAGTTAGTCCAGGAACTTTATTATATTTTGCTTTTAAATTTATCACTTCCTCTTTTAGTTTTGCTCTTAAAAGTGCAGCTTCTTTTTTTCCATCTATTAATATCATAATTTTAGAATATAATTGGTGCTACGTAGAGTTTCATACACATTTCTATAAACCAAATCAATAGTAGTAAAATTATTGGTGAAATATCTAATGTACCAAGATTTGGAAGAAATCGTCTTATTTTATTGAGTATTGGATCAGTAAGTCTGTAACTAAATTCTAAAATTGAATAAACAAATCTATTATGCGTATTCAAAATTTTAAATGCTATCAACCAACTAATAACAACATTGATAATAACTACATAAGAATAAAGTTTTAATAATTGTAAAACCAAATAAAAAATGGCTATCATTTTTTTTCGATGTAAATTGAAGAGCTGGGGAATGCAAAAGAGGCTTTATTTTTTTCTACTATTTTTTTTATTTCTATAGCGAGCCTTTCCTTTACCGATAGCCAATCATTCCAACTGTTAGTTTTAGTAAAACAACGAACATACATATCAATAGAACTATCTGAGAATTTATCTACTCGAACTGCAACACCAATATTTACATTGAAATCCTCACTTTTTCTAATGTGTCCTTCAATTTGATCTCGAATGGTTTTTAACTGATCTACTGTAGTGTCGTATTGAAGAGTAATTATCCAGCTTATAAGCCAATTAGAAGTTTCACTAACATTTACTACTGCATTTTCAGCAAATTGAAAATTGGGTATTATCGCAAGAGATTTATCGAATTTTCTTATAGTAGTTGACCTAAAACCAATTTTCTCAACTATTCCCTCTATAATACCATCAACTGAAATCCAATCACCTATTTTAAATCTTTTTTCAACAAGAACTAAAATACCCGAAATTAAATTTTTAAATAAATCCTGAGCGCCCAATGCAACTGCAACACCAAACAAGCCCAATCCTGCAATAATTGGACCTATCTTAATTCCCCATAATTCTAAAACGGCCGCAAGACCAAGAATAAAAATTAGAATTTTTAACGACTTAATAATCCATCCAATGAGTTCTCTTGTTAAGAGTTTATCTAAACCACTTAAAATATATGAGATTGGTTCAATTATTTGATGAATTACCCAAAAAATTAAGATTGTTATTAAAGTTCTATTAATCGTATCTACAACTTCTCTGCTTTCCACTGAAAAAGTCATATAATAACTCGCTATAAAAAATCCTAAAACTATAG
This sequence comes from uncultured Pelagibacteraceae bacterium, assembly GCA_902518185.1. Lineage (GTDB taxonomy): Bacteria > Pseudomonadota > Alphaproteobacteria > Pelagibacterales > Pelagibacteraceae > Pelagibacter. The sequence goes on along the minus strand of CABYFG010000023.1, from coordinate 17 downwards.
GCAAAAATCTGGCCGGT
>CABYFG010000022.1 GCA_902518185.1 uncultured Pelagibacteraceae bacterium | reverse complement strand
TATTTAACTTTTATATGAACCATTCGATTTAATTTTCAAATTTTTACCTATTTCATCACCTAATTGCAAAAAGTTATCTAAATGATCTGTTTTTTTTTCATAAAATCTTTGAGAACCATCTAAAGAAAAAAGTTCAGCCTCCAAAATTATTTTATTATCGATTATAATTGAATGAGCACCAATCGCAGTTTCACAATCACCTTCTAAAACTTTTAAAATATTTCTCTCTGAAAAAGCCCTCATATAAGTTTCCTTATGATTAATTTTGTCTAAAATTGAAATTATTTCTTTATCATCATCACGACATTGCAGGGCAATAATACCTTGTCCAACACTTGGAATTAACTGATTTATCGAAAAGACTTCGGAAATTTCGCCATCAAGTTCCAAACATTTTAAACCTGCATAAGATAAAATTATCGCATCGTAATCTCCATTTCTTAATTTTTTTATTCTAGTATCAACATTTCCTCTTATTAACTTACAATTAATATCTGGTCTTATCCGCTTTATTTGAAATTCCCTTCTGTATGAAGATGTCCCTACTATTGAATTAAAATTTAATTGATTTAATTTTTTTTTACCATTAGCCACTAGAATTTCTCTAGGATCATTTCTTTCTAAAAAAGATCTAGTCCTCAATCCTTTTGTTTCAACCGACGGCATATCTTTAAGCGCATGAACTGCAATATCTATGTTTCCATCTAAAAGTTCCTTTTCGATGTTACTAGAAAATAATCCTTTCCCACCAATCTCAGATAATTTTATATTTTGAACCTGATCACCTTTTGTCGATATTGACTCAACGATTATATCCTTTTCGTCTAACTCAGTATTTCGAAAAATCTTATCTTTTGCGTATTTTGCATAAAGTAAAGCTAACTTGCTACCTCTTGAGCCTATAATTATTTTTCTTTTCATAATAAATTTATTTCTTACTTGTATTGAGATTGTACAATTATTAAAACCTATTTGAATGAGCAAAAAACCCTTAATTCTCGGAATAGAATCAAGCTGTGATGAAACGGCTGCATCTGTTGTTACTCAAAATGAAGAAGGTTTGCCTTTAGTTTTAAGTAATATTGTTTCAAGTCAGGAGGAGATACATAAAAAGTTTGGAGGAGTAGTTCCAGAATTAGCTGCTAGATCACATATTGATAAAATAGATTGGATAGTAAAAAAAGCAATTGATGAAAGTAGGATTAGCATTGATAAAATAGATGCGGTGGCATCAACTGCTGGTCCAGGATTAGTAGTTTGCTTATCTGTAGGATTGAGTTTTGGAAAGGCTTTTGCCTCTGTTATTAATAAACCATTCATAGCAGTAAATCATTTGGAAGGACATGCATTGAGCCCAAAATTAAATTCAAAACTTGATTACCCTTACCTTCTTCTATTAATCTCCGGAGGTCATTCTCAATTTTTAAGTGTTCAAAATCTAGGAAAATATAAAAGGTTAGGTACAACTATAGATGATGCTTTAGGAGAGACATTTGATAAGACTGCAAAAATGCTAGGTATAGATTTTCCTGGCGGACCGCAAATTGAAATTCTTGCTTCAAAGGGCAATCCTAAAAAGTATGACTTACCTAAACCAATTTACAACAAAGGTGGTTGCAACCTTTCTTTTGCAGGTTTAAAGACAGCAATATTGAAAATAAGTAAATCAATAAAAACTGAGCAAGAAAAATTTGATCTCGCAGCATCATTCCAAAAAACTGTATTGGAAATTTTAAAAAAAAAAACAAAAATCGCATTTGAGGAATTTGAAAAAGAAAATAAAATAAAAGAAAAAATTTTTGTAATTGCTGGTGGTGTCGCCGCTAACAAGAAAATAAGATCATTATTAATAGATTTATGTAAAGAACATAATTATCAAAGTATTTTTCCCCCCATGGAGTTTTGTGGAGATAACGCTGCAATGATAGCAATGGTGGGTCTTGAAAAATTTAAGTTAAAACAATTTAGTAATTTAGATTTCCCAACTAAACCAAGGTGGCCTCTAGATGAAAATGCATCATTCCTTAAAGGTGCAGGTGTCAAGATATAATGAGGTATTGGTTACTTAAATCAGAACCGGATGTTTGGTCTATAGACCAACAAAAAAAAAGCGGGACAAAAGGTGCTCCTTGGGATGGGGTAAGAAATTATCAGGCTGCTAAAAATTTGAGGAATATGAAAAAAGGGGATTTGTGTTTTTTTTATCATTCAAACATTGGCAAAGAGATAGTTGGTATTGTAAAAGTAATTAAAGAATCTTATTTAGATAAAACAGACAAATCAGGTCGATTTGTTGCAGTGACTGTACAATTTAAGTGCAAGTTTTCTAAACCTATATCACTAGAAAATATTAAAAAAGCGAGAGAATTAAGCCATTTATCACTTATAAAGCAAAGCCGCTTATCTGTGATGCCAATAGACTCTAAAAGCTGGAAAATTATTAATAAGATGGGTAAGATTTAAAATAAAATTTTATGCCTAAGAAAAAAAGAAAAAGTAAAAAAAGAAAAAAAGTAAAAAAGAAGAAAATCTATAAGATATCAAAAATTATCAAAAAAAAAATTAAAATTAAAAAAAATCTAAAAGAAGAAAAAAAAACAAATATTAAAGAATTAGTTTTCAAAACAAAACCAGAATGGATAAAAACTAGTTTAATAAACAAGTCCCAATACCAAAACAAATATAGTGAGTCGATTAAAAACAACAATGCTTTCTGGAAGAAAGAAGGTAAAAGAATTACATGGATAAAACCCTATAAAAAAATAAAAGACGTAAAGTACAGTAAACATGAAGTAAGAATAAAATGGTTTGAAGATGGAACCTTAAATGCTTCAGCAAATTGTATTGATAGACATTTGAAAGATAAAAAAGATAAAACTGCAATCATATGGGTAGGAGATGACCCAAAAGATACACAAAAAATTTCATATAAACAATTACATCAAAAAGTCTCTAAAGCTGCTAATGGATTAAAAAAATTAGGAATTAAAAAAGGCGATAGAGTTACAATATATCTAACAATGATACCTGAGCTAGCAATATTGATGCTAGCATGTGCTAGGATTGGAGCAATACACTCAATAATTTTCGGTGGATTTTCAGCTGAGTCAATATCAGGAAGAGTTAATGATTGTGAATCGGAATATATAATTACAGCAGATGAGGGAGTAAGAGGTGGAAAAACCATTCCCCTAAAAGCAACTACAGATGAGGCGCTAACTAATTGTCCAAATGTTAAAAAATGTATAGTTGTAAAAAGAACTGGAAATTACGTTTTCTGGGATGACAATAGAGATGTTTGGTATCATGATCTAATCAAAGATGTTTCTAATCAGTGCGATCCTGAAGAAATGAATGCTGAAGATCCTTTGTTTATTCTTTATACGTCTGGATCAACTGGAAAACCAAAGGGAGTATTACACACTACTGGTGGTTATATGGTTTATGCTTCTATGACTCATCAATATATCTTTAATTATAAACCTAAAGATATTTATTGGTGCACTGCTGATATTGGCTGGGTTACAGGACATAGTTATATTATTTATGGACCTCTATCTAATGGGGCAACTACTATTATGTTTGAAGGAGTGCCCAACTATCCTGACAGCTCTAGGTGGTGGCAAATCGTGGATAAATTCAAAGTAAACACTTTTTACACTGCTCCAACAGCAATAAGAGCATTGATGAGAGAGGGTGATGGTCCTGTGAATAAAACTTCAAGAAAATCACTTAAATTATTAGGTACAGTAGGAGAGCCTATCAATCCAGAGGCCTGGATGTGGTATTTTAAAACAGTTGGAAATTCAAAATGTCCAATAGTAGATACTTGGTGGCAGACCGAAACAGGTGGAATTTTAATTTCACCACAGACAGGAGCAATTCCGTTAAAACCAGGATCAGCAACAAAACCTTTTTATGGTATCAAGCCAGTGATTGTTGATAAAAATGGTAAAGAAATAAAAGGTGCAGGAGAGGGTAGGCTTTGTATTGCTCAGTCTTGGCCAGGTCAAATGCGAACAGTCTACGGAGATCACCAAAGATTTATAGATACATACTTTTCTCAATTTGACGGAAAATACTTCACGGGAGATGGTTGTAGAAGGGACAAAGATGGATATTATTGGATTACTGGGAGAGTTGACGATGTTATTATTGTATCTGGACACAACCTAGGTACAGCAGAAATAGAAAGTGCTTTTGTTGCACATCCAAAAGTTGCAGAGGCTGCTGTGGTTGGATACCCACACGATATAAAAGGTAATGGTTTATATTGTTATGTCACATTAAATGCTGGTGAAAATGAAACAGGGGAATTAGAAAGAGATTTAAAATTGTGGGTCAGAAAACAAATTGGACCTTTAGCAACTCCAGACCTTATCCATTTTTCCCCTGGTTTGCCAAAAACAAGGTCAGGAAAAATTATGAGAAGAATTTTGAGAAAAATTGCAGCAAATGAGCACGAACAACTCGGTGACACTACAACATTAGCAGACCCAAGCGTAGTGACAAGTTTAGTTGAAAATAGAAAGAATGTTTAGAACTTAATTCTTTCAATAAATTCTTTTTTAACAATATCCCATTTTAAAATTACAGAATTTAAAACGATTTTTCGATCTAATGTTTTTAGCTCCTCTGCAATTGGAGCCCATTTATATAAAGATAACGCACTTGAATTAAATGGCAAGTTCTGATGATGTGTATCCCAATTAATATCACGAAATCTATCATCAAAATTTTTTTTTGCTTCCGAAATTATCTCAATAGGCATTTTATTCGAAACCTCATCATCTAAAATTTTAAGAAAGATTTCTTTTGCTTTAATTGTATCTTGATAACTAAAATTTGATTTTAAATAAGAAAAAATGAAAAATGTTAGATCTTGAAGCGCCTCAGCATAAATATTCCATTTAGCCAAATTTACAGAGTCCATAAACACATCAT
>CABYFG010000021.1 GCA_902518185.1 uncultured Pelagibacteraceae bacterium | reverse complement strand
AGCAATCACAAGCGAGAAAAATAACATTATCCCAAGAATCATCGCTGTTAAATAAATACTAACTTGTTCAATCATAAGTTAATTTTATCTACCGTTTTTTATTGGATCTATTAAAAGTTTTTTAACATTATATTTGTATTTACCATTATTATATTGAATTGAATTAATTACGACTATTCTGGAATTTTCCACATCTATTAAAATTGCTTGTCCTCCTCTACCACCTAAACCAAATACAACTCTATTTTTCAAACCAGGATAATCAAAATGAAATTGTCCACCATATGTATAAGTCAGATTAAATTCTGGTTCATCTTTATCTCCTCCTAAGTTTTTAGGAATTCTTCTTTTATGTATTTCTTTCAAGTAATTTCCTACGCATGTATCATCTTGATAATCGTCCATCATAGCTTTAGCAAGTCTAAGCCAGTCATGTCTTGTTAACCGGACCATAGAATCACCTATTCCCCATTCTTCAGAGCCACTGTTCATTTCAACAAATTGAACGTTATATTCGTTTTTAACTTTATTTTGAAAAATTTTGTTTAATAATACTTTATAATTATCACCAGTTTTATGTCTTATATAATTTTTAAGTATCATTGTAATAAAACCATTGTAGTTATAAACGCTTTTTGATTTTTCAGTATTTTGAAAATAAAAACCTAATGTAGTATAAATATTATTTACCTGATAATCGTAATCATTGTCTGCCCTTATGCCTGCGCCATCTGACCATTCGTAAATAACTTTTTGGTCACCAGGAGCCATATTCAACATATCAATTAATTTTTGATTATTATAAAGTGTATTTTCTAAAACAGGCCAATCATTAATAGTACTATCAATATTATCTATATAACCATCACATATTGCATGACCTAGAATGTAAGACATCACAGATTTACCCATCGACATTGAAATTAACCTTGTATCATCTTTAATAAATTCCCCTAGCTTTTCATCGGGTGAAATTTCATCGATTAAAACTTTGCCATCTTGATAATATAAATAACTAACTAAACCTTTTGTTTTGAGTTGTTTTTTTATAAATTTATCTTCTTGGAGATCAAATTCAAATTTATAAGGTTTATTAGCGGGTTTAATTTCGATTGGTTTCCATGAGTATGTGTTGGGATCACCAGTTAAATGACTAAAATTATATCTATAAAAATAATATATTAATGTATCTCGATTAGGATTCATTTTATAAGGAATCTTCCATAACCTTTCACTTACTCTAAGTTTCAAATTATGTCTTGGAACTCCTTTTGCATCAATATCTACATATTGATTATATCCATTATCCAATAACCATTTAGTAAAAGTAGGATAGGAACTTTTAGGATCTTTAGCTAACAGAAGATTGGGTATGAATAATGTAATAAATAAAATTGTTGATATCTTTTTCATATTTTAATTAAGACCTCCAAAAATTATTCTTTTACACTTCCAGCAGTTAGACCACTGACCAAATATTTCTCAAAATATATAAAAATAAAAAGCACAGGTAAAGTAACTATTACAGAGCCAGCCATTAAGTATTGACGTGGTGTCTCTGCATCTCCACTCAGATATTGAATGGCTCTAGATAATGTAAATGATTTAGGACTATCAAGAAACATTAATGAAAAAAGGAATTCATTCCAAGCTATCATAAAAACATAGAGTGCCACTGATGCAATAGCAGGCAAACTTAAAGGAATAATAATCTTTAAAATTATACCAAACCAACTTTGACCATCCATAATTCCTGCATCTTCAATTTCTTTTGGAATACTTTTAAAATAACCTTGCAACATATAAATAGCGACTGGCAAAGTGGTTGCGGTGTAGACTATCAATAAACCAAAGATTGAGTTTCTTAATCCAAGTTGACTAAACACTGTATATAGAGGGATCACTAAAACAATAGCTGGAAACATATAAATAATTAAAATCGAAGTTGATAAAAAGTTTTTGCCAAAGAAGTTTAATCTAGCAACTGCATAAGCGGCTGGTATACCAAATAACAAAGTGACAATCACTGTTCCAATTGAGACAGCTGAGCTTATTAGAATATATCTGCCAAAATTATAAGTTTCGAAGATGACAAAATAAGACTTAAATAACTCTGTTAAATTTTTAGTAAAATCTAATGTAAAATCTAAAGGATTTATTAATAAAGCTATCTGAGTTTTAAAGCTGGTAACCAACATTATGTAAAAAGGAAATAAAATTACAAAAGCGAAGAAAACAATGCCAAATAAAGTAATAAAATCAAAAATAATTTTTTCAGATATGAAATCCTCTCTTAAGGTTTGCACATCATATTTCTTTAACTTGTTTGTATAAAATAAAGAAATCAAAAAGACTCCAAAAATATACCAATGAGGGGATGTTTCATTAAAGACATAATATAAAATCGAAAATATAAAAGATAATAAGAAAGTTTTTGAAAAATGACTAATTTTATTTCCAATCAATACAAATGCTAAAGATAAAATCAAACCCATAAAGAAGATTGTGGAAATATTTAAATTAGTAAAGTTAATACCCTGAAGTGTGGACATAATTTTCCAAATAGACAAAATACATGTAAGAAAAAATGAGGAAATTATTAAAAAAATTATGATGGATTTAAACTTCATTTGCTTTTTTTCCAATTAATCTAAAGTACAAAATCATAAAAGTTAAAAGTAACATTACTATGACTATCGATACTGCTGAGCCCATTCCAATATCTGAAACAGCAAAACCCTGTTGATATACATTTATTGGTAAAGTTCTTGTACCTGAAGCCCCACCGGTTAATAAGAAAATATCTTCGAATTTATTAAAGTTCCAAATAAATCTAATCATGAATAAAATAGATATAATCGCCGTAATTTGAGGTAGTGTTATATTAACAAATTTCTGAATTGGGCTTGCCCCATCAACTTCTGCAGCTTCATACAAACTTTGGGGGATAGCTTGCAATCTTGCCAATATAAATAAAAAAGCCAAAGGGAAATATCGCCAAATTTCAAAAAATATTACTGTTGTTAAGGCTAATCTTAATTTGAGGTCAAAACCAAAAATACTCATGGTAATATATTTTTGACCCAATAAATTAATAGGTGTATCTAAAATTTTAAAATTAATTAACAATGCATTTAAAGTTCCGCTATTAGGATCCAATAATAAGGTCCATGTATAGGCTAGAGCAACAACCGGACCTACATAAGGGAATAATAAAATCCCACGCATATAAGTACGTCCACGAAAATTTTGATTAACTAATTGAGCTGCTAAAACTCCAAATATTATTGCACCGACAGTTCCAAAAAAAGTAAAATAAAATGTAGTCAAAAGCAAATCCATAAAATTATTTTCAAAAAAAACTTTTTTAAAATTTTTGAATGTAAAATTTGTCGTTAAAAGAGGATTATTTGCTTTTCCGTCCAAAATTGGTTTTTGAGATTTGATTTTATTTTTATCAATTTTTTCACCATTTATATTTTTTATTAGAATTTCCAAGTTTTCTTTATATTTTGGATCCCAGTCGCCAAAATCACAAATAATCTTCTTTGACTTAAAAGTACATCTAGAATCTAGATTTGCTGGAAGTACATTCTTTGGTAACTTGTCTTTAAACTCAACATTTCGTATTTCTTGTATCAATGAGCTATTCCTTAGTTTGTAAATAATTTTTAATGCTGATGCATCTCCAGGAATTGATTTAACAATTTTTTTTGCTCGTGGTTCAGGAATTCTTATATCTTTTAATTGTATATCTTTTAAACTAATCCAAATATTTGCGAAAATTGGAAACAACACTATTGCAAAGACTAATAAAACTGCTGGTAAAAGTAATGTGTAGGCAGTTCTTTTTTCTATTTTTGAAAGTGAATCACTCATAATAAAAAAGCGGATAATAAAATATTATCCGCTTTTTTTTTTATTTTATATTTAAAATTTAGCTAATTCAGCGTTAATTTTCTTAACTGCTTCATCAACTGAAATTTGATCATCAATATATTCTCTAGTGATTCTATTTAAAAATTGAGAATTGATGATTTTAGATGCTCGAGAAAGTTCACCCTCTTTCACACCCCATCTATTTGCAGTGTCTAGACCTGCAACAATGTTATCAATAACATCTGCAGAATAAAGTGCTGTTAAAGGTTTCTTTCTGTCTACACCTACTGGTAATTTACTCCAAGCTTTTGTGTAAGCACTAGGGTCGCTCTTGTTTCCTCTTCTAACTGGAAATTTTCCTTCAGGAGCAATTCCCAATGTTGCTGTATAACCTTCGCTCATAGAGTATTCTATGAATTTTTTAGCTTCATCAGTATCTGCATCCGCAGTTATTCCAAAGTATCTTACATCTGCCCAAGCAGCACCCTTTTTATTATTAGGTCCACTAAAATTAGTAATGAAACCAGTTTTAGAAGCTAATTCCGGTGATGTTGGATCACTGTTGATTGTTGGAGGAGCAGAGTCTCTTAGGCCTGCTAGTTCATCCATAATAAATGGAGACCAAATAATCATTGGTGTTTTTCCAGCAAAGTATAAAGCTCTTGATTGCTTCCAGAATAATTCTCCTGGAGGACTTGCTTTAGCTATCACTTTGTAAAATTCTAAAGAATTTTTTAGAGCTTTACCTTGCTTTTTTGTTCCACCCTTTTTAACAAAATTCACTCCATTTGCTAAAAGCACATGTTCAAGCACTTGGCTCATAAAATTTTCATCTGTTTTTGTTGCAGCAACAAATCCAAACATGTCATTACTTGATAATGCATTTACAGCTTTAACTATGTTCGCGTATGAAGTTGGTGGTTCTAAACCAGCTTTTGCAAATAAGTCTTTTCTATAAACAACCATTTGTGTCCAGCCATCAACTGGAACAGCTGCAATTTTTCCACCTTTCTTTGCCATGTTTAGTGCACCAGGTGCAAATGTTTTTTTTCCTAATGATTTTACAACAGCGTTATTAGCATCAACATCTAGAATACCTGCTTCGGCCCATGGTAAAACATATTGTAAAGTGTGATAAATCACATCAGGCAGATCTCCTGCTGCAGCTGCTGCAGTTGCTCTTGTGCCAAGATCTTTT
>CABYFG010000020.1 GCA_902518185.1 uncultured Pelagibacteraceae bacterium | reverse complement strand
GCTTCATCAGCATGTGTTGCAATTACAACTTTATCATAACCAAAATATTCACTTTCTCCGCCATAATATAAATCTATACCTGTTGTTTTTGTTTTAATTTTTTTGATTGGATAATTTTTAAAATGTTCACCACTGATTTTTGAAACAATATTTTGAACATAGGATCTACTTCGATTTGAGACTGTGTACCACTGAGGTCTATTTTTTAATTTAAACAAACCATGATTTTGGAAAAACTTTAAAAAAAATCTTAATGGCATTTGACTAGCAGCACTTGGTGGCATTGACCATATAGCTGAGACCATCGGTATCAAATGATAGTTTATAAACTCTTTTGAAAGATTTTCCTTACTCAAATAATCACCAAGTGTAGCCTCTTGATCAATTTTTTTTAAGTTATCACATTTTTTGTAAAACCGAATTATATCATAAAACATTTTAAGGAATCTTAAATTAAATAGATTACTCTTGTTCGAAAAAATCCCATTTAATCCTCTACCACAATATTCGAACGAAGATTTTTCAACTGACACAGAAAAAGACATATCGCTTTTTTCAATTGCAATATTATTCTCCTCAAAAAAATTTATTAAATGTGGGTAGGTTGCATAGTTGAATACAATAAAACCTATATCAACTGAAACTTTTTTTGTACCAAAAGATAAATCAATAGTATGAGAGTGACCACCGAAACGATCTTCCTTCTCAAAAAGATCTACATGATGTTTTTTTGATAAGTAATACGCAGCGCTTAATCCTGATATGCCTGAGCCAACAACAGCAATCTTCATTAATTTTTAAGCTGCATCTTCTTTAAATTCATCTATGCTTGGACAAGTACAAAATATATTCTTATCACCATAAACATTATCTACTCTTGCAACTGGAGGCCAAAATTTATTTGATCTTAAGAATTTTGCTGGATAAGCAGCTTCTGTTCTTGAGTATTTATGTGTCCAATCATCAGAAGCTAGTTCACTGTCTGTGTGAGGAGCATTTTTTATTGGGTTGTCTATTTTATCAAATTCACCAGATTTAATTTTTTCAATTTCTTGTTTAATCTTAATTAAAGTATCACAAAATCTGTCAAGTTCTGACAAGCCTTCACTTTCGGTTGGCTCTATCATCATTGTGCCAGCTACAGGCCATGACATAGTTGGTGCATGAAATCCATAATCTATTAATCTTTTTGCAATATCTTCTTCGGTCACTCCTGTCTCTGATTTAATATTTCTAATATCAATAATGCATTCATGAGCAACATTTCCATTTGATCCTTTATATAAAATTGGAAAATGATCTTTTAGTCTGTGAGCAATATAATTTGCATTTAATATTGCCACTTCAGTAGCAAGTTTTAATCCGGCTGATCCCATCATTTTGATATACATCCAAGAGATTGATAGAATACTTGAACTACCCCAAGGAGCTGCCGACACTGCTCCAATGCCAGATGTTGGTCCACAATCTTTAATCACTGGATGATTGGGTAAATAAACTTGCAAATGTTTTTTACAAGCAATTGGTCCCATACCAGGTCCTCCCCCACCGTGTGGGATACAAAATGTTTTATGCAAATTAATATGACAAACATCCGGACCAAAATTTCCAGGCTTTGCAACACCAACTAAGGCATTTAAATTTGCTCCATCCATGTAAACCTGACCTCCATGTTTATGAACCAATTCACAGATATCAGTTATTTTTTCTTCAAATACTCCATGGGTGGATGGATAAGTAACCATTAGTGCCCCAAGATTTTCCGAATGTTGTTCAGCTTTTTTCTTTAAATCATCAAAATCAACATTTCCTTCTTTATCACAATTAACAACTACCACCTTCATTCCAACCATTTGTGCACTTGCTGGGTTGGTGCCATGTGCTGAACTTGGAATTAAACATATATTTCGATTAGCTTCACCTCTATCTAAATGATACTTTCTGATAACCATTAAACCCGCATACTCACCTTGAGCTCCTGCATTAGGTTGCAAAGAAACACCTGAAAAACCAGTTATTGAACGCAACCAATTTTTTAGATCAGTAAATAAATCTCTAAAACCTTCCATTTGCTCAACTGGAACAAACGGATGAGGTTCTGCAAACTCTTTCCATGATATCGGAATCATTTCGGCAGCAGCGTTTAACTTCATTGTGCATGAGCCAAGTGCAATCATAGTTCTATTCAATGCTATATCTTTATCTTCTAATCTTTTTAAATATCTAAGCATTTCAGTTTCAGAGCGATATGAGTTGAAAACTGGATGTTCCAAATATTTTGAAGTTCTTAATAAGTTTTTTGGAAGATTAGGTAAGCTTACTGATGGATCTTCTTTTTTGATAGACTCTGCTGCATTAAAAATTTTTAATAGTTGATTTACTCTATATACATTTTTTCTTTCATCAAATGAAACAGCAAGCATTTCAGAATTTACTTTTCGAATATTAACTCTCTGGTTCAGAGCATTCTTATAAATTTGATCAGTCTTTTCTTTAGTAATAATAGTAACTGTATCAAAAAAATTATTCGAATAAAGCTCGTATCCTGATTGTTTTATTTTATCAGCAAAACTTTTTGCCAATTGAGACACTCTTTCTGAAATATTTTTAATTCCATCCGGACCATGATAAATAGCATATGCTGCTGACACAATTGCTAATAAAGCTTGGGCAGTACAAATATTACTTGTCGCCTTATCTCTTCTGATATGTTGCTCTCTAGTTTGTAATGATAATCTATATGCCTTATTACCATGTCTATCAACTGATACACCGACAATCCTTCCAGGCATTGATCTTTTAAACTCATCTTTTGTAGCAAAAAAAGCTGCGTGTGGACCTCCATATCCCATTGGAATACCAAATCTTTGAGAGCTTCCAACTGCAATGTCGGCGCCAAGTTCTCTTGGCGTTTTTAATTTTGCTAGGGCTAACAGATCACAAGCTAATACAGCCTTACCGTTTTTTTTGTGAATTTTGCTAATTGCTTCACTCGGGTCTTTAATGTCTCCTAAAGTTCCAGGATATTGTAAAATTCCACAAACTAAATCCTCTTTTAGCTGGTCTAAAACTTCATCCTCTTTTCCGACTAAAACCTTTAAACCCATTGGTTCAGCTCTTGTCTGAATTACATTTATTGTTTGAGGATGACAATCTTCAGAAACAAAAACTAAATTACTATCTTTTTTATTCAATCTATGACTTAGACCCATAGCCTCTGCTGCTGCTGTGCCTTCATCTAATAAAGAAGCATTGGCAATATCCATTCCCGTAAAGTCAACAATCATTTGTTGAAAGTTCAATAACATCTCGAGTCTTCCTTGAGCTACCTCAGGCTGATAAGGTGTGTATGATGTATACCAACCTGGATTTTCTAATATATTTCTCAAAATTACGTAGGGTGTATATGTTCCATAGTAACCCATACCAATAAAATTTGAGTAAACTTGATTTTTTTTCGAAATTGCTCGTAACTTTCTTAATGCCTCGTACTCTGAATTTGAGTCGCCAATATTAAGTTCACCTTCAAATTTTATTTTTTCTGGAACAGTATTGTCAATCAAATCATCTATTGATTGATAATTTAATTCTTTTAACATTTTTGATTGGTCCTCTTTAGAGGGACCAATATGTCTTTTTAAAAAATCTTTTTCTGAGTTTGGTAACATTATGCTGAAGTCTCCTTTGCAAATTTGTCGTAATCATCTTTATTCATTAAAGTATCCATTTCTGATGGATCTTTTATTTTAAGTTTAAAAAACCAAGCCGAGTTTTCTGGATCTTGATTAATCTTTGATGGATCATCTACTATAGCTTGATTTGTATCAACCACTTCGCCACTCACAGGTGTATATACATCACTGGCGGCTTTTGTTGACTCTACAACACCAGCTGTACCATCTTTCTCTACGTTAGCACCTTTTTCTGGAAGTTCTGCGAAAACTATATCACCTAACATTTCTGTTGCATGTTGTGTGATACCTATTGTTGCAACATCTCCATCTAACTTAATCCACTCATGTTCTTTTGAATATTTTACTTCACTCATTAATTTACTCCTTTGACGTAACTTTTTTTATAAAATGGTAAGCTGCAAATACTTGCGGGATGTTTTTTACCTCTTACTTCTAAAAATACTTTAGTATTTTTTTGTGAAAATTCATTTTCCACATAACCCATTGCAACAGGCCCATTAACACTTGGCCCAAATGTACCACTTGTGATTTCTCCAATGTGAACATCTGATTGATTAAATATTTTTGTTTTTTCTCTAGCAATAATTCTTCCCTCAGGTTTAATTCCAACTCTTATTTTACTGACACCGTCATTTAATTGTTTAATAATTATATCAGAGCCAATAAAATCTCCCTTAGAGATTCTTTCTTTTGAAATAGCCCACTTTAAATTTGCTTCCACTGGAGTTTTGTCTTTATCAAGATCATGACCATAAAGACATAAACCAGCTTCCAATCTTAGTGTATCTCTTGCACCAAGACCTATCAATTTAGATCCTTTATTAATTAATTCTCTGGTTAATTTGTCTACAAAATCGTTTGCTATAGATATCTCAAAACCATCTTCACCTGTATAACCAGATCGCGTAATATAAACTTTCTGATTTTCAAATTTAAACCAGTTTCCTGACATAAAATTAAGATTTTTCACACCATTAATAACATCATTAAGAATTTCTGATGATTTTGGACCCTGAATGGCAATTAGAGATCTATTTTCATCCAAAACCATTTTGTACTTATCTTGAAGAAATTCTTTTAAAATTTTGAAGTCATTATCTTTGCATGCTGCATTGAGAATTATTAAAAAACCCTCATTTGTTTTTGTAATAATCAAATCGTCATGTATCCCAGCATCTTTATCCATTAAGAAGCTGTATTTTGAATGGTTTAATTTTAAATTTTTTAGATCTAAAGGAAAAATTTTTTCTAAATCTTTAATTAAGTCTTCACCACCATAAATGAATAGCTGACCCATGTGGGAAACATCAAAAATACCAGAATGATTTCTTGTAAATTTATGCTCTTCAACTATTCCATCAGAATATTGAATTGGCATTTGGTAACCAGCAAATTCAACAAACTTTGCTTCATTGGCTTGGTGTAGCTGATATAAAGAT
>CABYFG010000019.1 GCA_902518185.1 uncultured Pelagibacteraceae bacterium | reverse complement strand
ATTAATTATTTCTAAAATATCTGATTTTAAAGATTTCTTTTTTATTTGGTATTTTTTTAATGATAATATTAAATTTTTTATATGATTATCAAAAAATAAAATTTTAGCTGGTTTGCCAAAAATCCACATCGTTGTAAAAATTCCATGATCTTCCCAAAGATCTTGAAACTCGATTTGTCTTAGGTCTTCAAGCAGATAAGATTTTTTTAATAAGTAAGTTACCATTTATAGTTAAAAAAGATTCTGGATGAAATTGAAATCCATATATTTTTTCCTTTTTATTTTCAATTGCCATTGCAACTTTTGAAGTTAAACATCTCATAGTTATCTCAAAATTATTAGATTTGAAAGGTTCTTTTAATTTTAAAGAATGATACCTGCCAACTTTAAATATTTTTCCTTTTTTAAATAAAGATTTATTATTAATTACTTTTACATTTGATTGAAAACCATGATAAATCTTTTTTTGTTCAATAATTTTTGCACCTTCGCAAAAAAGAATATGTTGAAATCCTAAACAGATACCTATTATTTTCTTTTTACCTTTATGCTTTTTATAAATTTTTGAAGTAATTGGATAATTTTTGGGATTTCCTGGTCCAGGTGAGAAAATTATCGTTGAAGCTTGGTTAATTTTATTTTGACTAATTTTATCATAATTATCGCACTCAACTTTATCAAACAAGGCAAATTGATGAACCACGTTATGAGTAAAGGAGTCGTTATGGTCAATTACATAAATCATTTAAATAAATCTATTAACGCTTTAGCTTTTAGAAAATTCTCGTTAAATTCATGATTAGCATTACTATCGACAACGACACCTGAGGCAACTGAAATTTCAGATGTATCTTTAAAATTTAAAATTGATCGTATAATTATATTAAATCTCATATCACCGTTGAACTTTATATAACCAAAACTACCTGTATAAATATTTCTATTTTCTTTTTCCTGGTTGTTTAAAAGATTAAGCGTATTTATTTTTGGACACCCAATAACTGAACCGCCTGGCATCATTGCTTTGATTATTTCAAAATTATTTATATTTTTCTTTAATTTTCCATTGATTAGACTAACATAATGGAACAGGTCTTTATATTCTTCAACAATTTTTTGTTTAGATAATTTTACTGAACCTACCTTACAAATTCTTGATAAATCATTTCTTTCCATATCAACAATCATATTGTGCTCTTTGGTTTCTTTTAAATTTTTTCTAAAATAATTTAATGCTTTTATTTTATTCAGCCGCTTCGTTTTTTTTACAGTCCCAGCTATCGGTTTTGTAGATATATCGCTTCCTTTTTTAATAATCAAAGTTTCGGGGGAACAGCTAATTATTGAATAATTATTATCTTTAATCATAAAAGCTTCCGGAGCTAAATTAGTATCAGATAACCTTGAAAAAAAATCTAACGGATTGATTTTTGACTTTGTTTTATATTTTGTACAAATTTTAATCTGATATGTTTCACCACTTTTTATTTTTTTCTTAAATTTATTAAATATTTTTGTGTAATTTTTTCTATTAATATTAATCTTAAAGTTTCCGCATTTAAAATTTTTAAAATCATAATTTAACTTATTACTAAGTTTGATTCTTTTTTCTGGTTTATAAAAAATACCCTTGGGAAAACTTGAATTCTTTTGTTCAGGAACTTTTATATCAATCAGATTATTTAATAACTCATATCCAAAAAAACCAATAAAAAGATCTGTATTTTTTGATTGTTTTTTATTTTTTTTAGTTAAAAAACTTTTAATATTTTTATTATTTAAAATTATTTTTTTTGAAAAATCAGTATAAAGATCGAAACCCTTATCTGATTTATAAATTATATAAGGTTTTCCAGAATTATCTAATTTTCGAATTTGTTTAATCGTATTCAACTTATTCTGTTTTTAATCTCAATACTGGTTGTTCTTTAATTGGTAAATGAATTATTGCCGCAAAAACTGATAATGCAATTGCCAAATACCACGCATAATCATACGACCCGTACAAATCATGAAATAAACCCCCTAAATATGCACCAAAAAAAGAACCAATTTGATGACTTAAAAAGACTATTCCATATAGCAATCCTAAATATTTTGTTCCAAACATATGGGCAACTATTCCACTTGTTGCAGGAACAGTCGAAAGCCACAAAAAGCCAAAAGTTGCTCCAAATATAAAAGAGTTAATATTGCTTGCAGGTAAAAATATAAAAAACATTATTGAAATTCCCCTCAACCCATAAATAGTACTCAAAATTAATTTTTTACTCATTTTAGTTGATAGATATCCACTAGTAAGTGATCCAAAAATATTAAATAAACCTATTAATGATAGGATGGCAGCAGCAGTCCAACTTTCTAGGCCTCTATCAATTACATATGTCGGAACATGTGTCCCAACTAAAGTAATATGAAAACCGCAGACAAAAAAACCTGAGACGAGAAGCACATAACTTTTAGTTCCAAACGCTTCTCTCAAAGCATCAAAAGTTCCTTGATTATTTGGTTTTTCAATACTTTGATTAAGTGAGGGAGACCTTACAAAAAAAGAAATTATAAACCCAATAAATAATGCAATTAAAAAAGCTAATAAAGTATTCTTCCAACCATTCTCAGTTAAAGAATATTCTGTCAATAAGGGAGATAAGAAATAACCAAACGATCCTACAGCTGTTACAATGCTCATTGCAATAGTTCTGTTAGAAAGTGGGAAATGTTTTCCCACCACAGACATTGGTATACTAATCGCAGTCCCACCTAAACCAATTCCAATGAGAATTCCCATATCAATTTGAAAGAAAATTCCTGTGTTTGGACCTGCATACAAGAAATAAACTCCGGCTAAAAAAAATATAAAAGCCAAAGAAATTGCTTTATGGCCGCCATATTTGTCAGCAATAGCTCCAAATATTGGACCAGTTAAACCCCACATGAGCATTTGTAACCCTACAGACAGACCTGATTGAGTTAATGAAATTCCAAGATCATCTTTAAAATCCATAAAAAACATTCCAAAAGTTTGTCTGACACCCAAAGATATCAAAACTACTAAACTTGCTGCTATTAGAGTAAATAACGCTGTTCTACTCCTAATGAATTTTTCTTCTGACATGAAATTATTTTAAATGTTTCATGGCCTGTTTTATATCAGCGATAAGGTCGCTAGGTTCTTCCAGGCCTATATGAAGCCTAACAAGATGTTCGTCAATCGCTAAATTCATGTACTTTCTGTTTCCTGTCTCTCGATATTCCTGATGCAAAACCAAACTTTCAAAACCTCCCCAGCTATAACCATAACCAAATAATTTTAATGAGTTTACAAATTTTCTTACTGAACTAATTTTTTTACACTTAATTTTTAATCCCATTAAACCTGATGCTCCAGCATAATATTTTTTCCACATTCTAAAATTTTTAGTATTTTTTTTATAAGGATAAAGAAGTTCAATCTTTTTATTTTTCGATAAAAATGAAGCAATCTTTTTTGCATTTTCACTATGTCTATCCAATCTAATATCAAGAGTTCTTAATCCCCTAGTGATTAAATATGCATCATCTGGTCCTAACCTAAGACCGGTAATTTTTTCGGCAATCTTAACTTTATTAAAAACTTTTTTATTAACTGCAAGACTTCCACCCATAACATCTGAGTGACCTGAGTAATATTTTGTTGCGGAGACAATACTCATATCAAAACCTAGTTTAATTGGTTTTAAATAATATGGAGTAGCCCAAGTATTATCTATTGCAGTTAAAATATTATTTTTTTTTGCAATTTTAATGATCTTACTAAGATCTTGAAATTCAAATGAATTACTACCAGGATTTTCAACAAATATTAGTTTTGTTTTTTTTGAAATATTGTTTTCTAGTGTTTTTAAATCTTGAGGGTTGTAAAAAATTGTTTTAATATTGAAATCTTTTAAAAAATTCTCAGTTAAAATTCTTGTTGGACTATAAACTGGATCTGCCACTAACATTTCATCACCAGGCCTCACGACACTAAAAATAGCTAAAAAAACTGATCCAAAACCCGTAGGAGTAGTGAACACATGATAACTTTCCTCAAGTTTAGTTAAAATTTTTTGCAAGATATAAGTAGTTGAAGTCCCTTGCCTGCCATAATCAAAATGACCACCCACCGGATTTTTTTGAGCTTTCATTTGTGTTTTTCTTATATGTCTCATTGACTTAAAAATTATTGTCGATGCTCTTACAACTGGTGGATTTACTGACTGATTGTGAAAATCTTTAGCTGTATGCTTTAAAAAAGTTTTAAAAGACTTTGACATAAAAAAATTGATAACTGATCTCGAGAATGCTATATCCAAGCCATAATTTCAATTAAATTATAAACAAAGGAAATAATGGGTTACCCAAAAAAACACCGAGGCCGAAGAAAAATGGGCTCAAAAAAAAGAAGAGCTAGAAAAAAAAATAAAAAGAGATAATCAATATCATGAACAGTATTGATAAAGTAAAATCAATTTCTGTGTGGATTTTTATAATTCCCTTTATATCAATTAACACCTGCTTATTAATAGTAACGAATTTTCATCAAATATTACAACCCGGTGTACCAATTTTTCCAACTTTTCCTTATTTAGATGGTGGAGTATCTATAAGCAGAACTGTAAGAGATTTTCCTTTGTATCTAATATTCAAACCAGCAATGTTTATAACATCCTACCTACTTGTTCGTTATTGGCTGAATACAAAAAATATTATTAATTTTTTTAATAATAACTATGTGCATACAAAAAAGATTATTTTTTTTGGAGTAAGTTCAGCAGTTTTATTAACAATTCATTCAATTTTTTTAGGAATTAAGTTTGATAACGATCTTTATAAATTATTTAGAAGAGTGGTTATGTTATCCTTTATAATATTTGAATTAATTGCTCAGGCATATTTAATTAAATTTTTTTATGATATTAAAGAAAAACTAGAAAATTATATTAAACCAATTTATCTTACAATAAAAAGAATTCTAATTACATTTCTAATTACAATATCGATTATCACTTTACCCTTTTTACCATTTGATAACTTTAAATTTTTAAAACATGCTATTGAGTGGAATGTTTTTCTGGGAGTTATAATTTTTTATCTTTTAACATTTTTAATGTGGAAAAAGACTACCTCGTAATCCAGCCGCCACCTAAGACTCTAAAGCCTGATTTATCCTCATTATAAAATACACACGCTTGACCAGGTGAAATTCCATCC
>CABYFG010000018.1 GCA_902518185.1 uncultured Pelagibacteraceae bacterium | reverse complement strand
TCGCACGATCATCAAAAACAATGCTTGATTGTAATAATGAAAAAAAAAATTTTAAACAAACTGGTACAGAGGGGTAATAATGGATTATATAAGTTTGATATTTGAGGAAACTTATAAGATTTTATTTTTAATTGTTCCAGTTTTAGTATCAGTGGCTATGATAGTTTGGCTAGATAGAAGGGTTTGGGCTTTTGTACAAAAAAGACAAGGACCAAATGTTGTTGGACCTTTTGGATTATTACAATCTTTGGCAGATGCATTAAAATATATATTTAAAGAAATAATAATTCCGGCAAGTTCTAACAAAATTATTTTTATACTTGCACCGATAATTACAATGACTTTAGCTTTAGTAGCATGGGCTGTAATTCCGTTTAGCGAAAGTCAAGTTATAGCAAATATTAATGTTGGTATACTTTATATTTTTGCAGTCTCTTCTTTAGGTGTTTATGGTATTATTATGGGTGGATGGGCCTCAAACTCTAAATATCCTTTTTTAGGCTCAATTAGATCAGCAGCTCAAATGGTTTCTTATGAAGTATCTATAGGTATAATTATAATAAACGTTTTACTATGTGTGGGCTCTTTAAACTTAAATGATATTGTATTAGCCCAACAGAACTTGTGGTTTATAATACCACTTTTTCCTATGTTCGTAATTTTTTTTATATCAGCTTTAGCTGAAACAAACAGACCTCCGTTTGATTTACCAGAAGCTGAAGCGGAATTAGTAGCGGGGTATCAAACAGAATATTCTGGTATGATGTATGCAATGTTTTGGCTAGGTGAATATGCTAACATTCTTTTAATGTGTGCATTAGGTTCAATTTTATTTTTAGGTGGCTGGTTATCACCTATTGATTTGTATCCATTTAATTTAATACCTGGAGCTATTTGGTTAATCTTTAAGATTTTATTTTTATTTATTTTGTTTGCATTAGTAAAAGCAGTGGTTCCAAGATACAGATATGATCAATTAATGAGATTAGGCTGGAAAATATTTTTACCTTTATCTTTGACTTATGTAGTTCTTACTGCGAGTTATCTGTTTTATTTTAATCTTTTACCAAAAATATAGATGAAACTCTCAAGATTTTTTAAAACTGTTTTTATGATAGATTTTATAGGCGCTATTCTTATTGCAATAAAAGAATTATTTAAACCAAAAAAAACTATTAACTATCCTTTTGAAAAAGGAAAAATTAGCCCAAGATATAGAGGTGAACATGCATTGAGAAGATACCCTAATGGAGAAGAAAGATGCATAGCCTGCAAGTTATGTGAAGCTGTATGTCCTGCTCAAGCTATTACAATTGAATCAGCCGAAAGAGCAGATGGAGCTAGGAAAACAACAAGATATGATATAGATATGATGAAGTGTATTTATTGTGGATTATGTGAAGAATCATGCCCAGTTGATGCCATTGTACAAGGCCCTAACTTTGAATTTTCAACTGAGACAAGAGAGGAACTGTATTATACAAAAGAAAAGCTTTTAGATAACGGTGATAGATGGGAAAATGTACTAGCTGCTAATATTAAGTCTGACAATCCATATCGATAATTTATGATTGCACATTCTGTTTTTTTTTATTTCTTCTCTTTTATAGCAGTTATTTCAGCGATTATGGTGACTGCATCAAAAAACACGGTCCACTCAGTTTTTTTTTTAATCTTAGATTTTATAAGTATTTCATGCCTTTTCATTATGATTGGAGCAGAATTTTTAGGAATGATAATGTTAATTGTTTATGTTGGTGCTGTGGCAGTTTTATTTCTATTTGTAGTTATGATGTTAAATGTAGCTCAACAAAAAAATCAATGGTTTTTATCAAAGACTAGCTCAAAACATATTCCGATAGGAATAATCATAAGTGTTGTTATTTTTTTTGAACTGATAATAGTTATTGGTGGTTGGAAGTATAAACCAGAGTTTCTTAATTCAAATAACGTAAATAATATTAATGAGATCACAAACACCCATTCTTTAGGCCAAATTTTATATACAGATTATATTCATATTTTTCAAATAAGTGGAATGATTTTGTTGATTGCTATGATTGGTGCAATAGTTCTTACTTTTAGACGAAGAGAAGGAGTAAAAACTCAAAGTTATTTAAAACAAATTTCAAGAGAAAGATCTGAAGGAGTAGAGTTGTTAAATATAGACTCCCAAAAAGGAGTTAAAATTGATGACTGAAATAGGTCTGGGACATTATTTAACTTTAGGAGCAATAATTTTTTCAATTGGCATTATTGGAATTTTTTTAAATAGAAAAAATATTATTGTAATATTAATGAGTATTGAATTAATATTATTAGCAGTAAATATTAATTTGGTATCTTTTTCAATTTTTTTGGGAGATTTATCTGGTCAAATTTTCACTTTATTTATTCTAACGGTTGCAGCTGCTGAGGCCGCGATAGGTCTTGCGATAATAGTTGTGTATTTTAGAAATTCAGGAACAATAAGAGTTGAGGAAATTGATAAGCTAAAAGGATAAAATGGAAATTTTAATAATAGCTTTACCTTTGATTGCTTCGATAATTTCTGGATTTTTTGGAAAATTTTTAGGTGATAGAAATTCAGAAATAATTACTTCATTACTTGTAAGTATAGCAGCATTGTTGTCTTTATTTATTTTCTATCAAGTAATTTTTAACCAGTATTCAGATAATATCGTTATAGCAAAATGGATTAGTTCTGGCTCACTCGATGTAAATTGGTCAATGAAAATCGATCCATTGTCATCAATTATGCTTGTTGTTGTAACTTTTATTTCTTCATTAGTTCACATCTATTCAATTGGATACATGTCCCACGACCCACATAAACCAAGATTTATGGCATATTTATCTTTATTTACATTTGCAATGCTTATGTTGGTTACATCTGACAATTTTATTCAACTTTTTTTTGGCTGGGAAGGTGTTGGTCTTTGCTCATATTTTTTAATAGGTTTTTGGTTTAAAAAAGATACAGCGAATGCAGCAGCAATCAAAGCTTTTTTAGTAAATAGAGTTGGAGATTTTGGATTTGCATTAGGAATTTTTTTAATTTTTTATTTATTTGGCACAGTTAACTATGATGAAGTTTTTGAGAGAATCCCAACTTTAATTGATAAAAAGCTTATTTTTTTAGGAATTAAAATTAATGCTATAGATTTGATTTCATTACTTTTATTTGTTGGAGCAATGGGTAAATCTGCTCAAATTTTTTTACACACTTGGTTACCAGATGCTATGGAAGGACCAACTCCTGTCTCTGCATTAATTCATGCAGCTACAATGGTAACCGCAGGTATTTTTTTAGTAGTCAGATGTTCTCCAATATATGAGTACTCAGAACTTGCTTTAAATGTAATTACGATTGTTGGATTTAGCACTGCTTTTTTTGCAGCAACGGTTGCACTCGTTCAAACTGACATAAAAAAAATAATTGCTTATTCAACTTGCAGTCAGTTAGGATACATGTTCTTTGCTACTGGAGTGGGTGCTTACAATATTGCTATGTTTCATTTGTTTACCCATGCATTCTTTAAAGCGTTGTTGTTTCTAGGAGCTGGATCAGTAATTCATGCTTTTAAAGATGAGCAGAATATTGAGAAAATGGGTGCAGTTTGGAAAAAGTTGCCCTACACCTATATTTTGATGTTAATAGGAACTTTAGCTTTAACAGGTTTCCCGTTTTTATCAGGATTTTATTCTAAAGATGCTATTATTGAATTTGCTTATTTAAGAGATAACACCGCTGGATATTATGCTGCAGGAATTGGAATTTTTACTGCTGTATTAACATCAATTTACTCTTGGCGACTTTTATTTAAAACTTTTCATGGAGAGTATAAAAACGAAAATATTAAGATTGATGAAACTCATGAATCACCTATTGTAATGTTGATTCCACTAATCTTACTTTCGGTTGGAGCTATTTTTTCAGGATTCTTTTTCAAAGATTTATTTATTGAAGTGTGGAATGAAAATAATTTTTGGCAAAACTCAATCTTCTTTTTAGAACCATTGAGCACTGATCATCCACCATCTTGGTTTCTAATGTTAACGCCCACTTTGGTAATGCTATCAATTCCACTAAGTTATTATTTATTTGTGAAAAATAAAAATTTACCTGAACAAATAGTGAATATTAATAAGCCTTTACATAATTTTTTGGTCAACAAATGGTATTTTGATGAGTTTTATGACGTTATTTTTGTCAAATCTTCAAAGAGTTTTGGGCTTTTTTTATGGAAGTTTTTTGACCTAAAAGTTATAGATGGTTTTGGACCTGATGGAGTTTCTTCTGTAATCAAAAAATTTTCATTAAAAGCTAAAAAAATACAAAGTGGATTTATATATCATTACGCTTTTGTAATGTTACTTGGGTTTTCTGCACTATTAACTTTTTTAATTGTTAAATAAAAATGGATTTTCCTATTCTCTCTTCACTTATTTTACTTCCAACTGTTGGAGCTATTTTTTTATTTTTTACAAAAAGTAATAAAGAAAAAAATATTACTGTTAAATATGTTGCTTTATTTACATCACTTGTGAATTTTTTTTTGTCTCTTTATCTGTGGATACTTTTTGATCAAACAAAACCTGACTTTCAGTTTGTTGAGGAGAAAGTTTGGATTGACGGTTTTATAAATTATAAAGTTGGTATAGATGGAATATCAATATTATTTATTATACTTACTACCTTTATTACACCACTATGTATAATTTCTATAAATAATTCAATCAAAACAAGACTTAATGAGTTCTTAATTGCAGTTTTAATTATGGAGTCATTTATGATTGGTGTTTTCTGTTCACTGGATTTATTTGTATTTTATTTATTTTTTGAAGCAGGGCTTATACCAATGTTTTTAATTATTGGGATTTGGGGAGGTGTAAGAAGAGTTTATTCTGCATTCAAATTCTTTCTTTACACACTTTTAGGTTCAGTTTTAATGTTAATCGCAATAATTTCAATATATTGGATAACTGGAACAACTGATGTGGTTGAGCTTTATGATCAAGGTATAGATGCTAAATATCAAAATTTATTATGGCTAGCTTTTTTTAGCTCCTTTGCTGTCAAAACTCCAATGTGGCCAGTTCATACTTGGCTTCCCGATGCTCACGTTGAGGCCCCTACAGCTGGTTCAGTTTTATTAGCAGCAATTTTACTAAAAATGGCGGGATATGGTTTTATCAGATTTTCTCTTGGGTTATTTCCAGTTGCATCTGAAATTTTTACACCTTTGATTTTTGCCTTAAGTATAATTGCAATAATTTTCACATCATTAATAGCTCTAATGCAGGAGGATATGAAAAAACTTATTGCATATTCTTCTGTCGCACACATGGGATTTGTAACATTGGGCATATTTACGATTCAACAACAAGGTATAGAAGGTAGCATAATACAAATGATAAGCCATGGATTTGTTTCTGCTGCACTTTTTTTAAGTGTCGGTATAGTTTATGATCGTATGCACTCAAGACTAATTAGTACATATGGTGGAATAGTAAGCATTATACCGAAATATTCAGTGTTGTTAATGGTATTTGTTTTAGCATCATTAGGTCTACCGGGAACAAGTGGTTTTATTGGAGAATTTTTAATATTGATGGGCGTATTTAAAATAAATTTTTTAGTTGCTGTGTTAGCGAGTGTTGGAGTAATTTTGGGTGCCGCATATATTCTTTGGTTATATAAAAGAGTTATTTTCGGAAACTTAATAAATGAAGATTTAAAAAAGATGCTTGATTTGAATAAATCAGAGTTTTTTGTTTTATCATGTTTAGCAATACCAATACTATTATTTGGTTTTTACCCTGAGCCTTTAATTAACACTAT
>CABYFG010000017.1 GCA_902518185.1 uncultured Pelagibacteraceae bacterium | reverse complement strand
AGAGATTGATTCTCTAATACATTAACACTTTTAAAATTTACTTCCAAAATTTTAAGTATGTTTGTCACTGCCATCGAAAACCCACACTGTGGAGCATCTGGTGTTCC
Organism: uncultured Pelagibacteraceae bacterium; assembly: GCA_902518185.1. Classification (GTDB taxonomy): domain Bacteria; phylum Pseudomonadota; class Alphaproteobacteria; order Pelagibacterales; family Pelagibacteraceae; genus Pelagibacter. The sequence goes on along the minus strand of CABYFG010000017.1, from coordinate 6,410 downwards.
TTTCATAAATAAACAAATATCATTTGTGTCTATATGATTTTTTATTAAATTTTTTGTCTGATCATCCATTACTGTTCCTTTGTTTTAATTGCTAAGGCATGCAATTCATTACCCATTTTACCTTTTAGAGATTTATAAACCATCTTATGTTGTTCAATTTTACTTTTTCCTGAAAAACTTGGTGAAGTTATAATTGCTGAGTAATGATTACCATCGCCTGCTAAATCTTGTATTTCTATTGATGCATCAGGCATTGCATCTTTAATGTGTTTTTCAATTTCTTTTAAATTCATAGCCATATTTAATTCATATAATTTTCTAACCAATTAGTATTATAAGATTTTAATTCGTCAATTGTAAGTTTTGTCTTTTCATCAATAATAATATCATTTTCTATAATAATACCTAATTCTTCGTAATGAACAGAGTTATCATTTAAAATCTTTGTAACTTTTTTTAAATTATCTGGGTTGATTTCAATTAAATATCTTCCTTGATCTTCAGAAAAAAAATACTCAACCTGATTAATTAGATTTTTTGATTTATTTAGTCTAATACCCTTATTTCCTTTAATGCACATTTTGCTTATTGCTGTAATCATACCACCTAATGAAATATCATGCGCACTTTTAACAAGATCTTGATCTATTAACTTTAATATGGTTTCACCATTATTTTTTTCATTAAATAAATTGACTTCTGGTGGAGGGCCATTTTTTTCATCTAAAATAATTCTGGCAAAAATACTTTGATCAATATGACCTTCAGTTTTACCTATGATTAAAACTACATTATTAATTTCTTTTAATTGCATAGTTATCATTTTTTTATAATCTTTAATTAAACCAACTCCTCCTATTGATGGTGTTGGTTTGATTCCTATATCTTTTGTTTGATTATAAAATGAAACATTTCCTGAAACGACAGGGAAATTTAAATATTTACACGCTTCACCTATTCCTTGAACGCACTCAACAAACTCGCCCATATTATTTTCATTTTCTGGACTTCCGAAGTTTAAACAATTTGTAATAGCTATTGGTTTTGCACCAACAGAAATTAAATTTCTCCAGTTTTCTGCAACTACTTGTTTTCCTCCAGTTATTGGGTGCGCCCAACAATAAGTTGCAGAGGAATCTACGGATGCTGCTACAGCTTTGTTGGTACCATGAACCCTTACTACCCCAGCATCCCCTCCAGGTTTTTGGATTGTATCTCCCATTACAGTATGATCATATTGTTGCCAGATCCATTCTTTGCTTGCAATATTTGGATTCGAAAGAATCTTTTTTAGAACATCTTTTATTTTTAAATTATTGAAATTTCCTTTTTTATATTTATTTTTTTTTGGAAGTTTGGTTTTTTTCCATTTTCGATCATACATCGGAGAATTTTCAACTAAAGTATTAATAGGAATACTAGCAACTTTTTTTTCATCATAAAATAATTCGATATTTTTGGAATTTGTTGTTCTACCAATTACTGCAAAATCTAAATCCCATTTATCAAATATTTTTTTTGCTATATCTTCTTTTCCATTTTCTAAAACAATCAACATTCTCTCTTGGCTTTCAGAAAGCATAATTTCATAAGGTGTCATTTTGCTTTCTCTACACGGAACCTTATTAAGATTTAATTTAATTCCCAAATTACCTTTTGAGGCCATTTCAATGCTTGATGATGTAAGACCTGCTGCACCCATGTCTTGTATTGCAATAATTGAATCTCCAGCCATTAATTCTAAACAAGCTTCAAGTAAAAGTTTTTCTGTAAAAGGATCTCCAACTTGAACAGTTGGTTTTTTTTCTTCTATTTTTTCATCAAAACTGGCAGAGGCCATACTTGCTCCATGAATACCATCTCGTCCTGTTTTTGAGCCCACGTAAATTACAGGTTTGTTAAGACCTGCAGCTTTTGAATAAAAAATTTTATTCTTTTTAACCAATCCAAGAGTCATTGCATTGACTAAAATGTTTCCATTGTAAGAATTATCAAAAGAAGTTTGCCCTGCAATAGTAGGGACACCCATACAATTTCCATAACCCCCAATTCCATGAACAACTCCTCTTAAAAGATTTTTTGTTTTTTTGTGTTGTGAAGAGCCAAAATGTATTGAATTTAAATTTGCAATTGGTCTTGCACCCATTGTAAAAACATCTCTCATTATACCACCCACACCAGTAGCTGCTCCTTGATAGGGTTCAATAAAAGATGGATGATTATGGCTTTCAATTTTAAAAACAATTGCGTCTCCATCCTCAATATCAATCACGCCTGCATTTTCCCCTGGTCCTTGAATTACCTTTTTTCCAGAGGTTGGAAGTTTCTTTAAATGAAGTCTTGATGATTTATAGGAACAGTGTTCATTCCACATCGCAGAGAAAATTCCAAGTTCAGTGAAATTAGGAACTCTTTTTAATAGATCACAAATTTTTTTATATTCCTCTTTTTTTAAACCATGATCTATAGCTATCTGCTCGTTAACTTCCATTATTTTATGTTATTTATTAAATTTTTAAAAAACAAAGATCCATCTTCTCCAGACAAACTTTTATCAATCATTCTTTCTGGATGAGGCATCATTCCTAAAACATTTTTTTTCTTGTTAAAAATTCCAGCAATATTCTTTAATGAACCATTTGGATTAAATTTTTCCTCTGTTTTTCCATTATCATTGCAATAGTAAATTGCTACCTGATTATTATCCTCTATTTCTTTAAGTTGATCATTAGTGCAAAAATAATTTCCCTCATTATGAGCAATATGAAACTCAAATACCTCTTTATCTAAATTTTTAAAATATGGATTATCTTTATTATCAATTTTTACAAAAACATTTTTACAAATAAATTCTAAATATTTATTTCTCAACAAAACTCCTGGAACTAATCCACTTTCAACCAGTATCTGAAAACCATTACAAATTCCCATCACTAAACCACCTGATTTTGCAAATTTGATTACTGATTGCATTATCTTAGATTTAGAAGCCATGCTCCCACATCTCAAATAATCGCCATATGAAAATCCCCCTGGAAGCACTACCAAATCAGATTTAGGTAGTTCATTATCGTTATGCCAGACCATTTGATTTTTAAAACCAAACTTATTCAGTGCGACGTGCATATCTCTGTCACAATTTGAACCTGGAAAAGTAATTACTGCTGATTTCATCAATTATTGTATCTCAATAATTTTATAATTCTCTATTACAAGATTTGCTAAGAGCTTGTCACACATATCTTCAACAATTTTTTGAGCTTTTTTGGGATCATTTTCTTTTACATCAATTTCAAAATATTTTCCTTGTCTAACTTCATTAACATCTTTAAATCCCATTCCGTCTAATGTTTGATGGATTACTTTTCCTTGTGGATCCAGAACATCTTTTTTTAAAGTGATAATTGCAGAAACCTTCATTTACTCTTTTTTTTTACTGAAGATAATTTTGTAACATTGACCGCAGTAACATTGGATTGTTCATGTAAAATTCCTAGTCTTTTTGCGACTTCAGTGTATGCTGGTATTAAATCTCCTAAATCTTTTCTGAATCTATCTTTGTCTAATTTTTTTTCTGTAACAGAGTCCCATAATCGACAAGTGTCTGGACTAATTTCATCAGCTAGAATAACTTCATTCTTACCGTTTATTTTTATTCTTCCAAATTCAAGTTTAAAGTCTATCAACTTGATACCAACGCCTCTAAACATTCCTATCATAAAATCGTTAATTCTCAGGATCATTTTTTTTACTTTTTCAATTTCTTTTTTTGAAGCCCACTCAAAACTATAGATATGATCTTCTGCTATTAAGGGATCTCCAAGTTTATCATCCTTTAAACAGTATTCAATTAGGGGCTCTTTAAGAACTGTTCCATCCTCAATTCCAAGTCTTTTTGTTAAAGAGCCGGTAGCAACATTTCTCACAACAAATTCGATTGGTATAATTTCTACTAATTTGATTAATTGTTCTCTCATATTTAATCTTTTTACTAAATGATTTTTAATTCCTATTTGAGACAGATTAGAAAGTATGTATTCTGAAATACGATTATTCAATACACCTTTTCCCTCTATGGTGCTTTTTTTTTGATTATTAAAAGCAGTAGCATCGTCTTTAAAATATTGGATAACTAAATTTTTATCAGAAGAAGCATAAATAATTTTTGCTTTACCCTCGTATAACTTTTTACCTTTTTTCATTACTTAAATACCCTTTTAAATATTAAGTTTACGTTCTTAAAATGTTTAGCGTAACTAAAAATGGATTGTAATTTTTTTGATGAAATCTTGTTCATTATGTATCTGTCAGTTTGTATAACGCTATATAAATCCAGATCTTCTGCAAAACATTTTTTTGCATAATTTTGGATCATTTTATACGATTTTTCTCTAGTCAATCCTGTTTTTGTAAGCTCTAGCATTAACTCTTGAGAGAAAATTAGACCTTTAGTTAAGTTTAAATTTTGTAACATTTTTTTTGGATAAACAATCATGTTATCTAAAATATTAGCTAATCTAACCAGTGCAAAATCAAGCGTGATATTCGCATCGGGCCCTATATTTCTTTCAACACTTGAATGAGAAATATCTCTCTCATGCCATAAAGCGATATTTTCTAGAGCAGGAACAACCGCACTCCTTACCATTCTTGATAAGCCCGTCAGATTTTCGCTTAAGATAGGGTTTTTTTTGTGTGGCATCGCTGAAGATCCCTTTTGATTTTTTGAAAAGTATTCTTGTAACTCATAAACTTCGGTTCTTTGTAGATGTCTTATTTCTGTTGCAACTCGCTCAATGGATCCAGCTATAATACCTAAAACTGAAAAATAAAAAGCATGACGATCACGAGGAATTATTTGTGTTGAAATTGGCTCAACTTTCAACCCAAGTTTTTGAGCAACATGTTTTTCGACCTTTGGAGAAATATTTGCAAAAGTCCCAACAGCTCCTGATATTGCGCATGTAGAAACTTCATCAATTGCATCAAGTAATCTTTTTTTATTTCTTTTAAACTCCTCATAAAAAGATGCTAATTTAAGACCAAATGTAATTGGTTCAGCATGTATGCCGTGACTTCTACCCATACAAGGAGTAAATTTATATTTACGTGCTTGTTTTTTGAGTACTTTTAAAATTTGATCTAAATCTTTTACTAGAATTTTTCCTGATTGAACTAATTGAATATTAAAACTTGTATCTAAAACATCGGAGGATGTCATCCCTTGATGGAGATACCTTGCTTTTAATCCAGCTTTTTCAGTTACGGATGTTAGAAAAGCAATCACATCATGTTTGACCTGACTTTCAATTTGATGAATTCTTTTTACATTAATTCTTGCTTTTTTTCTAACCATTGAGGAAACTCCTTTTGGAATTTGGTTTAATTTTTCCATTGCTTGTGCTGCAGCAATTTCGACATCTAACCAAATTTTATACTTATTTTCCTCAGACCATATGTCTATTAATTCTTTACGAGAGTATCTTTTAATCATTAATTATATGGTGGTTTAGAATATCCTTTAGCAGATTCTGTAAAGATTTCATAACCATTTTCTGTTATCCCAACTGTATGTTCAAATTGTGCAGATAAAGATTTATCTTTTGTGACTGCGGTCCACCCATCATTAAGAGTTCTTGTACCAAATTTTCCAGCGTTAATCATAGGCTCAATAGTAAAAGTCATACCAGGTTTTAGCTCAGCACCTGTATCTTTGACACCGTAATGAAGTATATTAGGTGGCTCATGAAAAGCTTCACCTATTCCGTGACCACAAAAGTCTCTTACAACTGAAAAACCTCTTTTCTCAACATAGGACTGAATTTCATGTCCTATATCCCCAAGTTTTATTCCTGGTTTTAAGATTTTAATTGCATTCATCATAGATTCGTAAGTTGCATCAATTAAATTATTTAATTTTACAGAAGTTTTGCCAATACAAAACATTCTACTAGTATCTCCGTAATGATTATTAACAATTGCGGTTACATCAACATTTAAAGCATCTCCTTCTTCCAGGACTTTTTCCTCGGTCGGTATACCATGGCACACAACATGATTCAAAGAAGTGCACAAAGATTTTCTAAAACCCCTATAATATAAAGGCGCAGAGTAACCTCCATTATCTCTGATGAATTCATATCCAAGTTTATCAATATAAGCTGTCGAGATACCTTCTTTTATATTTTCGGCCAGCATATCTAAAGTTTGAGCTGCTAATTTTCCAGCTATTTTCATTTTTTCAAATTTTTCAGAATAGTCAGGCATTTAAAATTTTTAATTTTTTTTCTATATAAATTTCTTTTGTACTTATCTTACATCTATAAGCCAAAAAATTAACACCAGCTTTTTTTGCTGATACGTAATTTTTATGATATTCTTCATCTATATCTTTAGCTATTCTAAAATTC
>CABYFG010000016.1 GCA_902518185.1 uncultured Pelagibacteraceae bacterium | reverse complement strand
TTTTTTATCTCAGAATTAAAATCATTTAATACCAACAAATTCTTATTCTGATTTTTTTCACTTAACAGGGAAATAATGCTTTTCTTTTTTTCACTTTTGTTGATTTTTCTTTTTTTATAAGAAAGTCTTCCTTTAGGTCCATGAGCAATTCCACCACCAACAAAAATTGGTGCTTTTTTACTTGCATGTCTCGCATTACCGGTTCCTTTTTGCGCATAAATTTTTGAGGTTGGTCCTGAAACTTCATTCTGTTGCTTTGTTTTAGCATGTCTTCCTTTATAATTTGCATTTGTTTTATATAAGACACTACTAACTAATTTCTTGTTAATTTTAGCAGAAAAAATTTTATCCATTACTTCAATTGAAGTTTTTTTTCCATCTATGTTTATCTTTTCAATTTTCATTATTTCTTCTTTTTTTCAGGTGTTTTTTTTAAATCTTCTATAGTCTTAATTTTTTCTTGTACTGTTTTTTTTTTAATTTTTTTAACAGACTCTTTAACAATAATTTCTGAATTTTTCGAACCAGGAATGGACCCTTTTAAATATAATAGTTCATTTTCTAAATCGGTTTTTATAACTTCAATATTCTGCATTGTTCTTAATTTATCACCCATATGACCAGCCATTTTTTTTCCTTTAAAAACCTTACCTGGATCTTGTCTTTGTCCCGTTGAACCATGTGAACGATGAGAGATTGAAACTCCGTGAGTTGCTCTTAATCCTCCAAAATTGTGTCTTTTCATTGCTCCTGCAAAGCCTTTACCAATTGTTTTAGATTTAGTATCGACAAATTTAATATCTTTAAAAATTTCAATTCCAAATTCATTTCCCTCTTTAAAATTTTGAGTATCAGCTACTCTAAATTCTTTTAATTTTCTTTTCGCCTCAGTATTTTTTTTAGCAAAATATCCCTTTAAAGATTTGGATAATTTTGAATTTTTAATTTTACCATATCCCAATTGGACAGCTTTATAACCTCTCTTGTCTATATCTATTACTTGAATAACTCTTGCTTTTTCCATCTTCAAAACTGTTACAGGTACAACTTGACCAGATTTATAAAATTCTCTTGTCATACCAAGTTTTTTTCCAATTAAAGCTATTTCAATCATACTTAAATCTTTATCTCTACATCCACCCCAGACGCTAAATCTAATTTCATTAAAGCTTCAACTGTTTGGGGAGTTGGTTCAATTATATCAATTAATCTTTTATGTGTTCTAGACTCAAATTGTTCTCTACTTTTTTTATCAATATGTGGAGAGCGTAAAACTGTGTACCTTTCAATTTTAGTGGGTAAAGGAATTGGTCCCTTAATAGAAGCGCCTGTTCGTTTTACTGTATTAACTATTTCCTCTGTTGAAGCATCTAAAATTTTATTATCATATGCTCTAAGTTTAATTCTTATATTTTGTTTATCCATATTAACCTGCTATTTTTTTGGTTACTTCATCTTGAACATTTTGTGGAACCTTTGAATAATGATCAAAAAACATTGAATACTGTGCTCTGCCCTGAGACATAGACCTTAGAGAATTGATATATCCGAACATATTGGCTAAAGGAACCATTGCAGTGATCACCGTTGCGTTACCTCTTTGCTCTTGTGTACTAATTTGACCTCTTCTACTATTTAAATCTCCTATCACATCTCCCATATAATCTTCAGGTGTAACCACCTCTACTCTCATAATTGGCTCTAATAATTTTAATCCTCCTTTAGTGCAAGCATCCTTAAAACATGCTCTGCTAGCTAGCTCAAAAGCTAAAACACTTGAATCCACGTCGTGATGTAATCCATCCAATATAGTGACTTTATAATCTATCATAGGAAACCCTGCTAAAATACCACTATCAGAAACTGTTTCTATACCCTTTTCAACTCCTGGAATAAACTCTTTAGGAATAGCTCCACCTTTAATTTTACTCTCTACCGCTCTTCCTTTGCCAGGTTCTTGAGGTTCAACAAGTAATTTTACTTTTGCAAACTGGCCAGCTCCACCACTTTGTTTTTTATGTGTGTATTCAACTTCTGATGCGGACTCTATTGTTTCTCTATAAGCAACTTGTGGAGCGCCTACATTTGCCTCAACTTTGAACTCTCTTTTCATTCTATCAACAATTATGTCTAAATGTAACTCACCCATTCCTTTAATAATTGTCTGTCCAGACTCCTCGTCAGAGGTAACTCTGAAAGAAGGGTCTTCTTTTGCAAGTCTACCAAGTGCCTCTCCCATTTTTTCTTGATCAGCTTTTGTTTTTGGTTCAACCGCAATTTCTATTACTGGATCTGGAAATTCCATAGGTTCAAGCAAAACAGAATTTTCCTCATCACATAAAGTATGACCAGTTATTGTATTTTTTAACCCTGCTAAAGCAACTATATCACCTGCATTTGCTTCTTTAATATCCTCTCTTGAATTAGCATGCATCAATAACATCCTACCTACTCTTTCCTCCTTTTCCTTAGAAGAATTGAATACAGCTGTTCCGGTCTTTATTGTTCCGGAATACACTCTTATAAATGTCAATGATCCAACAAAAGGATCGTTAGCAACTTTAAATGCCAGTGCCGAAAAAGCTGCTTTATCATCGAATTTCATTAAGACTTCTTCATCGCTTCCTAGTTTAGTTCCTTTAATTGAGCCAATATCTAACGGGCTTGGTAGATAATTTACGACTGCATCAAGTAAGGGTTGAACACCTTTATTTTTAAATGCCGAACCTGTCAAAACGGGTACAAAACTAAAATTTAAAGTGCCTTTTCTAAGACATTGAACTAAGTCTTTTTCGTTTATTTCCTCTCCGTTAAGATAAGCCTCCATAAGTTTCTCATCTTGTTCTACAGCCGTCTCTACTAATTCAGTTCTATATTTTTGTGATATTTCTTTTAAATCCTCAGGAATCTCTTTGTATTCCCACTCTGCTCCTAAAGCCTCATTTTTCCAAACTTGTGCCTTCATTTTAACCAAGTCAACCACTCCAGTTAAAGACGACTCTATTCCAATAGGGACCTGTAACACTAAAGGTTTAGAACCTAATCTGTCTCTTATCATATCCACGCATCTAAAAAAATCTGCGCCAGTTCTATCAAGTTTATTTACAAAGCATATTCTTGGTACTTTATATTTGTCTGCCTGCCTCCATACGGTTTCAGATTGAGGTTCTACTCCAGCAACTCCATCAAAAACAGCAACTGCACCATCTAACACTTTTAAAGATCTTTCTACTTCAATCGTAAAATCCACGTGACCTGGGGTGTCGATGATATTTACTCTATGGTCTTGCCAGAAGCATGTTGTTGCAGCTGAGGTAATTGTTATTCCTCTTTCTTGTTCTTGTTCCATCCAATCCATGGTTGCAGCACCATCATGGACCTCACCAATTTTATGACTTTTTCCTGTGTAATATAAAATTCTTTCAGTCGTAGTAGTTTTGCCAGCATCAATGTGTGCCATTATTCCTATATTTCTATATTTATTTAATGTGTGAGTTCTTGACATAATATTTTACCACCTAAAATGAGCGAATGCTTTATTTGACTCAGCCATTTTATGTACATCCTCTCTTTTTTTTACTGCCGCTCCTTTCTTTTCATACGCATCATAAAGTTCATTAAAAATTTTATCAGACATATGTTTGTCTTTTCTTTTTCTAGCAGACTCGACAAGCCATCTTATTGCTAGTGCTTGAGCTCTTTTACTTTTAACTTCAACAGGCACTTGATAGGTCGCACCACCAACCCTTCTCGATCTTACTTCAACTGTCGGTTTAATATTATTGATTGCTTCATTGAATATGTTTATTGGTTCATCTTTAGTTTTAGATTTTATCTTTTCAATAGCATCATAAACAATTTTTGCAGCAATACCTCTTTTTCCATCATACATAATGTTATTAATTAATTTCGGGATAATAGTTGAGTTAAACTTTGGGTCTGGGATAATATTTTTTTTTGGTTGTGATTTTTTTCGTGACATAGATTATTTTCCTTTTTTAGTCCCGTACAAAGATCTTCTCTTTTTTCTATTTGCCACGCCCTGGGTATCTAAATTACCTCTTAAAATATGATATCGTACCCCAGGTAAATCTTTCACACGTCCTCCTCTAATAAGTACTACAGAGTGCTCTTGGAGGTTATGGCCTTCTCCAGGTATATAAGCTGTAACCTCAAAACCATTAGACAACCTTACTCTTGCAACTTTCCTTAATGCTGAGTTAGGCTTTTTTGGTGTAGTAGTATAAACTTTAACACAAACTCCTCTTTTAAGAGGTTGTTTTTCTAGAGCGGGAACCTTGTTCCTATTTATTTGTTTTACTCTTTTTTTTTTTAACAACTGATTAATTGTTGGCATAATTTTTTTAATTATATTTTTACTATTTTTGAGTGAAATAACTGACAGGTTATTTGTGGCAGCGTTTAGTGCCTTAACTGACACTACATTCCAACCAAAAATATCGCCAAATTACTTAATAATTTAACTTTGTCAAACTAAAACTAAAATATCAGCCTATTTTTTTTATTGATTTACTTGGTTTTCTGAGGGTTCTATTTTCTCTTGCTCAGACAAGAATTTATTATCATCTTGCAGTGCTTTCTTGTTCCACTTATTTTTAATATTTCCTGTGCCAGCCGGGACTAATCTCCCAACAATAACGTTTTCTTTTAATCCGACTAACGGGTCAACTTTTCCTTTAATTGCTGCATCGGTTAAAACACGTGTTGTTTCCTGGAAAGAAGCAGCAGAAATAAATGACTCGGTCTGCAAAGATGCTTTGGTAATACCCATTAATATTCTTTCCCCAATAGCAGGTTTTTTTCCTTCCTTGGTTAATTTCTCATTTTCGTTTTCAAACTTTATTTTATCAACTACCTCACCTGGTAGATAAGAGGAGTCTCCTGAAGATTTAACTTCAATCTTTTTCAACATTTGTCTTAAGATAGTCTCAATATGTTTATCATTGATTATAACCCCTTGTAATCTATAAACTTCTTGAACTTGATTAACAAAATACTCGGTTAACTCTTTTATTCCAAGAATTCTAAGTATATCATGAGGTAAAGGTTGTCCATCTAAAAGATATTCTCCCTTTTGAATTTTTTCACCAGGATTAAAATTGATATGTTTACCTTTAGGAATTAAATAATTTGAAGGTTCAGACCCATCCTCAGGAACAATAGATACTCTTTGTTTTCCTCTTACCTCTTTTCCAAATACAACACTACCATCATTTTCTGCAATGATAGCACTATCCTTAGCTTTTCTAGCTTCAAATAACTCAGCAACTCTTGGTAAACCACCTGTAATGTCTTTAGTTTTAGTTGTCTCTTTAGGTAATCTAGCTATTACATCACCAGCATAAACTTTTTGACCATCTTTTATTGATAAAATAGAATCCGGCACTAAATAATATCTAGCTTCATTATCGTCAGCTTTTTTAATCACGTTTCCTTTTTCATCTCTTAAAGTAATTCTAGGTTTTAAATCAGTACTTTTTGATTGACCTCTCCAATCAATTACTGATTTAGAAGAAATTCCTGTTGCATCGTCGGTAGTTTCTTGAATTGATACACCATCAATTAAATCTACATAACTAGCTGTACCACTTTTCTCTGCTATAACTGGTGTTGTGTAAGGATCCCATTCACATATTTTAGTATTTGCTTTGACTTTATCTCCATTGTTGAAAAATAATTTCGAGCCATAAGCAACCTTATAAACAGCTATTTGTACTCCATTATCATCCTCTATAGAAAGTTGAGTATTTCGACCCATTACAATTAAATTCTTTTTAGAATCCTCTAAAATATTAGAGTTAATAATTTTTAACTTACCTTCATTTTTAGTTACAATTTGTGAGTCTTGTTTAACGGATGCGGTACCACCAACGTGGAAAGTTCTCATTGTTAACTGTGTCCCAGGTTCTCCAATAGATTGTGCTGAAATCATGCCGATAGCTTCACCTACGTGAACCATTTTACCTCTTGATAAGTCTCTTCCATAAGAAGTGGCGCAAACACCTTCTTTTGATCCACAAGTCATTACAGAATAAACTTTGATAACTTTAACGCCTGCTGCATCAATTTTATCACAGCCAGCTTCATCTATCATTTCTTGTTTTTTAATTATAACTTCACCTGTTAAAGGATGCTTTACTTCATCAAAAGTAACTCTACCTAATGCTCTTTCAGATAGACTAACAACTACGTTACCACCTTCTAAAATTTCTGAAAGTTCGATAAAACCAGGTTTTTTACAGTCACACTCTTTTTTGGTTACTGTTAAATCCTGAGCAACATCACAAAGTCTTCTTGTTAAATACCCAGAACTAGCAGTTTTAAGTGCAGTATCAGCCAATCCTTTTCTAGCACCGTGAGTTGAATTAAAATATTCTAGAGCTGTTAAACCCTCTTTAAAATTTGAAATAATTGGACTTTCAATAATTTCCCCTGACGGTTTAGCAATCAAACCTCTCATACCAGCTAATTGTTTCATTTGAGCAGCAGATCCTCTAGCTCCACTGTCCGCCATCATAAATACAGAATTTATTTTTAACCCTTCATCAGTTTTTTCTGTAGCGGAAATACCTTTCATCATTTCACCTGCAACTTTATCAGTACATTTAGACCATGCGTCTACAACCTTATTATATTT
>CABYFG010000015.1 GCA_902518185.1 uncultured Pelagibacteraceae bacterium | reverse complement strand
AAAAATTGTTGATGGTATCGCTAAAACAGGAAAACCAGTCGAAGGTTTTCATATAGAGCGTACAGGAGATATTGGAACTGTAATGAAAGCTTCAAAAAAAGCACAAGAATTTTCACAGTGGGCATCTGAAAAACAAAGAGAAGAATGTCCAATGAGTGATTTATGGATTTCAGTAAAATGTGGGGAGTCAGATACAACATCAGGACTAGCATCAAATCCAACAGTTGGAAATTTAATGGAAAAATTAGAACCATTAGGCGTTCATTTATGTTTTGGAGAAACATCTGAGCTTACTGGAGCAGAAAAGGTTTGTGCCGCAAGAGGAGCAAGTAAAGAAGCTTCAGAAAAGTTTATGAGAACATGGAATGATTATAATGATTTTATATTAAAAGAAGCAACTAATGATCTTTCAGAAAGTCAACCAACAGCTGGTAATATAGCGGGTGGTTTGACCACAATAGAAGAGAAGGCATTTGGGAATTTTCAAAAAATTGGGAGTTTAAAATTCATAGACGTACTTGAGCCTGCAGAAGAACCATCAAAAGGTCCAGGGCTTTACTTTATGGATACATCTTCAGCAGCTGCAGAATGTATCACACTTCAAGCTGCAGGAGGATTTAATATTCATTTGTTTCCAACAGGTCAAGGAAATATAGTTGGAAACCCTATAGAGCCAGTCGTAAAATTAACTGCAAACCCATTGACTGCAGAAAGTATGAGTGAGCATGTCGATTGTGATGTATCAAAAATTCTTTCAAGAGAAATGAACCTGTCTGAGGCGGGAGACAAGCTTATAGAGACTACGTTGAGAGTAGCCAATGGAAGATTAACTTGTGCAGAAGCTTTAGGTCATAAAGAATTTGTTATGACTAAACTTTATAGAAGCGCATAATCTCAAAATTAAAGAATGTTCTTTAAAAATTTCTTGGTTTTCATACCGGGTATAATCCTTGCATTTGTTCTTTATTCTCTCTCCCAAGGTTTTAATAATATTATTGGTATCGAGCTATTGGGATATAGTAAAAGTCCGATCTCTACAGCGATGATAGCAATTTTACTGGGTATTTTTTTTGGAAATTTTTTTAAAATTAGAGAAAGTTTTCAAAAAGGATTAGATTTTAGTAGAGATTATATTTTGAAACTTGGAATAATCTGTCTGGGTATACAATTAAAACCTTTCGAATTTTTAGAATTTGGAAAAATTGCAATTCCGTTGATTATAATTTGTATTATAAGCGTCTTAATCGTAATAAAGCTTATAATTAAAAAAATTCAAATACCAACTCGCATGGCCTACCTGATATCTATTGGAAGCTGCGTTTGTGGTACCACTGCTATCATGGCAACCGCACCAGTGATAAAAGCAAATAAAAGTGAAATTTCTTATGCAATCGCAAACATTACTTTATTTGGAATATTATCGATGTTGTTATACCCTTACTTCTCAAATTTCTACTTTGAAGGAAATTCTTTATTTACAGGTCTTTTTTTAGGAACTGCTATACACGAGACCTCACAAGTTGCAGCAGCATCATTAATATATGATCAACAGTATAATAGCCCTGAAACATTAAATATCGCGACCGTAACAAAACTTTTAAGAAATACTTTTTTAATAGTGATGGTCCCACTTTTTGCCTTTCTTTATAACAGAGGTCAGTTAGAAGAAAAGGGTTACTCTGTTTTAAGTATATTTCCTTATTTTATTTTAGGTTTTGTCGGAATGATAATTTTAAGAAATATTGGTGATGAAGTTTTCTCAACTAACAATCAATGGACTGAAATTATAATTTTTATTAAAGCAAGTTCTAAAGTTTTCTTAACTATGGCCATGGCTGCCATAGGCTTATCAACAAATTTAAAAGATATTAGAAATATGGGATATAAACCTTTTATTGTCGGATTTACAGCAATGCTAACTGTTGGAATTATAAGTATTGTAACTATTGAGACCTATATAAAATTTTTTATTTAGATTGTTTGACTGTTTTTTTAAAATATTTTTCTCTAAAATTAGAAATTAATCTTCTAATAAATGCTGCTGCAATTCCTAAAATAACAGCAAATAAAATCGAAAATAATCCATAAAAAAAAGGCATATCTTCCGAGAACTCTTTAATAAATTTTGAGAAAAAATTTAACTCTGGAGAGCTAATAGACATTGTCCCATTCCGTATTTCTTCTGCAAAAAAAGTATCGTAAGCTATCACTATTCCTACAATTAATAATAAAATTGCTAGTAAAGCTTTTAATCCAGAACTATTAATTTGCTCACCGAGTTTCTGACCTACTTGGACACCAACAATCGAACCTATAACTAACATTAATACTAACATTAGATCTATCGATCCATAATTAATTGAATGGAGAAATGTAACTATAACGCTTACAAAAATTGTTACGAATAAGGAAGTTCCAGGCACTAATTTAGTCGGCATCTTAATAATATAAATCATTGCAGGTACTAAGATAAATGCACCGCCAATTCCCATTATAGCTGCAATAAACCCAACAATTAATCCAATTATGATAGGTGTAAATATACTTTCATATAATTTAGATTTTGGAAACCTCATTCTAAAAGGAAGACCATGTATCCAATAATGAACATGTAATTTTTTTTTCTCTACAATATTCTTTTTAGCTTTATCAATCTCACCCAAGCTTTCGACTAACATCAGTGTCCCTATTATTGCAAGAATATACATATAAGCTAAAGAAATTACTGTATCTATTTTTCCAATGTCTTTAAAATAAGTGAAAGTAAAAATACCCAATATAGTTCCTATAGTTCCACCAATTACAATGATTAACCCCATTTTGTAATCTAAAGTATTTTTTAACCAATAAGTGGTGGATCCAGAAACAGATGTTGCCAAAATATTGTTGGCCTCATTTGCGACTGCATAAGCTGGAGGGACACCCATGAAGATTAAAAAAGGTGTCATTAAAAAACCACCTCCTACACCAAACAAACCAGAAAGAACTCCAACTATAGCGCTTATTAAAAGTATTTCGACTGGGTTAATAAATACTTGAGCGATTGGTAAAAAAACATCCATCTTAAAAAACTTTAAATATAACTTAATTAAAAGTTATAAAAGTTCCAAATAAGATCACACCCCAACAAGCTACAATTGCTGAAAAAATTCCTGTTTTAATTAATATTGTTTTTTTTTCAAAGAATATTTGAGGTATTTTTATATTTGGAAGGTGCATATATATTTCTCAATACACCCACTAGATAAATTGTCAAACAATTATTGAAAAATTAATTATTTTTTAGTAGATAGTTGCACCAAAGACTTTGACCTCGCCATCCTCTACACCAAGCACAAGTCTTCCTAAAAATTCACCTTGAATTTCTTTGTTGGTCTGCTTTATTAACACAGTTATATGATCGCCCCTTCTTAAAGTGCCAAATGGCTCATATGTTTCATTCAAATTTACAATTAATTTATTATTTGCCCACTGTTTACCTAATTCGACCTCATTAGCTCCGAAAAGCATTTGAGTAGAAAAATCTCTAGTAAAACCGCCATAATCTTTCAAATTGGATGATCTAACTAAATTTTCCCAGAAAGGTTTACCGATTTCGAAAATTTCCTCATCTGATTTAGATAATAGATCCATCGAGTACTCTTTATTATAGTTATAATATTTTATTATAGTTATAATATGAGATTAAGAAGCTTTTTTCTTCTCTTTCTCATCTACAATGTGATAAACAGGCACCTTCTCTAAGCTAAACTTACCTGTATTAGGGTCACGTCTCGAAACAGTCAAACAATGCCAGTTTTCATCATCTAATTTCATATGATCACCTCTATAATAATATCCTGGCCACCTTGTTTCCTCTCTGAATAAAGTATGTTCAGTGACGCATTGCGAAGTCAACGTTCTATGTTTCAACTCCCAAGCTCTCATTAATTGGTGATAATCCTCTGCCCCAACATGCTCTAAGTCTTCTTGCAGCCAAGCTAAAAGTTCAAGAGCTTTTTTAAGTAAATTTCCGTTCGTCATATAATTTGAGGTAATACCTCCAACGTATTCATCCATAATTTTTTGTAGTCTTTGTAATCCTTGTATTGGAGAAATATAACTTGGTGAAACAGTCCCTCCAGTAATTTCGTTTTGTGCAACTGTGAAGGTTTCTAAAGGTTTATAAACAGCTTTTTTAAAATTATTACATTGTTTATCTGAAACATTAATTCCTTCAGCTTTTTTATCCTCAATATATTTCACAGCTGCTTTTGCAGCTAATCTACCTTCGGTGAAAGAACCTGATGAAAATTTGTGAGCACTGCCACCTACTGTGTCACCTGCACCAAATAGTCCATCTATAGTTAACATTCTATTATATCCCCAAAAATATTCTGGCGGAGAAAGGTCTTCTGGTCCACTAACCCATGCCCCAGAACATGTTGCATGTGAGCCCATAACGTAAGGTTCAGATGTTGTTAACTCTGGATTAGTATATTTGGGATCAATATTTTGTGAAGCCCACACAACTGCTTGACCTACAGTCATTCCTAAAAAATTTTCCCATCCAACTGTTTCTAAATGAGGATCTTGAAAAGCTTCTGTTGTAACCATATGAATTGGTCCACCACCAGCAGCTACTTCTTGAATGAATGCATGATTTCTTAAACAAGTAGGCGTTGGATGATGATCAATGTATTCTCCAACTAATTCTTTAGTTTGATCATACCATTTCTTCTCATAATTTTCTCCATTAGCATTTTGCGTATATGTTTTTAAATGAAGAAAATAAGCACCAACTGGTCCATAGCCATCTTTAAATCTACATAATACAATTCTATTTTCCATTTGGGTCATCTTAGCACCTGCAGCAATAGGGAGGGCATAAGCAGATCCATTACTCCATGGCGCATACCAGGTTCTTCCCATTCCCTCACCTACTGCTCTAGGTTTAAATATATGTGATGCACCACCTGCAGCAACGATGACTGCTTTAGCTCTAAATACATGAAAATCTCCAGTTCTCATATTAAATCCAACAGCTCCACCAATTCTATTTTCTTGAGCCTCATCCATTAATAAATGAGTAACCATTATTCTATTATAAATTTTATCTGCAGATTTTTTTGCTGCCTCTGCAACAATCGGTTTATAACTTTCTCCATGTATCATGATCTGCCATTTACCTTCTCTTAAGTATCTTCCGGTTTTTTCATTTTTCATCATTGGAAGGCCCCACTCATCAAACATGTGAACAGTTGAATCTACATGACGAGCCATGTCATAACCTAAATCTTCTCTAACCATTCCCATTAAATCGTTTCTCGCATATCTTACATGATCCTCGGGTTGATTTTCATCCCACTGCATACCCATGTAACAATTAATTGCATAAAGTCCTTGAGCTACTGCACCACTTCTATCAATATTTGCTTTTTCAACACAGACTATTTTTAAATCTCTACCCCAATGTCTGGCTTCAAAGGTGGCGCCTGTTCCAGCCATACCACCACCGACAATTAGAACGTCACAATCTTCATAGTGAGTTTTGTGTTTCGCCATTAATAATATACACCTTTTTTGAATGACTCTTTTGGAACTGTTGGTAGTTCTTGATTAGTATTTAAACCCTCTGGCTCTGTATAAAGTCTTTGTGAATTAATTTCTCCTTGATTAGGTTTATCTCCCTCTGCAAGTTTTGGAATAAATTTTCCCCAAGGTTTTGTTGTTATTGGTGAAACGAAATTTTTTTCAGTACCATTTCTAAATTTGATTTTCCAGGAGATAGTTCCCTTTTCTTCCTCTCTCCTAACTCTTACGCTATGCCCCATTGGAGCAAAATCTGCATACCCTCTAACATCAATCGCATGATTTGGACATGCTTTTACACAAGAATAACATTCCCAACAAAAATTCGGTTCAATGTTTTTTGCTCTTCGAATATTTTCATCTATATGCATGATGTCCGAAGGACATATATCTACACAGTGTCCACAGCCATCACATCTTGTCATGTATACAAAAGTTGACATAATTTATTTTTTTTCTTTTTTTAATAACATATTAATAGTGTTTTGGCTCTTCTCTTTTTATACCTAAGCCAAATTGCTCAGGGGCATCCGCCGGTGGAGGAAGATTATCTCTAGAACCGTCAGCCTCAGCTAGATTCTTTTGTATTGCTGCTCCAGGTTTATAGAACATATGGGCAAATTTAGACCAATAAACACCACCAAATAAAATTAAGTTAGATGCAACAAATAAAGTTAAAAATAAATATGATAATCCTGTTTGTCCATTAAATTGAGTGTAAGACCACGCTAACCCAAAAGTTGAACATGCAAGTAATGCTAACACAAATAAATCAGCTTTAATGACTCTATACCAAGGATGAGCTTCTGCTGAAACATCAACTCTTAAAAAAAACCAAAACCAGTATCCTCCTAAACAAGTTAATATTGCTCCAGCATGCCAAATCATTGACCATGTTTGAGAACTTGGTTTATCAGAGCCCGTATAGCAAAAAACTAAAATAGCTGAAGACACCCAAAATAAAATTGTTCCATACATTCCTAGAACATGAGCTAATCTTCTTTTACCAAAACCTAATTCAGAAGTTGTACCAATATCAACAATTGTTGTTTTAGTAATGACAGAAACTTTTTCTCCAACACCTAATTTTTTTGTTGCTGATAATTTCGCTTTTTTTGCATTGTTAAAAAAATAAGTCAAATTTTTGTGATGTATCATTTGAATAATAGTTCCAACTGCAATCAACAAAACCATTGCAATGATAAAAGATTGCATCGCAAATGGTGAAATCGTTTCTGATAAAATTGAAAATGGATTGTTGCTTAACATTTCCGCCTTTTGTTAAATTTTTGAATTAGTTTTAAAATTTTATATATACTTAGATTTATAGTTCAATCTCAAATTGGGGTCAATTTGTCTTTTGTAGCAAGCTAATTATTTCTTTTATAATGTTGTTTGTTTGGAATGACCGATCGTACTCCACCCTGAGGATTATCAACATCTTTTTCTCTTCGAGGAATCAGGTGAAAATGACAATGTAAAATAGATTGGCCAGATACAGTTCCAATATTTGTGCCTAGATTAAATCCCTTAACAAGTGGATCATTATTAATTATTTCTCTTTTTACAATTTTAATAAGATCATTACACGCAACCAATTCATCATTGGATAAATCAAAATAATCCCTTATGTGTCTTTTGGGTATAATCAAACAGTGGTGTTTTGAAACTGGATATGAGTCATAACTTGCATATGCCAACTTATTTTCATGAGTACAACCAGTTTTTTTAATGTTACAAAATATACATGGATTGTTTGGATCTTTCATTGACTAAAATCTATAAGAATTACATTTATTTATAACTGCATCATATTGCTTTGATAGAAACTTAAATTTTTTTAAGTTTTTTCTTTTCCACTTAATCTCATTAATAGTTCTAACTGAAGTAACACCTTTCCCAGAACCTATTAATAATATTTCATCATAGTTTTTTATCTCTTCAAGCAAAATATCTTTTTTAATTATCTTTCTTAATTTTGTTTTAAAAAATTTATAAGTATTTCCCTCATAATAACCCTTTTTAGGGGTAAAAAATTTTTCATCTTTAACAAATAAT
>CABYFG010000014.1 GCA_902518185.1 uncultured Pelagibacteraceae bacterium | reverse complement strand
AGCAGTAACTACTTTTTCTTCACCAGATAATTTGATAATTCTAACTCCCTGAGTATTTCTTCCTGCAGTTCTAATTTCTTTAACCGCCACCCTAATTACTCTGCCTTTATTGGTTGAAATTAAAACCTCATCACCACCATAAACTGGAAATGAAGATGAAATATTTCCATTCCTTTGAGAATTTATTATTCCTATTATACCCTTACCACCTCTATTAGTTACTCTATAGTCCATATGTGATGTTTTCTTGCCATAGCCATTTTCTGTGATAGATAAAATAAATTTTTCTTTTGCTTTTAATTCGGATTTTTCCTCTAAAGATTTTTTTCCGTTTTTGTATTTTTTATCACTATCTATAATGGATAGTGAAACTATTTGATCATTAGGTGCTAAAACTATCCCTTTTATACCTTTTGACGATCTTCCCTTAAAAATTCTAAGTTTTTTTGACTCAAATCTTATACATTTACCCAGTTTAGTACTTAAGATTATATCTTGGTCTTCTTTGCAAATTTTAACACCAACTATCTTATCATTTGGATCTAATTTCATTGCAATTTTACCTGTCGAATTTATAGACGAAAAATCTTCTAAACTATTTTTTCTAATTTTGCCTTGCGCTGTTGCAAAAACTATTTGATAATTTTTTAGATCAGCATCATCATCTGGAAAAGGCATTATTGAACTTATCGACTGATGATTTTTAAGAGGTAAAATATTAAATAAAGATTTGCCCTTAGATGCAGATGATCCCTCAGGGATTTTCCATGCTTTAATTCTATAAACCAAACCCTCAGTAGAAAAAAAGAGTACTGAAGTATGTGTATTGACAGACAATGTTTGTACGACAGAGTCCTCATTTCTTGTAGTTATACCTGTTTTTCCTTTCCCCCCTCTTTTTTGTGTTTTTACACTATTTAGAGATCCTCTTTTTATATATCCTTGGAGAGTTACAGTAATTAAAACAGATTGTTTTTGAATAGTTTCCTCAATATCGTAATTTAAAACCGCGTCTATAATTTTTGTACGTCTAGGAGTGGAATATTTTTCTTTAATATTTTTCAAATCATCACTTATAACTCTCATAAGTTCTTTTTTAGATGAAATAATTTTTTTATATTTTTTTATTTCATCTGTAAGTTTTTTTATTTCTTGTTCAATTTCATTTATTCCTAGAGCTGTTAATTTTTGTAATCTAAGTTCTAATATTGCATTTACTTGTGACTGACTAAGTGAATATAAATTTTTATTACTCTTTTCCTCAATCAAAAAAATCATCTTTTGAGATTTAATGACCTTCCATTTTGTTTTTAATATTTGCTCTTTAGCATCCTCTGGATTTTTAGAGCTTCGAATAATTTTTATAATCTTATCTAAATTTTCAACCGAAATCGATAAACCTAAAAGTATATGTGCCCTATCCTCAGCTTTTTTAAGATCAAATTTAGTTTTTTTAATTACAACATCTTCTCTAAATTTTAAAAAGTTAGATAAAAAATCTTTTAAGCTACAAGTTTCAGGTTTACCATCAACAATAGCTAATGAATTAAAACCAAATGAACTTTCTATTTGTGTATTTTTATATAATTGTCTTTTAACTGTTTCTGGTTCAACCCCATTCCTTAAGTCAATTGATACTCTTATTCCCTCTCTATTAGACTCATCTCTAATATCTTTTATACCTTCAATTTTTTTTTCTCTTACTAGCTGTGCTATTCTCTCATTTAAAACAGACTTATTAACTTGATATGGTATTGATGTAATTACAAGTCTTTCTCGTCCATTTTTTAAACTTTCAATAGATATTTCACCTCTTATCTTAAAAGAGCCTCTGCCTTTATTATAACCCTGTTTAATAATATCTTTACCTATTATAACACCTCCAGTAGGAAAATCTGGTCCAGGTATATGCTTCATTAAATCTTTTAATTTAATATCCCTATTGGTAATAAGTGCTAACGTTCCATCAATCACTTCACCTAAATTATGAGGAGGAATACTAGTTGCCATACCAACAGCTATACCACCGGCACCATTAACCAATAAATTTGGAAATTGAGCTGGTAACACAGAGGGTTCTTTTTCAGTTTCATCATAATTACTTTTGAATGAAATTGTATTTTTTTCAATATCGTCAATTAAATATTGAGAAACTTTTGATAATCTAGTCTCAGTATAACGCATTGCAGCAGCTGGATCACCGTCTATAGATCCAAAGTTACCTTGGCCGTCAACTAATGGCAGGCTCATTGAAAAATCCTGAACCATTCGGACTAAAGCATCATAAACTGACTGATCACCATGTGGATGGTATTTACCTATAACATCTCCAACTATTCTTGCAGATTTCCTAAATTGTTTAGACCAATCATAACCGCCTTTATACATTGCATACAAAATTCTTCTATGTACTGGTTTTAATCCGTCTCTTATATCTGGAAGTGCTCTACTAACAATGACACTCATTGCATAAGAAAGATAAGATGAACTCATCTCTTCATGCATAGATATTGGTTTTATATTTTTATCTTCCGGAATTTCAATCTTAGACATATGCTTTAAAATGGAATCTCATCATCCATATCGTTGGAGATTTGTGACATATTATCATTATCAATAGATTGAGGCTTATCATTTGTTATCCCACCAGACGAGTTAGAGCCTCCCAACATGGTGAGTGAAGAATTGTAACCTTGAATTATAATTTCTGTAGAATATTTATCTTGTCCGGATTGTTCATCTTTCCATTTTCTAGTTGAAAGTTGACCTTCAATATAAATTTGCGATCCCTTTTTTAGATATTGCTGAACTACATTAACCAAACCCTCGTTAAATACAACTACACGGTGCCATTCTGTTTTTTCTTTTTTTTCTCCGGTATTTTTATCTTTCCAAGACTGACTTGTTGCAAGGCTTAATCTTGCTACACTTTTTCCGTTAACCATTTGTTTAACTTCAGGATCTGCGCCTAAACGACCAATTAAAAGTACTTTATTTAAACTTCCAGCCATAATATTTTTATATTTGTTAAATTTGTTAAATAGATTTATACCACAATTTACTCTGAATATTAATTTTATTAATTCAATGCAACAAAAATTATGAACAAAAAGATAGTAATAAAGGGTGCTAAAGAACATAATTTAAAGAATATATCTTTAGAAATTCCAAAAGATAAGTTTGTAGTAATTACTGGTCTATCAGGTTCTGGAAAATCGTCTCTTGCTTTTGATACAGTTTATGCTGAAGGTCAAAGAAGATATGTAGAAAGCTTATCAGCCTATGCAAGACAGTTTCTCGATAAGATGAAAAAGCCTAACGTTGATTTAATCGAGGGACTAAGTCCAGCAATATCTATAGAGCAAAAAAATACATCAAAAAATCCAAGATCAACTGTAGCCACAGTAACTGAGATATATGACTATATGAGAGTTCTTTTTGCTAGAGCTGGGGTTCCTTATTCTCCTTTCACAGGTAAACCGATCGAGTCTCAGACAGTAACTCAAATTGTTGATAAAATTAAACAATTGCCAAGAAAATCAACTATTTATCTTTATGCTCCAGTTGTGAGAGGAAGAAAAGGAGAATATAAAAAAGATATATTGGCTTATAAAAAAAGAGGATTTAGAAAGATAAAAATTGATGAAAAACTCTACGATATTGAAAAAGTTCCAGAGCTAAATAAGAAAATTAAACATGACATTTCAATTTTAGTTGACAGAATTGTTATTAATTCATCTTTAGGTAATAGACTTGCAGAGGGAATAGAAACTTCAATTAACTTAGCTAATGGATTAATTCATGTCGAATATGAGGATGAGACTTTACCAAAAAAACACAGAAAACTTGAAAAACTTATATTTTCTACCAAGTTTGCATGCCCTGAAAGCGGATTTACAATTGAAGAAATTGAACCAAGACTTTTTTCATTTAACAGTCCTTTTGGAGCCTGTGAAGAGTGTGAGGGGATTGGTATAAAACTTAACGTTGATCCAAATTTAGTTATTCCTAACGAGAAAAAAAGTATTATTGATGGAGCTATTGAGCCATGGGCAAAAACCACAACTTTATACTATATACAAACTTTAACATCTCTTTCAAAACATTACAATTTTTCATTAGAGGAACGATGGTCAAAACTTCCAAAAAAGATAAAAGACATAATACTTTACGGATCCGATGATGAAGAAATCAAATTTTCATATGATGATGGATATGAAAAATATTCTCATAAAAAGACTTTTGAAGGTGTTATAAATAATCTTGAAAGGAGATATTTAGAGACGGATAGTGATTGGAAAAGGGAAGAAATAGCTCAATATCAATCTGATACGAAATGTGAGAGATGCAATGGATTTCGTTTAAAAGATGAAGCTCTATGTGTTAAAATCGATGGTCTTCATATTAGTGAAGTTACCAAAAAATCTATCTTAGATGCTGCAAAATGGTTTGAAAATCTGAAAAATAGTCTTGATAAAAAACAATTCAAAATTGCTGAACATATTTTGAAAGAAATTAACGAACGATTAAATTTTTTATTAAATGTTGGTCTTGATTATTTAACTTTATCAAGAGAGTCTGGAACACTTTCCGGCGGTGAAGCTCAAAGAATAAGATTAGCTTCTCAAATAGGTTCTGGATTAACAGGAGTTTTATATGTTTTAGATGAACCCTCGATCGGACTTCATCAAAAAGATAATGTTAAGCTTATTAATGCACTTAAAAGATTAAGAGATCTTGGTAACACTGTTATAGTGGTTGAGCACGATACTGAAACTATGGAAAATGCTGATCACATAATTGATTTAGGGCCAGAGGCAGGTAATAATGGTGGACAAGTTGTTGCTCAAGGTACATTTAAAGAAATCTCTGGCAATAAAAATAGTATAACAGGTAAATATCTTTCAAATAAACTTAAGATTAATATTCCTCAAAAAAGAAGATTGGCAAAAAATGGAAGGTTCCTGGAAATAACAGGGGCAACTGGAAATAATTTAGATAATGTAAATTTAAAGATACCTTTGGGTAGTTTAACATGCGTTACTGGTGTATCTGGGAGTGGGAAATCTACACTGGTTCTTCAAACATTATATAACGCACTTAATCTCACACTCAATAATAATAAATCAAGAAAAATTCCAAAACCATTTAAAGGTTTTAAAGGAACTGAGCTAATTGATAAGATTATTGACATAGATCAATCTCCCATTGGAAGAACACCTAGATCAAATCCTGCAACTTATACAGGCGCTTTTGGTCCAATCAGAGACTGGTTTACAAGTTTACCCGAGTCAAAATCAAGAGGATATAAACCAGGCAGATTCTCTTTCAATGTAAGAGGGGGAAGATGTGAGGCATGTGAAGGTGATGGTGTTATCACTTATGAAATGCATTTTCTACCTGATGTTTATATCCAATGCGATGAATGTAAAGGAACTCGATATAATCGAGAAACTTTAGAAATAAAATTTAAAGATAAAAGTATAGCAGATGTATTAAATATGACTGTGGATGAAGGTTGTGATTATTTTGAAAATATTTCAAATATAAAGACTAAACTTCTAACATTAAAAAAAGTGGGACTTGGCTACATAAAAATTGGTCAACAAGCAACAACTCTCTCTGGTGGAGAGGCTCAAAGAATTAAATTAGCCAAAGAATTATCAAAAAGATCTACTGGAAGGACGATGTATATTCTAGATGAACCTACAACAGGATTGCACCAGCATGATATAAAGAAATTACTTGAGATACTTCATACTTTTGTAGCATTAGGTAATACTGTGGTAGTTATTGAACATAACCTTGATGTAATTAAAACAGCAGATTACATTGTAGATATGGGTCCTGAGGGTGGAGTAAAAGGTGGAAAAATTATTGCCGAAGGAAAACCTGAAGAAATTTGTAAAAATGGTATAAGTTATACCGGTAAATTTTTAAGACCACTTTTAAACCAGTGATAAGTTGATAAAAACTTTAAAAAGAAAATTATTAAAAAATAAAATAGGTAAAATTATCATTTTAGGAGGATTCACTTTTTTTTTAATTAAAGGTCTTGTTTGGTTATTTATTTTTTTATTGGCAGCAATTAGTTTGATATATTAAAATTATTAAACTATAAAATAAGCATGACTGAAGAAAACAACCAAAGTTTAAATTTTAAAGCATTAGGTTTTGAAATTGAAAATTTATCAATTCTATTTGGTTTATTCTTGATTTTATGGGGTATAATTATAAGTTTAATAAGTAATAGTAGTTCCTTAACTTCTTATATTCCATCATTTATTGGCTTTCCAATATTAGTTTTTTCATTTTTATCAAAAAAAATTGCACAGAAAAAAAAACTTTTTATGCATTTTGTAGTAATTTTTGGACTAATTGTTTTTTTTGGGGGACTTGATTTCCTAAGATCAATTTTTAATGATAAAGCATTTGACAATATCTGGGCTGATATTACAAAATTAGTAATGCTGATTACTGGTGGTTTTTTTTCTTACATTTGTTTTAAATATTTCATACATGTTAGAAAAAATAAAAAATTTGAGTCTTAATCTAAAAGAGATTCTACATACTCCCAATTTACTAAATTATTTACAAACTTATCTAAATATTCTGGTCTTCTATTCCTATAATCAATATAATAAGAATGTTCCCAAACATCACATCCAAGAATTGGTTTCATATTTTCAATAAGAGGATTTGCAGCATTAGCTGTTTTGGAGATAAATAGTTTTCCATCCTTTACAGATAACCAACACCATCCAGAGCCGAATTGATTAATGCCTGCCTCTTTAAATTTGGTTTTAAATTCCTCTACACTTCCAAAATCGGACTTTAATCTTTTTTCTAAATTTGGTGGGATGTTGCCTCCTCCATTTGGTTTCATGCATTTCCAAAATAGATTATGATTCCAATGTTGGCTGGCATTATTGAATATACCTTGCATAGATTTATCTTTTGAACTCTTCAAAATAATTTCCTCTAAAGACATTTTAACCATCTCCGAATCTTTTATAAAAGAATTTAACTTATCTATGTAAGTTTGATGATGTTTTCCGTGATGAAGATCTAAGGTTTCTTCAGACATAATTGGTGATAAAGCGTTGTTTGAATAGTCTAGTTTTGGTAATTCAAATGTCATATTTTTCTTGTATATTAAATATACTTAAAAAAAATATTAAAATAAAACATTTTTTTTGGTATATTATTTATTTATGATTAAATTGTTAACATCTCTATCTAAAACTATCCATGCCTCTTTTGCAATTACAATTATATTATTTCTTATATTATTTTTCTTAAATGGTGGATTTGTATTTGACGTATCTTTTTGGAGTTGGCTGTGCAGATTTGTCCATGTTATTTTTGCAATTATGTGGATTGGCTTATTATGGTATTTTAATTTTGTTCAAATACCGAATATGGGAAAAATTCCTGATGAGCAAAAACCTGCAATAGGAAAGATTATTGCGCCGGCAGCTCTTTTTTACTTCAGGTGGGCCGCACTTTTCACAATTATATCTGGATTAATCTTAGCGTTAATTAATGGTTACTTATATGATGCTATGACTTTAAGTTTAAATTCTGGGGTACCAAAACATACAGCTATAGGTATAGGTATGTGGTTAGGTATCATTATGGCTTTCAATGTTTGGTTTGTTATATGGCCAAATCAAAAAAAAGCACTTGGAATTATAGAGTGCGAGTCTGAAATAAAGGCGAAATCAGCAAAAACAGCCATGTTATTTTCTCGTACGAATACCCTACTATCTCTGCCAATGCTTTTTACTATGATAGCTGCTCAAAACTTGTACTAAATTTTATCTTCCTCTTCTTTTAATATAGTCTTCTGGGAAACATTCAGTCTTACTAAAACTGTATTAGCTATATAAATGGACGAGTAGGTCCCAAATATAACTCCAAAAATCATTGCTAAAGAAAATCCTTTTAATATTTCACCTCCAAATAAAAATATCGAAAATAAAGCCAATAAAGTGGTGATGGAAGTGATTAGAGTTCTAGATAAAGTTTCGTTGATAGAAATGTTTGTCAAATCAAAGATCTTAATATCTGAGTATTTTTTAAGATTTTCTCTTACTCTGTCGAATATAACTACCGTATCATTCATAGAATAACCAACTATAGTTAGAACAGCAGCAATGATCGATAGATTAATTTCCAATCCCAATAACGAGAATAAACCTAGTGTTACTATTACATCATGAAATAAAGCTAATATAGCACCAAGACTAAATTGCCATTCAAATCTAATCCAAA
>CABYFG010000013.1 GCA_902518185.1 uncultured Pelagibacteraceae bacterium | reverse complement strand
GAAATGGTTATAAAATTAGGAATTGAATTAAATAAGGATTGTCTGTTTTCAATAATATTGTCAAATGCTCCTGCTTTAACTAAGCCTTCTAATTGAAGTTTGTTTATATCTTTGGGGTTTACTCGATTTAAAAAATCGTGAATTGATTTAAATATTCCATTTTTTAATCTTTCATCGACAATATTAGAAACTGCCTCATAGCCAACAGCTTTAACAGCGCCAAGTGCATAATAAAATTTTTCACCATCTGTTTTAAAATCCGCAAAACAATTATTGATATCTGGTCTAATAACTTCAATATTTAATCTTTTTAATTCTTCATAAAACTCACTTAATTTATTCTGGTTCGAAATATCCATTGTCATGGATGCAGCTATAAATTCTTTAGGAAAATAAGTTTTTAAAAATGCAGTTTGATAAGATATAATAGCATAAGCTGCGGCATGACTTTTGTTAAAACCATATTCTGCGAATGGTTCAATTTTCAAAAAAATTCCCGCAGCGATATCTTTGCTAATTCCATTTTTGACAGCTCCAGATATAAAATTTTGTTTTTGTTTTTCTAACTCAGCTCTTTTTTTTTTTCCCATGGCCCTTCTTAAAATATCAGCCTCGCCCGCGGTAAAACCTGATAACTTTTGCGCAATTTGCATTACTTGTTCTTGATAAATTATTACTCCATAAGTAGGTTTTAAAATTTCCTCTAAAAGCGGATGAAGATAATCAGGTTTTTGTTTTCCATGTTTACAATCATTATAAGTTGAAATATTGGTCATTGGTCCGGGTCTATAAAGAGCCACCAATGCAATTATGTCTTCAAGGTGATTTGGCTTCATTTGTGTCAACGCTTCTCTCATTCCGCTACTTTCAATTTGAAATAATCCAACAGTTTTTCCAGAGGATAATAAATCAAATACTTTTTGATCCTCAAAATTAATATCATCAATGTTAAAATCTTTATTTTTTTTTCTTATTAATTTTTGAGTATTATTAATTACTGTTAATGTTTTTAAACCTAAAAAATCAAATTTTATCAATCCTGCATTTTCTGCAGAATACATATCGAATTGTGTTGAGGGTAAAAGTAAATTTGAACTGTGGTCTTTATATAAAGGCACAATCTCAGTAAGTTTTTTATCTGCAATGACCACTCCCGCAGCATGGGTTGCAAAATTTCTATTTAATCCCTCCAATTTTAAAGAAAGATCTACTAATTTTTTTACTCTCGAATCTTCATTTATTAATCTTTGTAATCTGGGTTCTCCTGCAATACATTCAGTCAAATTTTGAGGACGAGAAGGATCAAACGGAATCATTTTAGAAATATTATCAACAAAACTATATGATAATCCTAGAACTCTACCCACATCTCTAATAACCATTCTAGCTTTAAGTTTACCGAAGGTAATTATATGAGCAACACTTTCGCTATATTTTCTTGTTAAATATTCAAATACTAAATCTCTTTTTTCCTCACAAAAATCTATATCGAAATCTGGCATCGAAATACGATCAGGATTTAAAAATCTTTCAAAAATTAAATTAAATTTTATTGGATCCACATCAGTAATTGAAAGACACCAGGCAACTAACGATCCTGCACCAGAACCTCTACCGGGTCCTACAGGAATATCATTCTCTTTTGCCCACTTTATATAATCAGAGACAATCAGAAAATAACTTGAGTATTTCATTTCTGTGATAATATTTATTTCATGATCTAATCTATCTTTATAAATTTTGTAAGTTTTATTCGAAAGTAAATCTTTTTCATCAATGTTAAAAATATTTCTAAATTTAAATTTCAACCCTAAAAAAGAATTTTTCTTAAGAGTTTCATCAGCATTTCCTTCTTTCTCAGAACTTATATTTGGTAAAATTGGTTTTGAAAATAACGGTCTGAAAGAACATCTTAAGGGAAAGTTGTAATTATTTTCTAATGCCTCTGGCAAATCTGAAAATAATTGACACATCTCACTATCAGATTTTAGATAATGTTGATCACTAAATTTAACTCTATTTTTTTCATAAACATATGTTTTATCTCTTATACAAATGAGAGCATCATGAGCCTCATGCATATCTTTTTTAATATAATACACCTCGTTAGTTGCAATTAAAGGAATTCTTAATTCATTAGATTTGGATAAATTTAAATTTTCAAATCCTGCTTCGTTTTGGTCTTCATGTCTTTGTATTTCTATATAAAATCGATCTTGGAATTGAGATTTTAATTTTACATATAACTCATGTATTTCGGCTAACTTTCCTTTATCATACAATTTCCCAAATAAACCATTGACTGTTCCAGAAAATAAAGCAACATCCTTTTTAATACTCAGTAGTTCCTCAAAATTTAAATATGGAACTGAAATTTCTTTATTTTGCAAATATGATAATGACGACATTTCAATTATCTTTTTATAGCCAGACTCATTTAGTGCAAAAATAGGTAAAAGTCCTGTAGTTTCTCTGTATTTAAAATTAATTTGAGTGCCTATTATTGGCTGTGTTCCAGATTTAGATATTTTTTCAGAAAACTCTAAAGCACCACAGAGATTTGTTGTATCACATATTCCTAATGCTCTATTCTTATTTTGTTTTAAAAAATCTTTTAAATCATCAATCTTTATCGTGCCTTCACATATCGAATACTGTGAATGAATTTTTAAATGATTAAAATTTTGAATAAAAGACTCAGACATTAATGGTTTTTATATTACCATTAACTATTTCCAATAAGCAATCTGACTTATCTGCAAAAAATCTATTATGAGTTGCAAATATAATTATTCTGTTTGCATTTATTTGTTTTTTCAATAATTCAAATACACTTTTTGCAGTATCTAAATCCAAACTACCGGTTGGTTCATCAGCTAATATTATTTGAGGATTGTTTACCAATGCCCTAGCTATAGAAACTCTTTGCTTTTCACCTCCTGACAATTGTGATGGATAATGACTTGATCTACTAGAAAGACCAACTTTTCTTAACAAATTTTTAGATTTAACTATAGCATTTTCTTTACTATTTCCAGAAGCAAGACTTGCCAAATAAATATTTTCTATTGCAGTAAAATCTGAGAGTAGATTATCTTGTTGATAAATTATTCCTATTTTTTTTGCTCGTAACAAATCATTTTTTTTTGAATTTTCGAAATCTATTTTCTTGTTATCTACTAAAATCGACCCTGATGTAGGACGGTCAATTAATGAAAGTAAATTTAAAAGGGTTGATTTACCTGAGCCTGATGGTCCCATAAGCGAATAAATTTTTCCTTTTTCAAATTTATAATTGATTTTTCTTAATACATTTAATCTTTTTTTTTGAGAAATAAAAATTTTACTCAAATTTGAAAGTTGGATTAAATTACTCATATTTAAGTGATTGAATAGGATCTAATTTTGCAGCTTTTAGTGCAGGGAATATAGAAACAATTATAGTTATTAAAATTGAAAAAAAAGAAATTAAAAAAATTGAAGATGGATTGATTTCTGAAGGCATAGTGCTCAAAAAATAAATTTCTTCTGGAAAGAGACTAATATCGAATAAATTACTTAAAAATTGTCTGAAATTTTCAATATACCTAGAAAAAATTATTCCTAAAAAAATTCCAAAAATTGTTGCTGAAGTGCCAATAATTAAACCGACTAAAAAAAATATTTTTATGATTGATTTATTTAAAACACCAATCGACTTTAAAATTGCTATATCACGTGTTTTATTTTTAACTAATATTGTTAATCCTGAAATAATATTGAAAGCTGCAACAATTATGATTAAAGTCAATATAATAAACATCACGTTTCTTTCTACTTTTAGTGCAGAGAATAAAGAACTATTTGTGTCTGCCCAGCTATAAACAAATTCATTAGGAAAAATCTTTTCAACAATAATTTTTTGATTTTCAATATTTTGAGGGTTTTTTAAATAAATTTCTAAATTTCTATCATCACTAGTTAAATTAAAAAACTCATCTAATGTATCTAAATTTATAAATGCAATGTTGTTATCAAAATCAACTAAACCACTTTCAAAAAGTGAAACAACTGTAAAATTTTTTTTTTTAGGTAGACTGCCGATTACTGTTTCAATTCCTGATGATGACATTATTGATACATCATCTCCTATCTCAAGTCCAAGTGTAAAACTTAATTCCTTTCCTATTGAGATATAATTTTTTGTTAAATTATTTCTATTTCCTACAAAAGTTTCGTCATTTATAATTTTTAATTTTGAAAAATCGTTTTGAGAATAACCTCTTAAAACTATACCTTTAGATACATTCTTTTGGATAATGATAGCTTCACCTGAATTACTCGATATTAAATTGTCACTTATTGAATTTAATTGAGTATTATTAAGTTTATCAGGATCTATATATTTATCTTCGTAAGATTTTACTGTTATGTGTGCATTAAAACCGACAATCTTATTAATTAGCTCGGTTCTAAAACCATTCATTACTGACATAACAATTATCAAAACTGCCACTCCTAGGCTGATACCAATAAATGAGAAAATTGAAATAATATTCAAAAAACCATCTTTTTTTCTGGCTTTTAGAAATCTGAATGTAATTTCTTTTTCTAATATAGAAATCAATTTTTTTCTTTTTGTTTTTTTATAATCTTAATAATTTCACTCAATTTAACCTTTTTAGAGTTTTTTCCTAATTCTTTAAATTCTATAAAATCATCATCAATTTGTTTGCCAATGATGATTTGAAACGGAATACCAATTAAATTCATTTTCTTAATTTTAGATGAAAAATTTTCATCAGTATCATCAATTAAGGATTCAATATTATTTTTTTCTAATTCTGTATTGATTCTCTTAGCCTTTTCTAAAGTTGATTTATCATTTTTATTTACAATTGGAATTATTGAAATATCATATGGAGAAACTGAAATCGGCCATTTCATAATCTCTTCTGTTTCATTATATTTTGCCTCTATTATAGCACCAACAAGTCTCGAGACCCCAATTCCATAAGAGCCCATTTTTACAAAATCTTTTTTTCCTTCTGGTAAATCAACTGAGCAATTCATCGGTTTAGAATATTTATCTCCAAAATAAAAAATATGACCAACTTCAATACCTTTTGTTATTAAGCGATTTTCTTTGATCACTTTTTTTTCAAATTCCTCTTTATTAAATTTTTCATCAGTTACTGAGTAAAATTTTTCAAATTTATTTCTTAAATTATTCAAAGATTTTTTGTCTAATTTACTTCCATCACTGTTTACCTCAAAAATTCTTTTATCAGTATAAATTTTACTTTCCCCAGTATCTGCTAGAATAATAAATTCATGAGAAAGATTTCCACCAATTGGTCCTGTATCAGCAGCCATAGGAATGGCTACAAGATCTAGTCTTTTGAAAGTTTTCAAATAAGACAAAAAAAATTTATTATAAGAAAATAATGCTTCTTCATCATTTATGTCAAATGAGTAGGCATCTTTCATAAAAAACTCTCTACACCTCATGATCCCAAATCTTGGTCTAATTTCATCTCTAAACTTCCACTGTATATGGTAAAGAAGTTGAGGCAGAGATTTATACGATTTTACTGAACTTCTAAATATATCTGTTACAAGTTCTTCATTAGTGGGACCATAAAGCATTTCTCTATTTTGACGGTCTTTAATTCTTAGCATCTCTTCACCGTAATCCTCATAACGCCCACTTTCTTTCCATATTTCACTTGATTGTATAGTTGGCATTAAAATTTCTTGAGCACCAATTTTATTCTGTTCCTCTCTAACTATTTGTTCAATTTTTTTCATTACTTTTAGTCCTAATGGTAACCACGAATAAATCCCCGAAGAAGATTGTTTTATCATTCCAACTCTTAACATTAATTGATGTGATTTGATTTTAGCCTCAGATGGATTATTTTTTAGAATAGGTATAAAAGATTCAGAAATATACATATCAGATGAGTATATTTCTTAAATTTAAATATTCAAATTTCATAAGTAAGAATATTAAGATGAATAAAAGTGTTGTAATTCCTGTGCAATAAATAAATTTTTTTAACATTTTGGGATTTTCAGGAGACCCTGGGTCCTCACCATCAATTTTTATTCTTTTTTCTCTATCAACGTCTATAGGTAAAATTGCAAAAAAGACTATCCACCAAATGATTATGTAAATTATAGCTAGTCCAGTTAAGCTCATCAAATTTTAACTAAATTAATATTTGTGAATGGTTTTTTGCCTGTTTTTTCTTTTGAAAATTTTCTGCAAGTAATTTTTAGTTCATCAATTAAGTTATCTTCTTGTTTTTTATTCCCAAGCTTAAATTTTCTAGTTATATTTTCTATTTCGTTTGATAAACCATAAATAAAATCATTTTTTTCATGAATTGGTAATCCTCTAAAAGTGGCTATAGGATTATTATGAATTTTTCCTTTAGAATTAATTAAGATTGTTATCTCTAAAAAACCATTACTGCTTAAATTTCTTCTATCTTTTATTGATTGGGAGTCCTCATCAACACTAACATTTCCATCTAAGTATAATTTGCCACTTGGAGCTTTATCATAAACTTCAGGTTTATTTCCTGGATATATTTTTACTATATCACCGTTCTCTACTTGAACTGGGTAAGGGACCTGCATTTCTTTCGCAAAATTTATGTGTTCTATCATATGTCTGTGTTCCCCATGAACAGGAATAACACATTTCGGTTTTACCCAATTATACATATCTTTTAAATCCTCACGATTTGGATGTCCAGAAACATGAATAAATTCTGTCTCCTCAGATATGACCTCAATTCCTTCCCTAACTAACTGATTATGCAGCTTATATAATTTTTTTTCATTTCCAGGAATTATTTTTGAAGAAAATATTACTGTATCACCTTTTTCTAAAAAAACATCGGGATGAACATAATTAGCGATTCTCATCATGGCACCCATGGGCTCACCTTGACTTCCAGTGCATAAATAAACAATTTTATCTCTTGGAAAATTTTTTGTATCTCGGGAGTCTATCGGTGCAATGGTATTTTTTAAATAACCACATTGCCTTGCAGCTTTATAAATTCTATGCATAGACCTACCAACTAAGGATATTTGTCTACCAGTTTTTTCAGCACAATAAAAAATAGTTTCCATTCTTGCAACATTTGAAGCAAAAGAAGTTACTATAATTTTTTTTTTTAAACGTCTCATTATGTCAAGTAAACTTTTTCTTACATCTAGTTCTGATCCTGATCTCCCTGGACTAAAAACATTTGTCGAGTCACAAATCATTGCTAACACACCTTCCTTACCAATTTCTTTTAATCTTTGTGAATTAATTTTATCACCAATAAGAGGATTAGGGTCAACTTTCCAGTCCCCAGTATGCAATATAACTCCAGGTGGTGTTTTTATTCGTAAACCATTAGGCTCAAGTATTGAATGAGTTAAAGTAATGTACTCTATTTCAAATGACTCTAATTTGAAAGAGCCATTTAACTCAATAATTTTTAAATCATTAGTAATGTCTATATTTTTTTCTTTAAATTTTTCTATGACTAATATTGCAGTAAACGGAGTTGCGAAAATTTTACACTTTAATTTAGGCCATAAATGTGAGATCGCCCCAATATGATCTTCATGAGCATGAGTCAGAACTATACCTAGTAAATTATTTTTTCTCTCTACAATAAAACCTGGATCTGGATAGATCAAATCAATTCCTGGCATTGAGTCATCGGCAAAAGAAACACCAATATCTACCATTATCCACTTATGATCTCCAGGTTTTCCATAACCAAAAAGATTCATATTCATTCCAATTTCCCCCGATCCACCTAATGGACAAAATAATAATTCATCTTTCATCTATTTAATTAGTTTTGAAATTTTAATAAGACCTTTTATAGTAATATTCTTATCTTTTATTAATTTTGTTTTAATTGATTTTTCAAACAAATCAGCAAAACCACCTGTAATTACAAGTTTAAATGATTTTCTTGTCTCTTTTTTAATCAAGTAGATAATATTGTCAATTAGCCCAGAATAACCCCAAAAAAAACCTGATCTAACGGCAGTTAACGTATTAATCCCAATAACTTTTTGAATCTTTTTTAGGTTTATTTTTGGTATCAATGTTGCAGTGTTTGACAACGTGTTAAGTGATGTTCTAATGCCTGGAGCTATCACGCCACCTCTGTAAGTTTTTTTTGTTAATACATCGAAAGTAGTAGCGGTACCAAAATCTAATATTATAAAGTTAGTTTTACCATCCATTAGACTAATAGCATTTGTAATTCTATCTGAGCCTACTTGTTTGAAATTAACTCTTATGTTTATTAATGATTTAAGGCTCAAATCTTTAATTTCAAAACATTTTTTTTTTGTTTTTTTTTCAAAAAAAAATTTTATCAATCTAAATGACTTAGGAACTACACTACAAAATAATATTTTTTTTATTTTTTTTGTATCCTTAATTAACATCTTAAATTTATAATTTAATAACTTCTTATTAATCTTCTGAGTTGGAAAATTTATATTCTTTAATATTTGGTCATT
>CABYFG010000012.1 GCA_902518185.1 uncultured Pelagibacteraceae bacterium | reverse complement strand
TCTTTTTCAACATTATCTGGTAATTTATGCCTATCAAAGTAATGTAAATGAACATCAAAAGGTTTCATTTTTCTTAACGCATCAAGCCCTATTCGTCCTGCAGCTACTGTTCCTATGTGCATTCCTTCTACATCATAGGATCTTTGCACGGCATCTGCGATATTCCAACCACCGTCATTAACAATTCTATGCTGATTATGATAGTCTCTTACCATTGACACAATCATCATAACTATATGCTCTGCAACTGATCTTGAATTACAAAAAGTAACTTCGACAACATCGATTTTATTATCCATTGCAGCCTGTAAGTCGACATGGTCTGAACCTATTCCTGCAGTAATAGCCATTTTTAAATTTTTAGCTTTTGCAATCCTTTCTTTAGTTAAATAATAAGGAAAAAATGGTTGAGAAATAACAATATCAGCATCTACTATATGCTTGTCAGCTTCACATCCATCTCCATCTTTACTATTTGTAACAATAAATTCATGCCCGTTACTCTCTAAAAATTTTCTCAAACCTAATCCGCCTGATACACATCCTAATAACTCACCAGGAGTAAAATCTCTACCTTTTGGTGAGGGCAGAGTCATCCCATCAGGATATTTTTCCAGTTTTGGAAGATCACCCAAGGGATAGGATTTTGGCATACCACCTTTTGGATCATCATATAATATACACAATATTTTCATTTACTCTCCTCTGTATTAAATATTAATAGTTTACATCTAACCTCATTTTTTAGAACCTAGCAAATAAATTATTTAAATTTTGGGTAAGATTTTTTTAATATATAGCGATTAATGACAATTGCAAAAATAATTATTATAACTGATCCGGTTATTACTGGAGAGAATATATAGTCCAAGGATACGCTACCGATAATAACAATTACTGGATTTCCACCTGCTGGTGGATGAGTGACATTTAATAAGATCATTAAGCCTACTCCAAAACCAACAGCTAGAGGAATATTTATATACAAAGGAAGTGGAATTAAATTTACAAAAAAAACACCAATAGATGCAGTAACCAAATGTCCAAAAAAAACATTTTTTGGTTGAGCAAATGGACTTTCTGGGTAGCCATAAAGCAAAACCATTGATGATCCAAAAGAGGCTAGTAAAAAAATTCCTAATTCAGTTTTATAAGTGAGAAAAGTTAATACTCCGATAGTAAAAATTGAAAAAATACCAGCGATTAAACCTTTTTTTAAATCAATATCTTGCATTAGATTAGATTTAACATATTAAAAGTTATACATACGATATAAAATTTTTCAATTTCAAGTTGATTAAACTCTTTTGTAGGTTGTATAAAAAATTGATTAATAATGATTATTAATTGCAGAAAATGAACCCATGTGATTAGATTGTCTTAACTAACTTAACATATAATAATAAAAAGGGGGATTAATGTTAACAAAAATGTTTAAAAGGTTAACTTCCACTTTAACAGTTGTTGTAGCCTTATTTTCTTCTCTTGCTTTACCTCAAAAAGTTTTTGGTGCAGAAACACAATACTTTCCGGTAGCAAGTAGCCGAGTTGGACCTTACTCAGCAATGGGCACAGGTTATTACGGAGCACAGATAGATTATATGAACTACGTCAATATGACTGGTGGAGTAAACGGAGTGATGCTTACTTGGCAGGAATGTGAAACTGAGTATAACGCGGTAAAAACTGTTGAGTGCTACCAAAGACTTCTTGAGAAAGATGGTCAAAGGATAGTTGTTTTTGATACGTTAGGAACACCAGGAGCATACGCAGTAATTAATCGTATGGCAAAAGACAACGTGGTTTTAGCTCAATATGGTTACGGAAGAACAGACGGTGCTGATGGAAGAGTTTGGCCATGGGTATTTAATGCAGCTAGTCATTATTGGTCACAAATAGCAGTCAAACTAAAGTTTATGGCTGAAATTGAGGGTGGTATTGACAAAATGAAGGGTAAAAAAATTGTTCACCTTCATATTGACTCAGCCTACGGTCGAGAGCCACTTCCGGCAATGAGAAAAATAACTTCTGACTGGGGAATGAAATTGGTAGAAATTTCAATTCCGCCTCCAGGTTTAGAACAACAATCTCAATGGTTACAAATTAGAAGAGAAAAACCTGATTGGGTCACTTTTTGGGGCGCTGGATCTGGAATGAATTCAACAGCAATGACTAATGCTGCTAGAATTAATTTTCCAAGAGATCGTATGATGTATGTAACTTTTGGAGCTGCTGAAGAGGATATGTATCCAGCAGGAGATGCAGCTAAGGGAACTTATGCTGTTGCAAACGCATTACCAGGAGAATATCCTTTAGTAAAAGAGATAAAGGATAAAGTCTATGGTGCTGGCAAAGGTAACTTAGCAGATCCTAACAGGATTGGTTCAGTATATTGGAACAGAGGTCTTGGAGCTGCTGTTATGTGGATTGAAGCATTGAGAAATGCTCAAAAGATGCATAATAAAGTTGGTAAAGCAGTAACAGGTGCTGAGTTTAGAGATGGTTATGAGGCTTTAAATATGACTGAAGCTAGACTTAAAGAACTTGGTGTTGGTGGAATGCTTGCACCATTTGCTATTTCATGTGCAAACCATGAGGGTGCTGGTAAATTTGCTGTCATGCAATGGGATGGAGATAAATTCAATCAGGTAACTGGTTGGGAAGCTCCACTAGATCCAAAGTTTATTAGAGGTTTAGTTGAGGACTCTGCAGCAAAATTTGCTAAAGAAAACAACATTACACCAAAAAAATGTGGTTAATTAATTTAGAGATAAATTAATACAAATCTAAGGGGGAGTTAAAATAATTGAATTATTTTAAATCCCCCTTTAAATAAAATTTGATTTAATATTAATATAAAGGAAAGCTTAATGAGTAATAATTCAGCAAACATTCTTGATATTAAAAACATTGAAGTAATGTATGACAGTGTCATTCTAGCATTACATGACGTTTCATTAAAAGTGCCTAAGGGAAAGGTGGTAGCATTACTTGGAGCGAATGGCGCTGGTAAAAGTACAACTCTAAAAGCAGTTTCAACTATGTTGGCTTCGGAAAGAGGCAAGGTTACAAAAGGTTCCATAGATTATGATGGTACCTTGATAGATAAACAGAATCCTTCACAAATGGTTGGGCTTGGTATGGTTCAGGTATTAGAAGGCAGAAGATGTTTTGGTCACCTTACTGTAGAGGAAAATATAATTTCAGGAGCATATTCAAGAAAATTATCTAAGGGTGATATTAACCAAGAACTTGAAAAAATTTACACTTATTTCATAAGATTAAAAGAAAGAAGAAAAAGTCAGGCTGCATTTACCTCTGGTGGAGAGCAGCAAATGATTGCCGTTGCAAGAGCAATGATGGCAAAACCTAAAATGTTATTATTAGATGAGCCTACTATGGGCCTTGCACCACAATTAGTAGCAGAGATTTTTAAAATTGTTAAAGAGCTTAATCAGAAAGAAGGTGTGAGCATTTTACTAGCTGAGCAGAATACAAACGTTGCACTAAAAAACTCAGATTACGGTTATATTATTGAAACAGGAAGAGTTATGTTAGATGGAACAGCCCAAAGTTTATTGAATAATGATCAGGTAAAAGAATTATATTTAGGTATTTCAAAAAAAGGGAGAAAAAACTTTAGAGATGTACTTAAAGAAGAAAGTTTAACTAAGAAAAAAATTAACTAAAAATGGCATTAGAAAGAAAATTTAAAATAGGCGAACCAATATTAGAGGTAAAAAATATCTCACTTTCTTTTGGTGGTGTTAAAGCAATAACCGATACGTCATTTGACGTACTTGAGCACGAGGTTAGAGCTATAATCGGACCTAATGGTGCTGGAAAAAGTTCAATGCTCAACTGTATCAATGGAATTTATAAACCTCAAAAAGGCACCGTTTCTTTTAAGGGCAAGCAAATACATAATATAACTCCAAATATTATGGCGCAAATGGGCCTATCTAGAACATTTCAAAACTTAGCTTTATTTAAAAGAATGTCAGTCCTAGATAATATTTTAGTAGGTCGAAAGCTTCATACGAAAACAAATTTTCTTGAAGTTGCTTTTCAGCTACCTAAAGTTAAAAAAGAGGAGAAGATCAATAGAGAAAGATCTGAAGAAATAATTAGTTTTTTAGAAATAGAGGATATTAAAGATACACCAGTTGGAAAACTTCCTTATGGATTACAAAAAAAAGTAGAATTAGGACGTGCCCTTGCAACAGACTCATCAGTAATTTTATTAGATGAACCTATGGCTGGAATGAATGTTGAAGAAAAAAGAGACATGTGTCGGTTTATTTTAAAAGTAAATGATGAACTTGGCACCACTATGGTTCTTATTGAGCATGATATGGGAGTAGTTATGGATATTTCAGATAGAGTTGTGGTACTTGATTATGGAAAGGTTATTGGCGATGGCACACCTGATGAAGTAAGATCAAATCAAAAAGTAATTGACGCTTATTTGGGAGTATAACACTAGGATTAAAAAATGGTTAATGAATTATTATTTTTTATGGAAGTTTTAGTTGGTGGTTTACTTGCAGGAACCATGTACTCATTAGTAGCTCTAGGATTTGTACTAATTTTTAAAGCTTCAGCAACTTTCAATTTTTCACAAGGAGCTATGGTTTTTTTCTCAGTTCTTGCTTTTTGTGGCTTCATGCAAGATTTTAATATACCTTTTGTACTTGCATTTATTTTGGCAGCTCTTTTGATGGTAGTTGTTGGTTTATGTACTGAAAGATTTGTTTTAAGACCCTTAATGAATGCCAGTGAAGATACTGTATTAATGGCAACCATCGGTCTTGGTTATGTTTTAGAGGGATTGGCTCAAGCAGCCTGGGGAGTTGAAGTAAGAAGACTAGATTTAGGAATAGGAGATTTTCCGGTTCCATGGATTGCAGATAACTTAAAGCTATTTATAAGTGCTCTAGATATTACTGCAGGATTGGTAGCCACAATAATGATCATTGGACTGTTTCTCTTATTTAAGTACACAAAAATTGGTCTTGGTTTAAGAGCAGTTGCAGATGATGCCGGAGCTGCCAGCTCTATTGGAATTCCTTTAAAGCATATAATGTTATTAGTTTGGTCGGCTGCGGGAGTTGTAGCGTTAGTTGCAGGATGTATGTGGGGTGCCAGAGCCGGTGTTCAATTTGCTCTTGTTGATTTAGCTTTAAAAGCTTTACCAGTTTTAATTATAGGTGGTTTCTCTTCTATTCCGGGAGCTATTATTGGTGGCTTAATAATTGGGGCCGTAGAGAAAATACTTGAAGTATATATTGGACCATTCTTCGGAGGTGCTATTGAAGGCTGGGCTCCTTATGTATTAGCAATATTCTTTTTATTGTACAGACCTGAAGGTTTATTTGGAGAAAAAATTATTAGACGAGTTTAATTTATGAAGCCAATATTTATGACCTATACAAAAAAAGACTTAATTAATTTAGGTGTTTGTATGATTTTGAGTGTAATAATAATACCTACATTTATTAAAACAGAATATTGGTATACCTCCATATTAATTCCTTGGCTTTGCTTAGCTTTAGCTACAATTGGACAACAAATTGTTATGGGCTATACAGGACAATTAGCTTTAGGTGCTGCTGGCTTTATGGCTGCAGGTGCTTTTGCTATGTTTAACCTTATTTTAAGAGTACCTGATTTAGGTTTCGTAGGCTCACTAATAGTATCAGGTTTAATTGCTGCGGCTTTTGGAATTTTATTTGGCCTACCAAGTTTGAAGGTAAGAGGAATTTATCTAATGGTAGCAACATTAGCCTCACAGTTTTTCATTATATGGATGATAGATAAATTTGGCTGGTTTAAAAACTATGACTCATCAGGAATTATAACTGCTCAAGATATAGTTATCTTAGGAAAACCGTTTACCACTCCACTGGCTATGTATTTTGTATGTTTGGCTGTTACCACTGTCTTAACCTTACTAGCGATGAATATGGCTAGAGGTAGCACCGGCAGGAATTGGATGGCAGTTAGAGACATGGATATCGCCGCAGAGTCAATGGGAGTTTCATTATTAAGAACAAAAGTACAGGCTTTTGCTATTAGTGCATTTTATTGTGGAGTTGCAGGTGCACTTTTTGCATTTTGTTATCTAAAATCTTTAGAGCCTGTAGCTTTTGACATTAAGTTATCTTTTAAAATATTGTTTATGTGTATTCTGGGTGGTTTAGGGACAATAAACGGTGCTTTTATAGGAGCAGCATTTATCTTACTTTTTCCTGTTCTTCTTAACGCAATTGGTAACAACGTATTTCATGGAGCAATCGATGCTACCATTATATCATCAATAGAGCAGGTAATTTTTGGATTATTGATGATTATTTTTATGATTTATGAACCACTTGGAATGGCAAAACTTTGGGAAAATCTTAAGCAAAAAATTAAATCTAAATTATTAAGTTCAGAAGTAAAAAGTTTAGAATCCTCTAAAATCAAAAATTAAAAAAGTGAATAAAAAAAAATTATTATTTGCATTATTGGTTGGTATCTTATTAGGGTTGCTCATAGAAAATAATTTTATTATATCTTAATTTTTTTTGCATACATTTATCTGTTTTAA
This sequence comes from uncultured Pelagibacteraceae bacterium, assembly GCA_902518185.1. GTDB lineage: Bacteria > Pseudomonadota > Alphaproteobacteria > Pelagibacterales > Pelagibacteraceae > Pelagibacter. The sequence continues at coordinate 3,738 of CABYFG010000012.1, read as the reverse complement.
TTTTTTGAAGGTTTTGAAAGGAAGTAAAATACATTCTTTTCTTGATAAATTTTTTTTATTAAAAAGTTTTTTAAATTTTTTTGACTTTTTACGAATTTTTTCACTATTTCCATTAAAATACGATTCTGCGTCAAAGCATAGATTATCTATTTTTATTTTTTCTTTATTAACGGATACTTTTGATAATAAGCTTGCTGATGCCTGACAATATATACATGAATTACCTTCATGACTAAAATCAATAATTTTATTTTTTTTCATTATCAGTTTAATATGGACTTCATCACCACAAATGGAATTTTTAAGTTTTGAATTATGAGTATAATTTTTTAACGATTTTTTATTATTTGTTTCAGATGCAATTTTTAAAATATCCAAATCCATTTTTTGTAAACTAATAAAGATTATTAATATTATTTCACTTGTTTTAACTAAAAAAGTAAAAAAAACTGATTTTTTCACAATATTTTGAATAAATTAAAATCTTAAGATTTTTATTTTTGTTGTAGTTCAAACTAATTACAATTAAGTATTCTTCATGGTTGAGCTTAAAAATGAAAAAATAGCAATCCCAGTGGTATTATTTGCTGGTATTTTATGGTCTTTTGGACCTTTGGTAGTAAGATATATGACAGACCCTCATTTGGTTCCATGGCAATATATTTTTGGAAGAGGTTTAACTATATTTATAATTTTAAATCTTTATCTTTTTTTTGAGGAAGGAATTAATTTTTATAAAAATTATAAAAGGGTAGGCAAATCTGGACTTATTGGTGGCGTCGGCCTGGGTATAGCAATGATATCTTTCATTTATTCAATTACTAATACAAGTGCAGCAATTACATTATTATGTTTAGCAGCAATGCCTTTTTTTACTGCTTTATTAGCTTTTTTATTTTTAAAGGAAAAAATATCTTTAAATGTCTGGATCTCAATAATTATTGCCACAATTGGAATAATTATAATGGCAGCAGGAAACAATGAAAAAAATTCATTGGTCGGATTTATTTTTGGCATGACATCATCAATTGGTTTTTCAATTTTTTCGGTAACATTAAGATGGAGAAAAGAAACACCAAAATTTACCACTGTCGCGATCGCAGGATTATTTTGTTTTTTAATAGCAGCAATTATAATAATAATTAAAGGACAAAGTTTTTTTTCATCAAGTTACAATAGTGCAATGTTTTCTTTACACGGTGTTTTAGTATGCTTAGGGTTAATATTATATTCTATTGGGTCTAAAGTTATAGCTGCTGCTGAGTTGACCTTGTTGTCTTTGACTGAGGTAATTGGTGGAATTTTTTGGGTGTGGCTTCCTTTACTAGGAATAAATGAAGTTCCATCAACAAATACTATTATAGGTGGTTTCTTTCTTTTTATATCTCTATTCTATTACAGTTTAATAATGAGATGGAACAAAAGACATATTGCCTTAAACTAGTCCCAATATTTTATGAATAAAAAAAAATTAATTGTGAATAGTTGGAATGAGTGGGATCCACTAAAACATGTGATTGTGGGTAGGGCAGATGGCTGTTGTATTCCAGCTCCTGAGCCAGCGCTAGATGCAAAGGTACCAGAGGACTCAGACATGAAAGGTACTCATGGCCCAAGAACAAAAGATAGTGTCGATAAAGCAAATTACCTCTTAGACAATTTTGCATCTTTATTAGAAAAAAAAGGAATTACAGTTGATAGACCAACACCTTTACAACATGATCAAAAAATTTCAACACCTGATTGGGAAGTTGATAGTATGTTTGGTTGTATGCCTGCTAGAGATATAATCTTAACAGTTGGAAATGAAATGCTTGAGGCTACGATGAGTTACCGATGTAGATGGTTTGAATATTTGAATTATAGACCTCTTCTCCAAAGGTATTTTAACGAAGATAAGAATATGCGTCACGAGGTTGCTCCAAAACCAAGACTAACTAATGCAGATTATCGAAAAGATTATTTATCAGAAAAAATAGGAGAAAAAAAAAGATTAGAATGGACTGAAAAAAGATATTTTGTAACAACTGAAGAGGAGCCATTATTTGATGCTGCTGACGTTTTAAGATTTGGAAAAGACTTAGTGGTTCAACATGGATTTACAACTAATTTGAAAGGAATAGATTGGTTAAGAAGACATTTTAAAAATCATCGAGTACATGCAGTAAATTTTCCAGGTGATCCTTACCCAATTCATATTGATGCAACATTCGCGCCAATTAAAGAGGGTTTGATCATCAATAATCCACAAAGAAAAATTCCTAAAGAGCAAAGGAAATTATTTGAAAAAAATGGATGGGAAATACTTGATGCTGCACAACCAGCACACAATGAACCTCCTCCTTTGTGTTATTCCTCGGTTTGGTTATCAATGAATGTGCTAGTCCTTGATCCTAAAACTGTCTGTGTTGAAAAAAGTGAAAAATTCCAAGCAGATCAACTTGACAAACTTGGAATGGAGGTAATTCCTGTTGATTTAAGGGATGCTTATGCTTTTGGTGGTGGATTACATTGTTGCACTGCAGATGTTTATAGAGAAGGGGATCTTAAAGATTATTTCCCAAAACAATAAAGTAAATTAATTAGTTGGGAAATGCATCCAACCAGTAATTATATATTTTACTCCAGATTTTAAAACTTCACCAGCATGAGCGTGCGTCCATTCAGCTGGCCATATCAAAGTTTTTCCTATTTCAGGTTTAATACTTAAATCATAATGTGTAAAACGTGTGTTTCCACCATCTTGCACATCATTTAAGTAAGTCATCCAAGCAAAAACTCTATGAAGAGTATTTAAAGAAGATCGTTCTGTATGTATGTGTGCAAAATGACCACCAGGATTATATTTTTGAATATTGAATGTCGGAATATCAACATTGCTAATCTTATCTTTTAAAAAAGGCCATTGTTCCTGGTAGTCCAAATAGCATTTATGAAGTTCATCAATATATTTTTTAATGTCAGAAAATTTTTCGTCTTTCAAATCTTTTGGATGAACATTTATATCTGTGGTCTTTTTAATTTCAGAATTTTTTCCATCCCCTGTTGTTCCATCTTTTTGTAGGTCTATATTTTTTTCAAAAAAATTAATTATATTTTTACTTATGTTATCATCATCAATTTTCCAAGATCCTATAAAGTTTATTTGATTATTGTTGAGATTTAATCTTTTCATTATTAAACTATATTTATATCACCTTTCCTAAATTTAATCATTCCAGATCCTTTTTCAATTATTTTCAATCCTTTATCATGCTGATTTACTTTCAGAAGTAATTTGCCATAACGATGGTTAGCGATATGGTGAGAATTATCAATATATAAAATTTTTTGATAAAATTTCTCTGCCTCTTTTAACTCTCCTTTATATTCGTAAATGTCAGCAATACCGCAGTAAGCTTCTAAGTTTTTCTCATCTAAGTTGATAACTTTTTTAAAGTACTCAATAGATTTTTCAATTTTGTCAATCTTTTTTAACATTATTGCGAGATTAAGTATTGAATTGATATGGTTTGGTTTTAAACTAATAGCTTTTTCAAGGTTTGAAATTGCTTCATTAAAATTTTTTTTTGTACCATAAATAAATCCCAATAAAAAAAAAGTCTCAAAACTATCTTTGGAAATTTTTAAATTTTTTTTGAGTAATGTCTCTGCATTAATTAAATCTTTATTTTTTAAAAATTGTTGAGCATTATCTATATTTTTTTGAATTTCTTCTATCATTAGTCAAGCATAACA
>CABYFG010000011.1 GCA_902518185.1 uncultured Pelagibacteraceae bacterium | reverse complement strand
ACGCCGAACATGTTTAAAAGCCATTTCTCTTGATGAAATTACCGCATGTCTATTTAAAGATGCTATAGCCACAGAGGCGTTATCAATAATCCTATTAATAACCATCTCCACAGACTTTTTATTTAATTTTGCATTATCACTTGCTATTTCTGCAATTTTCCAAGCTAATTGTTTTTTTTTTGGTAAGTAAACTTTAGATGCAAATACCTTTACTTTATGAATGATCAAAATAACTCCTAATTGGAAACTGTTCTAATAGTTAAAAAAAAATAATCAATATTAAAGATATTTAGCCACTATTTTTTCTATGCCCACAAAGTCTTTTATTAAGTGATTGTGGTAAATTTCAGATATATTTTTTTCAGTGTATCCATCCTCAAGCAGAATCACTGGTATCCCCGCAGCTTTTGCTGCATTTGCATCATTTTCGCTATCACCTATCATTAAAGTTTTTTTTAAATCTCCATCTAATATTTCAATTATATTTGTTAGATGCCTTGGATCTGGCTTACAATAATCAAAAGTATTGTGACCAGCGACATACTCAAAAAAGTCATAGATTCCTATTTTTTTTAAAAGATCTATAGCTAAATGTTCAGTTTTATTAGTACAAACTGCCATAGAAATTTTATTTTTTTTGGACCATAACAAAAATTCTTTAACACCATTAATTAGTTTACTTTCGTTTACTATATTTTTTCCATAAAATTCTATGAAGTCTTTTACCATTTCTTTTTTAATTTTTTCGTCTTGAACTTTACCAAATTCCTTTTTAGCTTGCCCCCAAATTGATCTTCCTAGCATTGCCCCAGCTCCTTGACCAACTAGATTTCTAATTTCATCAGTTGATTTTGCAGGATAACCAAATTTTTTCATAACATGATTATGGGCATGCATTAAATCTGGAGCAGTATCGACTAAAGTTCCGTCTAGATCAAAGAGAATTGTAAATTTTTGTTTCATTATCAAAAGTATTTTTAAGAAATATTTTGTGAATTAAGAAAGGTATATACTTAATATAAAGAATTTAAAAATGAAAAAATTTAATTTAAAATATAATCAAGCAAACTTAAGAAATAAATTTCTAAGACTAGGCGTAAATATGATTGGACCAGAAACAATTTTTTTTTCCAATGACACTAAAATAGGAAATAATGTTACAATTGAACCTTATGTTGTTATTGGCTCAAAAGTAAAAATTGGGAATAATGTTATCATAAAATCTTTTTCCCATTTGGAATCTTGCAGAATAGAAAATAAAGTTGAAATTGGACCCTATGCAAGAATAAGGCCTAGCACTATTTTGAAAGAAGGTTCTAAAGTTGGTAATTTTGTTGAGGTCAAAAAAAGCACAATTGGAAAAAAATCAAAAGTTAACCATCTAACTTACATTGGCGATACTCAAATTGGCAATTCTGTTAATGTTGGAGCGGGTACAATCACTTGTAATTATGATGGTCAAAAAAAGTATAAAACAAAAATAAAAAATAATGCATTTATAGGTTCAAACTCATCACTTGTAGCTCCTGTAACAATTGGAGAAAAAAGTATAGTTGGAGCAGGATCAGTGATAACAAAAAATGTTAATAAAAAGTCATTAGCTTTGACAAGAAATGAACAAAAAGAAATTAAAAATTATAAAAGATAATGTGTGGAATAATTGGAATTAATAGTAATAGGCCGGTTTCATCAGCAATAATAAATTCATTAAAAAAATTAGAGTATAGAGGATACGACTCGGCAGGAATAGCAACACTTTCAGATGGGACAATCAATGAGATCAAATCTGAGGGAAGAGTAGATGATCTTGAAAAAAATTCTCTCATTCAAACTATTCAAGGTTCTATAGGTATAGGGCATGTAAGATGGGCAACTCATGGTTTACCAAACAGTGTTAACGCTCATCCACATTCTTCACAAAGTGTTTCAGTTGTCCATAATGGGATAATTGAAAATTCTACTCTATTAAAAAAATTTTTAGTTAGCAAAGGACACATCTTTAAATCTCAAACGGATACAGAGGTGATTGTCCATTTGATTACTGAAAATCTGAAAACATTAAGTATCATAGATTCTATAAAGAAAACTCTTAAAGCTTTACATGGAAGTTTTGCTCTGGGAATTTTATTTAAAGATCAGCCAGATTTGATTGTTGGAGCTAGGAGAGGCTCTCCTTTGGCTGTTGGATATGGTCCTAATGAAAATTATCTAGGTTCAGACTCTTATGCTTTAAAAGCTATGACTAACAAAATTACTTATTTAAATGATGGTGAATTTTGTTTCATCAAAAAGAGTAACGTAGAATTTTTTAATGAGGATGGAAAAAAAATTAATAAAAAGGTACTTGAATTATCCAATGAGGAAGAAAAATATGAGAAAGGGGATTACAAGCACTTTATGGCTAAAGAAATAGAGGAACAGCCTACTACACTTAAAAATGGAATTAACGAGTATTTAGACACATCTAATACCGACATCAATATCTATAATTTTCCTTGGAAAATTTCTGAGATTTCATCAATTACATTAATTGGATGTGGAACAGCATACCATTCCTGTTTGATGGCAAAATATTGGTTTGAAGAGTTAACTTCATTAGATGTTAACATAGATATAGCTTCTGAGTTTAGATATAGAAAAAAAAAATTAAAAAATGAAACTTTATATGTTTTTGTATCTCAATCGGGTGAGACAGCTGATACCTATGCAGCTTTGGATTTGTGTAACAAAAATAATATGAAAACCTGTGCTGTTGTTAATGTTATTGAGAGCTCAATTGCTAGAGAATCAAAATTTGTATTACCTATACATTGTGGTACTGAGATAGGAGTTGCATCAACAAAAGCATTCTTGGGACAAATTTTAATTTTGTATATTTTAGCCTTAAAAATTGGAGCATTAAAAGGAGATATTGAACAAAAGACTTTTAAACAAAAAATAAAAGACTTAAAACAATTACCTAATTTAGTTGAGCAAACTTTATCAATTGATCACAAGATTCAAACTATTGCGAATACCTTTAATGACGTGAAAGGCTCTATGTTTTTAGGTAGAGGTTTTTCATATCCAATCGCTATGGAAGGAGCATTAAAGTTAAAAGAATTATCATACATACATGCGGAAGGATACCCAGCAGGTGAAATGAAACACGGACCTCTTGCACTTATAGAGGAAGGTTTGCCAGTGGTTGTTTTAGCCCCCCGGGACAATTATTACAAAAAAACTATTTCAAATATGCAAGAAGTTATTGCCAGGGGTGCAAAAGTTTTATTAATAACTAATAAAAGTAAAGATGAGATAGTTTCAGAAAATATTTGGGAGAAAATTGAGGTTGAGACTGCAAATGAGGACCTTTTGCCTTTCTTATTAACAATACCATTACAAAAATTGGCTTATTATTCTGCGTTAAACAAAGGTTTTGATATTGATAAACCAAGAAATTTAGCTAAATCAGTTACAGTAGAATAAAATAGAGTTATATTTTTTGAAGAGAGAAGCTTACAATTTAGATCAAATCCTGTTTACTGCTAATTTAAAAAAGATAGATCATTTTAAAATATTAGAAAGAGCTTACAATCTAAATATGCTTGATGTTGATGATAATGAAAAGGATTTATTATACAGATTTATTAATTCTATAAAAGAAAAAGGAAAATTTATAAAATCCCAATTATATCAAGATGTATTTGCGGATTTTTTAATATCCAATAATCATGAAAAAACTTTTTTTGAATTTGGAGCAACTGATGGATTGGATTTATCTAATACTCATTTACTTGAAAATTTTTCTAACTGGAGTGGTTTATTAGCAGAACCTGATCCTCAGTGGCATTCAAAGTTAGAAACAAATAGACCAAATATTAAAATTGTAAAAAAATGTATATGGAAAAAAACTGGAGAAAAAATAAATTTTTTGAGTTCAAATAATGGTGCTCTCTCAACTATTGAGGATTTCAGATATAACGACAAAGAAAGCATACCTGGAAATTCAAATTTAAGAAATTTAAATGTAAAAAATATTAGTATTGAGACTATTTCTTTAAACGATGCAATTAAAAAATATTTTAGTAATACACCATCTTATATTTCTATTGATACTGAAGGTTCCGAGTTTGAGATTTTAAAAAGTTTTAATTTTTCAAAATTCAAGCCAGTTTTTTTTACAATTGAGCATAATTTTACAATTAACCAAAAAAATATAGATGAACTTATGTATCAAAATGGATATGTGAGAATTTTTAGGAAAATCACATCTTTTGATGGCTGGTATGTTAAAAAAGAAGTTATAACTTGATTTTTTTAAGATACTTGAATTGGCTAAAAACTCTGTTAAAACAATTTCAGGTTGAACATGAAAAATTGGAAAATAAATAGTTGGAGAAAGCATCCTGTTAAACACATACCAACGTATGATGATGAAAAGGAGCTTAATAAAGTATTAAATAAATTAAAAACTTTTCCACCTTTAGTTTTTGCTGGTGAAACTAGACATTTAAAGGATCAACTTGCTAAAGTTGTTGACGGAAAAGCTTTTCTTCTTCAAGGTGGAGATTGTGCTGAAAGCTTTGCAGAATTTCATCCAGATAATATAAGAGATACTTTTAAAGTTATACTCCAAATGTCTCTAATTTTGACTTACTCCGCATCTTTGCCTGTTGTTAAATTAGGAAGAATAGCAGGTCAATTTTCTAAACCAAGAAGTGCTCCTACAGAAAAGCAAGGAGACAGAGAACTTCCAAGTTATCTGGGGGATAATATTAATGCAATAGATTTTACCGAAAAAGCTAGAAGACCAGACCCCAAAAGAATGTTCAAAGCTTATTCTCAATCAGCTTCAACTTTAAACTTGTTAAGAGCTTTTTCAAAAGGAGGTTTTGCAGATTTGAATAAAGTTCATTTGTGGAATTTAGATTACATCAAAAAAAGTCCCCAAGCTAAAAAATTTAAAGATCTTGAAGATAAAATTGCGGACGCTTTAGCATTTATGGAAGCTTGTGGAATTACATCAGATTTTAATAACAGACTTTACACTGTTAATTTTTGGACATCTCATGAAGCACTTCATTTACCTTTTGAGGAAAGTATGACAAGAGTAGACTCTACAACTGGTGAGTATCATGATACCTCAGCTCATTTTGTTTGGATAGGAGACAGAACGAGACAATTAGATGGAGGTCATGTTGAGTTTTGTAAAGGAATTGAAAATCCTTTAGGAATTAAGTGTGGACCAACATCAAAACCTGATGAAATTGCAAAAATTTGTGAAGTGTTAAATCCAAAAAATGAAAAAGGAAAGATTACTTTAATCTCAAGGTTTGGGCATCAAAATGTAGAAAAGTTTTTACCAAAATTAGTTAGAGGTATAAAAAAAGAGGGATTAAATGTTGTATGGTCTTGTGATCCAATGCATGGAAACACTGTTAAATCAACCACTGGTTTTAAAACAAGACCTTTTAATGATGTTGTAAATGAAGTTAAAAATTTTTTTGGTGTCCATCAGTCTGAAGGATCTTATGCAGGTGGACTACATGTTGAGATGACTGGACAAGATGTAACAGAGTGTACAGGTGGTGCTAGAAAAATATCGGATGCTGATTTATCAAGCAGATACCATACTCATTGTGATCCTAGATTGAACTCAGATCAGGCGTTGGAATTAGCTTTTTTAATTTCAGATGAGATTAAAAAGAATAGCAGCTATTCTAAAAATGCTATTCAAGCGGCATCTTAATCCATTGTTTTAAAGAAAATAAGTATTAAATATAGAATCATGAAACCAGCAGAAAAAGTAAAGCATATATCAAACTGGATAAAAAATTATGTTGATCAGATGAGTAATAAGGCTCAGTCTTTAGTTATAGGTATATCTGGTGGTATAGATTCATCTGTTTCAAGCACTCTAAGTGCTATGACAGGTATAAAAACTATTGTTTTGACCATGCCAATTAAACAAAAAGAAAGTCAACACGATCTTAGCTTGAAACATCAACAATGGTTGGTAGAAAATTTTAAAAATGTTGAAGCTCATACTTTAAGTCTAGATAAACTTTTTCAGACATTTTCAACAACATTGAATAAATTTGATAATGAACATGGTTTTGCTAACTCAAGAGCAAGACTTAGAATGACAACTCTTTACCAGGTTGCAGCTGCAAACAAAGGAATAGTAGTTGGAACAGGAAATAAAGTAGAAGATTTTGGAGTAGGCTTTTATACCAAATATGGAGACGGTGGCGTTGATATATCTCCGATAGCAGATTGTAACAAAACTGAAGTATGGGAACTTGGAAAAGAATTGGGCATATTAAAAGAAATTATTGATGCTCCACCCACTGATGGTTTATGGGACGATGGAAGAACAGATGAAGGTCAATTAGGATTTAAATATTCAGAGCTTGAAGATGCCATGGGTAATCCAAATTCTCCGCATAGGGAACAGTACGAAAAAATTCGTAATCAAAATTTGCATAAAATGGAGCCAATTCCAGTTTGCAAGATACCAAGTTAATCAATTAGATTAACAAATCATCAAATAAGGTATATCTCTTAATCTACTGATATGGATATTTTTTTAACTAATAACTTAAGTAATAAAAAGGAACATTTTGTTCCTAAAGAAAAAAATAATATTGGTATGTATGTCTGCGGACCAACAGTTTACGATGATCCCCACATAGGAAATGCAAGACCGTTGGTAATTTTTGATATTTTATTTAGATTATTAAAAAATGAATTTTCTTCAGTAACTTATGTAAGAAATATTACTGATATTGATGACAAAATAATTAAATCTTCTCAAGAACAAATGATTTCAACAAAAGAGCTTACAGAAAAAGTAACTATGAGTTTTTTGAAAGATTGCAAGTTCCTGAATTGTGAAAATCCTACTCATCAGCCAAAAGCAACTGAACATATCGATCTGATGATTGAAATGATTAATAGTCTAATTGAAAAAGGATTCGCTTATGAAAACAAAAACCATGTTTATTTTGAGGTTAAAAAATTTTCTGATTATGGAAAATTATCAAACAAAAACTTAGAAGATTTAGTGGCTGGATCTAGAGTTGAAATTAGTGAAAATAAAAAAAATTCAGAAGATTTTGTTTTATGGAAACCATCAAACAATGATGAACCTGCTTGGGAGTCACCTTGGGGTAAAGGCAGACCAGGTTGGCATTTAGAGTGTTCGGCTATGTCAAAAAAATTTTTAGGTAATGAATTCGATATTCATGGCGGGGGTATAGACTTAATTTTTCCACATCACGAAAATGAAATTGCCCAATCTAGATGTGCTAATGATACAAAAATTTTTGCAAAGTATTGGGTTCATAATGCATTCATTACTATTTCTGATGAAAAAATGGCTAAATCACAAGGTAATATTCTTAAGATTAAAGATTTTAGAAACAAGTTTAGTGGTCAAATAATACGATTAGCTTTAATGAGTGCACACTATAAACAACCATTAGATTGGAACGATAAATTAATAAGCGATTGTGAAAACACTTTAGATAAATGGTATAAACTATATTCGTCTAATCTTAAATCTGTCAAAGTTTCAGATGAAATTTTAAAACCATTGTATGAAGATTTGAATACACCAGGATATATTGCAAACCTTCATAAGTTATATGAAAAAGCTAATGAAGGTAAAGATATAGACTTATTTATTTCAGCATGTAAATTTATTGGATTAATGAATGAAACCACTGAACAATGGAATAATTTTAAAAAGAAACGAGCATCTATAACTGAGAGTGAAATTAAAAAAATGCTTAGTTTAAGAGATAAGGCTAGAGAAAATAGGAATTATAAAGAAGCTGACAGAATACGAGATGAGCTTTTAGATAAAAGTGTTTTAATAGAGGACAAAGATGGTAAAACACTTTGGAAATTTAAATGAGTAAAGAAAGATTATACATATTCGACACAACACTAAGAGATGGGGCTCAAACTCAAGGAGTTGACTTTACTTTGGAAGATAAAGAAAAAATTGCATTAGCTTTGGACAATCTTGGTGTAGATTATATAGAAGCAGGATGGCCCGGGGCCAACCCAACAGATACAGAATTTTTTCAAAAAAAATATGATTTCAAAAATTCAAAATTAACATCTTTTGGAATGACGAAAAGATCTGGGCGAAGCGCAGAAAATGACACTGGTTTATCTGCTCTTATGAACTCTAATACTACTGCGGTATGTTTGGTGGGTAAGTCCTGGGACTTTCATGTCGATGTTGCTCTAGGAATAACAAATGAGGAAAATTTGGAAAATATTTCTGAGAGCACTAGACATTTTGTTAAAGCTAAAAAAGAATTTATGTTTGATGCAGAACATTTTTTTGATGGTTTTAAAGCAAATCCAAAATATGCAATTTCTTGTATTAGAGCTGCTTATGAACAGGGCGCCAGATGGGTGATACTGTGTGATACAAATGGAGGAACACTCCCACATGAAGTCACACAGATAGTCAACGAGGTTACAAAAGTAGTGCCAGGAAAAAACTTAGGAATTCATGCACACAATGACACTGGTAATGCAGTTGCAAATTCATTAGCAGCAGTGTTGTCTGGTGTTAGACAAATTCAAGGTACAATAAATGGATTAGGTGAAAGATGTGGAAATGCGAATTTAATGTCTTTGATACCAACATTTTTTTTAAAAAAAGATTTTTCGTCTAAATTTGAAATTGGAATAAAGTCAAAAAACATTAGAAATCTAACTGATTGTTCAAGACTTTTAGATGAAATTCTAAATAGAAAACCCAATCAACATTTACCTTACGTTGGTGCTGCAGCTTTTTCTCATAAAGGAGGATTACACGTGTCTGCTGTACAAAAAGATCCAAAAACTTATGAGCACATCAATCCAGAAGAAGTTGGCAACACAAGAAATATTGTAGTCTCTGATCAATCAGGAAAATCAAATATTATATCAAGATTAAAAAGTATTAAGATTAATATTCAAGAAAATGATCCAAAAATTAAAAAACTCTTAGACGAAGTTAAAGATAGAGAATTCATTGGTTATAGTTATGATGGTGCTGATGCATCATTTGAGTTATTGGCTAGAAGAATTATTGGAGAAATACCAAGATATATATCTATTAATGAATATGACGTTTCAGTAAAAAAAAATAAATCTGGGGAAATAGTTTCTTCAGCAAAAGCTCAATTGGAAGTTGATGGAGAAAAAATTATGTGTGTGGGTGAAGGGAATGGTCCAGTAAATGCGTTAGATAATGCTATAAGACAAAACGTAGATAGATTGGCAAAATACTCAAAATATTTAAAAGATTTAAAACTGGTAGACTATAAAGTTAGAATCTTAAACACAGGAACTGAGGCTGTAACAAGAGTATCAATTGAAAGCACGGACTCTCAAGGAAAAAATTGGTTTACTATTGGTGTGTCAACAAACATAATTGATGCTTCATTTAAGGCATTAATTGATAGTTTAGATTATAAATTATTTAAAGATGATGCACCTGCAAGTAAATAAATGAGTAGAAATAATATTTCGTTTATTCTCCATAAACCCCAATTGTCAGAAAATATTGGTGCCTGTGCCAGAGCAATTAAAAATTTTAATTTTAATAAATTAGTTTTAATTGATCCGAAACCTATTTATCCGAATGATAAAATTTTAGCTACCTCTGTTGGGGCAAAAGATATTATAAAAAAAAGCAAAAAATATGATAATTTGGAGAAGTCTCTTAGCAAAATTGATATTTTAATTGCAACATCAGCAAGATTTAGAAATAAAAACATAAAACATATAGGTTTAGAAGACCTAAAAAAGATAAATTTTAAAAAAAAAATTGGTTTTTTATTTGGATCAGAGGCCTCAGGTTTATCAAATAATGAAATTAGTTATGCAAATTACACCTTACAAATACCAACCAATCCCAATTTTAAGTCAATTAATTTATCTCATAGTTTAATAATAATTGCCCAATATACGGCTAATTTACTTAATTTAAGAGGCATGCCTTTTAAAAAATCAAAAAAAATTAAATCAGCAAGTAAAAAAGAAATTCAATCAATGTTAAGACTTTGTATTAAAAATTTAGATGAAATTAATTTTTTTAAACCTAAAGAAAAGAGACCTAAAATGCTCGAGAACTTTAGAAATATTTTTTATAAAATGGACTTATCTGATAAAGAAACACGTATATTAACCAGTGTATTTGCGAGTTTGGGCAAAAAACGTTGATTGACAAAATATGGAGTAAGTTTATAAACCCCTCTATTAAATGACAAAAAGATTAAACTCTAAACACAAAGTAGATAGAAGATTAAAGGTTAACCTTTGGGGTAGACCTAAAAGCCCATTTAATACAAGAGCATATGGTCCCGGACAACATGGTCAAACCAAGTCTTCTAAACCCTCAGATTATGGTATTCAATTACAGGCAAAGCAAAAATTAAAAGCTTATTATGGCAACATAAATGAAAGGCAATTTAGAAATATTTATAAAAAAGCTTCAATGCAAAAAGGAGATACAGGTGAAAACTTAATTGGTTTGTTGGAAAGACGATTAGATGCAGTGATTTACAGAGCTAAATTTTCAACTACAATTTTCTCAGCAAGGCAATTAATCAATCATGGTCATGTAAAAGTAAATGGTAATAAAGTAAATATTGCAAGCTATTTAGTGAAAGAGGAAGACTCAATTGAGATTAGAGATAAGTCTAAACAATTAGCTATTATAGACATTGCTTTAGCAAATAAAGAGAGAGAAATTCCTGAATATATTCAGATTGATCAAAAAAATAAAAAATTTAAATTTATAAGAATTCCAAAATTTGAAGAGGTCCCTTATCCAATAATAATGGAACCAAATTTAGTAATCGAGTATTATTCAAGATAATTGATTAGAAATTTAAATAAAAAATATCTTTTTATTTCTACACTCTTAATTTATTTTTTTATTGGTTCTTACCTAAGTTTGACTACAGGTATCTCTAGTGACGAATATCATGAACAAAGTAATTGGATAATTAACTTATCCGCAATTAAAGAATTTCTTTCTACTGGCCAATATGATAGTTTTTTAACTTATTGGGATAGATATCATGGAATTGCATTTCATCTGATAAGTCAACCAATACAATTTCTTTTAAAAGATATAGTAATAGATCTTAATGGTGTAAGTGAGTATGGTGCGCAATTAATTGCAAAACATATTGTTGTTTTTTTTATTTTTTGTGTCTCAGGAGTATTCTTTTATTTCATAATGCTTAAGATTACTAAAAATGAGAATATATCTTTTATTTCCTCATTAATTTATCTACTTTATCCATACTTATTTGGACATGCTCAATTTAATCCAAAAGATATACCTTTCATGTCATTTTGGTTAATTTGCTCATACTTATCTCTTAGGGTATTTGAAAACTTATACACTAGAAAAGCACTAGGCATTAAAAATTTAATAATTTTATCTTTTTTAACTGCATTTTTAATAAGCATAAGGATTGTAGGATTTCTAATTTTAATACAATATTTAATTACACTATTAATATATTTAGAAAAATCAAAAAAAACTTTTTTAATATTTATAAAAGAAAATTTTAGAAATATTTTAATTGTTTTAGTTTCTTTATTTTTATTCATAATTATTCTAAATCCAATATTTTGGCATAATCCAATAGAGATAATAAATTCATTAAAATGGATGGGTAAATATCCCCAAAATATTGGGACATTAACTAATGGGTCTTTAATGTACTCATTAAGTTTGCCATCAAGTTATTATTTTATTTGGCTTTTTTTTAAATTACCAATACTGGTGATTGTTGGTTATTGTTTATTTCCATTAGTAGAGAGAAGGGTATTTCGAGATGATATTGTAACAATTTATTATGGAACAATAATTATAAGTGTTCCTTTGATACTTGTAATTTTTATACTTAAAGATGTAGCAATTTACGATGAGTTAAGACACCTTTTATTCATATTCCCATTAATTTTTATTACTTCTCTTTCAAACATCTATTATTTTTTAAAAAAAAAAATTCTCTATCTAGCTCTCTTTTTAATGACAGGCTTTTTGATTAGTGAAAATTTTTTACTAAATCCCTATCAATATACCTGGCTGAATTCTTTTGCTAAAATAAAAAAGATTGAGAAAAACTTTGAGGTTGATTATTGGGGTTTAAGCAACAAAAATATTCAAAAAAAAATAATTGAGTATGTAGAGGATAAAGATATCGATAAATCTATTTGTGTTTATGGTGATTTTTACGTGAAAGAATTTTTAAAGCCTCAAAATTTTAGCTGTTTAATGTTATACACTCAAGTTGATGAAGCCAAGATAAGACCATTTCTAGCTTATAAAAATCTGCGAAACGTTAGAAGGTCGGATCCTAAAGATTGTAACTTAATTTGGAATGAAACATTTAAATATACTTTTTACAATAAAAAAGTAAGTGCTGGAACTCTTTGGTATTGTGATTAATTTTCAGACTCTCTAAGCTCTTTTTGAATTTTTTTAATAAATTGATTTAAAAGAAGAGCATCCTCTTTAGATAAATATCTATCTTTTTTAACACCTTTTTTTATTTCATCTCTTAAAGAAATAATTAATTCTTTCCTTCCTTCCTTTGTAGAGATATGGTTTAATTTATCAGTATATTTTTTTACTAATTTCCCAATTGTAAACTCATAGATGAGCACCACGG
>CABYFG010000010.1 GCA_902518185.1 uncultured Pelagibacteraceae bacterium | reverse complement strand
ATATCTAAAATTTTAAAATTTGAATTAATTTTAGTATTTTTGATTAAAAAATTATTAAAAGAATTAATATAATTTTGTGAAGATAACCAAGTTTTATTGTCCCAATTTTTAATGACAACTGATGCCATATTTTTTTAATCTCCAATAATTATATGGCCATGGTGTTAAAAAACCCACAATAAGCATCAAAGGTACAACCCACCAAGTTAATATTGCTCCACCAGTTAAAAAGTAATCGGTTAAATTCATTGTGATTTCCATGCTTATCATTGAAATAAAACTCATGCCTAGTGCTGTTTTTAAAGCTTTGTTAAATTCCAAATTTTGACGGATTAAAATAATTGTTTCTAAAATTATACTTGTAATCAACCCGTTGATAATTGCTAATATCATAATGGCTAAGACCGGGAACGGTATTTTAGTTAATTGAAAAAATAAAATTGTTCCAAAATCTCCAATCGAACACCCAAGTAAACACCACGCAGTATTTTTTGCACTTTGTTTCCAAGTATGTGAGCAACGCCAGCCAAATGAAACAGATTCCATAATTATTGATATTATTAATTAATAATTTTTAAACAAGTTTTTGATTATAAATCTGCTACTTACTTATATTGATACTTAAAAAATCGTAAATTAAAAATTTAAGTCTTTAATGTTGACTTAATTGCTTCATAAAGTAAATCTTTAGTTGTTTCACCCACACTTCTATATATTTCCTTATTATCTTTGAAGATCAAAAGCGTGGTTTGAAACTGAACTTTGAGCATTTCAGCTATTTCTTTATTTGTTACATCAAAGGAAAAATATTCAATATTGTCGAATTTTATATCAGCTAATACACCTTCTTTTTTTGCTGTCTTTAATATTTTCATTTGACCTGCACAAGAAGAGCAATATTTAATCCAAGAGCTTACAATTACAATTTTCCCCTCAGATTGAGCTTTATCGAATAATTGTTTGTTAAAAGTAGTTTCTTTTTCCATCGCATTAGCGCTCAAAGAAAATAAACAAAAAACGAATAAAATTAATTTTTTCATTAATAGGTTATATTATAAAAATTATAAACCAATAAGAGGCTAAACCTAAAAAAATTGTCGCAACGATACTTCTAAAAAAAATTCCAATTATAACAGCGATTAGAGCGGCAATTATTTTTGGGTTATCTTCAACTTGAATAAATCCTATGTCATTTATGAAAATTGCTGGAAAAATAATTGCGGGGAATATAGCAGATGGTACAAAGGATAATATTTGTCTTATTCTGTCATTAAACATCTCTTTTTTAATTAAAGCAATCATTGTAAATCTTGTAAGGTAAGTGATAAATCCACAATATATTATTAAAACCCAGTTACTCATTTAAGTTAATCATTTTTGTTAAAATAACTGCTGAAAGTAATCCGGTCAAAGCTGCAACAATTACATAAGCTTTAAAAGGAATAATATTATAACCTGCAGTTGCAACAATCCCTGAAACTATTATTACAACTATGTTTATAAATTTTCTAAAATCATTGATCAATAAAGCTAAAAAAGTTAACGGGATAGCAAAACTTAATCCAAGTTCCTCTGGAATAGCCGCCCCTAATATTATTCCTAAAAATGTTGTTGACTGCCAGATTATCCAACAAGTTGCACCACCACCAATTAAATGAAAATACTTATTTTCATCTTTATTTTTATTAAAATATTCATTTGATCTTGCAAAAGCCTGATCAATTAAAAAATAAGAGATGATAATTTTCCAAATCAATCTTAAATCTGATAAATGCTCAGAAACAACAGCTCCATATAATAAATGTCTAGAGTTTACGGCTCCTACTGAACTAATGATTACTAAAGATGAAGCTCCACCTGAAAATAATTGTAAAAGAACTATTTGAGATGCACCGCCAAATATTATTAATGACATACCCATAGTTTGCAAAGGTGTAAATCCTACATCAATGGCTAAAACGCCAAAAATTAAACCAAAAGGCACCACAGGTATCATCAGTGGACTTACATCTTTTACTCCTTTTAAGAATATCTTAAACTTACTATTCATTTTTTATTAAAAAGGCTTTTATTAGAAACAAACTATATGATCAATATGTATAGGTCTTTTCACGCCAAATTTTTCGTTTATTTCATGTTGATGAATATGATGAGAGTGAACAAAAACTGGTATCAATGAATTATTAGGAGTTTTAAGTGTGTAAATAAAATTAGTGCCTCTAAATTTTCTGTCTACAACATCTAATTTTAAGTTGCTGCTATCATCATGGTGTAGGTCCTCAGGTTGTATCAGAAGTTTTACTTTAGACCCAATAGGAAATGGTTTTACAAAATTTCCAGTAATTGTGCCTAAATCTTTATTTTCTAGACTTTTTGGACTTGTGACCTCTGCTGGTATTAAAGTTCCTCTATTTAAAAAGTTTACTACCTCTATAGAATTTGGCAAATGATAAACATTATATGGGTCGTCATATTGTTTAAGTTTTTGATCTAAAATTATTCCACACTTTGAACCCAGATAGAAAGCTTCATACGAGTCATGCGTAACAATGATCGTAGTGATCTTTGAGTCGTTCAATATCTTTTTTAATTTTTCTTGTATCTCCTCTTTAAAACTTTGATCAACATTAGATAATGGTTCATCTAATAGTAATAGATCTGGTTGGGTTACAAGAGATCTTGCTAAAGAGACTCTTTGGGCTTCGCCTGCGCTAATTTGATGAGGAAATTTATCTAATACTTGTGAAATATCTAATAAATCTATTAAATCATCATATTTAATTTTTTGGTTCTTTTTACCTTCATTTCTCTCAGAACCTAAAGAAATATTTTTTTTTACAGAATAATGAGGAAATAAACTGTTTTCTTGAAAAGCCAAAGAAATATTTCTATGCTCGGGCTCAACATTTATTTTTTCTGAAGATAAGATTTTACCTTTCAATTCAATTTTACCTTTGTTTAATTTTTCTAATCCAGCGATTGTTCTCAATATTGTGGTTTTGCCAATACCTGATGGACCTAACAGGCATACAATATCTCCCTCATTTTTAATTGAAAATGAAACATTTCTTACTTTAGCTTTACCACCTACGGCAAAATCAACATTTTGAACTTCAAAAAAGTTATTCATTTTCTCTTAAAATATATTTTGAAGTTACTATAATAAATAAACTCGCAATTAAAATTAAAAATAGCGATGGTACAGCGGCAGCCTCTAATAAATCTTCTGAGGCTGATATATATGCTGTGGTTGCAAAAGTTTCGAAATTAAATGGTCTTAAGATAAGAGTAATTGGTAATTCTCTTATAATCTCTAATGAAATCAAAATTATAATAAATAAAAGGGAATTTCTTAAAAATGGTATATGAATGTTCAGAAAAGTTTTACGTTTTGAATAACCTAATAAGTAAGCGCTCTCATCAACTGAAATATTCATTTTTTCATATCCAGATTTAATTCCATTAAAAGCTAATGAGTAAAATCTTATAAAATAAACTAAAACAAGACCTAAAATAGAACCTATAAATATCTTTTTTATTGAACCGAAACCAAAAGATTTAATTATGTTATCATCAAACCAGGCAATGAACGTGATAAAAGCGATAGCTAGAATTACACCTGGAATTGCATAACCCGAAATTGAGAAAGTAGATAAAAAATTTAAAATTTTATTATTAGCAATTCTATTTCCATAATTTGATATTAATGAAAATATTAATAAGATAAGACTAGAAAGTGTAACTAAGTAAATAGTGTTTATAAAAAGATTAATTATATTTAAATCAAACAAATTTTCAGGAAATTTGATAGTCCAATACAACATTTGACTTAAAGGAAATAAAAAACTTATAAAAAAAATAAAAAAACAAAAAATAAATGCTAAAAAGGATTTATTACCTAAAAGTTTAATTTTTTCTTTTTGTTTAAATCCAGCCCTAGAATTAAAGTGATATTTAGCTTTACGCCTAGATAAATTTTCTAAAATAAATAATGTAAAAATAAACAATAGTAAAAAAAAAGATATACGATTTGCAAAAGCTAAATCATCAAAATAAATCCATGAGTTATAAATACCCGTAGTTAAAGTATTTATTGAAAAAAAATCTACAGCCCCAAATTCTGCTAAAGTCTCCATAGCTACCAGGGACAAACCAGCGACTATCGCTGGCCTAGCAGCTGGTAGTATTACTTTATAAAAGGATTTAAATTTTGAAAAACCGAGATTTTTACCTAAATCAATCAAATTTTGTGATTGATATAAAAATGATGCTCTTGCAAGAATATATACATAAGCATAAAGAGAAAAAGAGATAGATAATATAGCACCAATCATACCGTCAAATTTAGGAATATTTTTATTATAATTTCCATCTCCAAATAAGTTCTTCAAAATTGTAAATGCGGTTCCATAATTTTCAAAAAAAGCTGTTAATGAATAAGCGAAAATATAAGGTGGGACTGCAAAAGATAATATGAGTGCCCATTTAAAAAAATTACTACCAGGAAATTTATAAAAAGATACAAGGTAAGCTGCTCCAACACCTAATATAAACGTCAATATTAATACCGCTATCAATAAAATTCCTGAGCTTAAAATATATTCTAATAAAAAAGTATCCTTCAAAATTTGATAATAATTTGAAGTATTTTCAAAAAAACTTAAAAAAACTGTAATAATAGGAATTAATACAATTAAAGAAATTAAGAAAGATGACAGATACCAACTGTTAAATTTCATTTTATAATCCGCCTTATAAACATGAAAAAGTAAAGTGCCCAATAAAAAATTTTTAATTATTGGGCACTATTTAAGAAAATCAAAAATTAAATACTTTTAGGATATGCGGAACCTCCTTTGACTTAATTTCTGAGATTTTTCTTTGATTTAATCTTTTATTAATTTTTTCACACTCCGATTTACATGGGGAACATGCCTCGGAAGACTTATTTAAATTAATATCAGAATTAAATTTTTTCTCTTTTTTCATGACATTATTTCCAACCTGCAGCTGTCATTACTTCTACTGCCGCAGCTTGATTTTTTCCATAAGAAGCTAATTTTGTTTTCATATCCTGTTTGAAATCCAAACCTAGATTATTTACTACTAATGGACTTGGCGAAACACCATCAATCATTGGAAACTCAAAAGTGTTATTTGTAAAATGCTCTTGAGACTCTGGAGTTAGTAGAAATTCTACTAGTTTAACAGCATTTGTTTTGTTTGGCGCGCCTTTAACTAAAGCTGCACAACTGACGTTCATGTGAGTTCCTCTATCATTTTGATTAGGAAAAAAAGCTTTAACTTTTTTTGCAGCTTCTTGTTGCTCTGCACCCTTTTTACCAGATAACATAAGAGCTAAGTAATATGTATTTGCTACTGCAATATCAGCCTCCCCAGCTGCTACCGCCATTATTTGAGCTCTATCATTACCTGTGGGGGTTCTTGCCATATTAGCAACTACTCCTTCAGCCCATACAGCTGTTGCTGCTTTTCCATTATTTTTAATTAATGATGCTACAAGAGATTTATTATAAATATTGCTAGATTTTCTAATTACTAACCTACCTTTCCATTTAGGATCGGCAAGACCTTCATAAGTCATTCCAGATAATTCGGCACCGGTAACTCTCTCTGGTGAGTAATAAATTATTCTTGCTCTTTTTGCGATTCCAACCCATTTACTTGTTCTAAAAGTTTTTGGAACAGCCGCTTTAATAGCAGCAGATGTTAGACCACCTTGAAGTGTGCCTTTTGCATCCATAGCGCCGCATCTTCCAGCATCGGCTGTGATATATAAGTCAGCTGAAGAGTCTGCGCCTTCGCTAATGATTCTTTTCTCTAAAGCACCTGATTTTCCATTTATCAAGTTAACTTTAATTCCTGTTTTGTTTGTAAATTTGCTATAAAGCTCAGCATCAGCTTTATAATGCCTTGCATTAAAAACATTTACCTCATTTGCTAAAACAAAAGTGTTAACAAAAATAGATGTTATAATTGCAAAAATTGATATTTTTTTCATTTTTCTTCGTTCTTCCGCATAATTAATCCGCATAATTACTGAGAATGAGAATTATTATCAATGAGATTGATAATCAATTGCACTGATGTCGCATCTAAAACCCCCTATTTTAGTTGGTAATTTAAGCTTTCCAGTCGCCGATCTTGCTAAATAAAAAATTTCTGAATGCCTGAACTCGAGCAGTGCTTTTTAATGATTGTGGATAAACAAAGTGAGCCTCTGTAATCGGACCCTCGGATTTAGGTAAAACTTTAATAACGTTACTAGAATTGCTTACTAAGTAATCAGGTAATGCAGCTAAACCAACCCCAGATTCAACAGCTAAAAGCAATCCCATAACACTGTTAACTTTCATTATTGACTTTCTTTTTTTTCCATCATGCATACCAAGCTTAAGAGCCCAATCAGGGTTATATACTGGAGAAGGAGCACCTTTACCAAAAGATATAAATTTGTGTTTATTTAAATCACTTACATTTTTTGGCATTCCATATTTTTCAAGATATTTATTTGAGCCATAAATATGATATTTTATATCAACAAGTTTTTTTTGAATATAATTTAGTTGTTTTGGTCTTCTCATAAATATACCAATATCTGCCTGCCTAGTACTTAAATCTAACTCTTTATCGTCAAACACTAGCTCAATATCTATTTCTGGATTAAGTCTCATAAACTCTTGAATTCTAGGCGTTAACCAGTGAGTTCCAAAACTTCTTACTGTTGTAATTGTAAGTTTTCCTGTTGGTTTGTTTTTTTGATCACCTAATGATGTCTCAACCTCTTTAAGTTTTGTTATAACCTCATGAGCTGTTTTAAATACATACTCACCATTCTCTGTGAGAGTGAGTCCCCTAGCATGCCTTTCAAACAATTGTACTTTCAAATCTTGTTCTAGTGATTGAATTTGTCTACTTATAGCTGATTGACTAAGATTAAGATTTATAGTTGCATTAGTAAAACTTCCAGCTTCTGCAACAGCATGAAAAATTTTTAATTTATCCCAGTCCATTATTTATTTAAATCAACTAAAACTCTTCCTGAAATTTCACCTTTTAAAATTTTAGGATAAGTTTGAATTAATTCTTCTAAGCTTACTGTTTGAATAGATTTTTCTAATAAACTAAAATCAATTAAATTTGCTGCCTCTCCCCAAATAAATTCTCTTCTTTTAACACTACAGTTGGCAGAGTCCATTCCCCAAAGTTTAATCCCACGTAACATGAAAGGAATTACATTTGTATTTAATTCATTTGTACTTGCATTCCCGCAAACTGTAATAATACCATTTGGATTTGTTTGTACGATAGCATTCGCTAGAATTTTTCCTCCAACAGTATCAACTACACCATCCCATAAACCTTTGTCTATAAGCCTTGGTTCTTTATCAAATTCTGCCCTATTTATAACGTTTTTTGCACCTAAAGATTTTAAATAATCTGCTTTAGTATCTTTTCCTGTAACAGCAGTAACGTCATAACCCATTTTATTTAATATCATCACTGCAATACTGCCAACTCCACCTGTAGCTCCTGTTACTAATACATTATTTACCTTTTCACCCAACAAAATTTCTTCTCTGGCTTTGATTGCAAATGCACTCATCAATGATGTTAAGCCTGCAGTACCAAGTATCATTGCTTGCTTACTTGTTAAATTTTTTGGCTTTTTAACTAAAAAATCTGCATTCACTTTTGCGATTTGAGAATAGCCACCATAAAATATTTCACCAACTCTAAAACCTGTTAAAATAATCTCATCGCCCGATTTAAATTTTGAATTTTGACTTTCTAGTACAGTGCCTGAAAAATCTATTCCTGGAATATGAGGGAATTCTTTAACAAGTCTTCCACCATTTTTTAGAATCATCCCATCTTTAAAGTTTAGATCTGAATAATCTACTTTAATGGTCACATCGCCATGTTTTAAAAAACTTTTGTCTATAGATTTAACCTCTCGAGTAAAATCTTCACCTTTTTGGTTTAAGATTAATGCTTTGAATTGCTCCGACACTTTTTTTTACTCTTTTGCTATACTAATAAATCTCAAGTATCTATTTTGGTAACTTAGATCTTCTTTGAACTGACCAAGATAATAATTTGTAACAGTTGTGGCTTGCTCTTTTTTTATACCTCTCATAGTCATACACTGGTGGGTTGAGTCTATTGTAACGGCTACCCCTTTTGCATCTAAAGAGCTCATTAGTGTATTCGCAATTTGCATAGTTAGTCTCTCCTGAGTTTGTAGTCTTTTTGAAAAAACTTCAACCACTCTTGCTAATTTGCTTAAACCGACAACTCTTTTTTTTGGAATATATGCAACATGTGCCTTACCTATAATTGGAGCCATGTGATGCTCACAATGACTTTGGACCGAAATATTTTTTTGAACGACCATATCATCATAACCATCAACATCACCGAACGTTTTATCCAAAACAATGTTTGGGTCCTCTTTGTATCCTTTAAAATATTCTTTAAAAGCTTTAACTACTCTTTTGGGTGTTTCTAATAAACCCTCTCTATTTGGATCTTCACCTATCCAAGACAAAATTGTTTTAAAAGCTTCTTCAGCCTCTTGATCTGAGACTTTTTTTTGGTCTTGATTATTATCTATATCTTTTACTAATTTCATGATCAGTTTTATACATATAAATACATGTTTTTAAAATATTTAATATATCCAGATATGTGCTACATAATTACCTTTTATGTTCAAAAAAAGAGAAAATGTATACGAAATTGAAGAGGGAAATCTTCTTTCTCCAAAGTTTGATAATGATGGTTTAATTCCAGTTATAACTATGTGCTCAAAGACTAAAGAAATTCTAATGCACGGTTATATGAACGTTGAAGCTTTAAAAAAAACTATTGAAACGAAAGAGGCTCATTACTTTAGTAGATCAAGAAATTCAATTTGGCACAAAGGTAAGACAAGTGGTTTCGTTCAAAAAGTTTTAGAAATAAAAGTTGATGATGACCAAGATTCTTTATGGCTTACAGTGGATATTGGAGATGGAGCAAGTTGTCATGTTGGTTATCGGTCATGTTTTTATAGAACCATTCCTTTAGGACCAATTGATAATGGAAGAAAAATTGAGATGAAATTTACAGAAAAGGAAAAAAAATTTGATCCTAAAAAGATATACAAAGATCAGCCTAATCCAACTAAAATTTAAAAATGAAATTAGAGTATAAATTTGTAAAACACTTTGGACCATCAATTTTCAAAGTAAAAATACCTGATAATATTGTGCAAGATTTAAATAATTATGTAGACAAAATCATATCAGATGATCAAAAACAGAAAGAATTAGATCATGGAAAATATTTAGTTGGTGATGTCAAGCAGGAATTTAGATTAGAAAAAAATATAATGGAAAAAAGTGGTTGGATTAATTTTCTAGCGCAAAGTGCTTCAAAGTGGATAGAGTTACAAACTGGAAAAAAAATAACAAAATTTGAATTGATTGAATCTTGGGTGGTTAGACAGTTTCAAAATGAATACAATCCTATTCACTGGCATAGCGGTCATTTATCCGGAGCTGGTTTTCTAAAAGTTCCAGAAACTTTGGGTAGTTTTTTTCAAAAAAAAGAGATGAATTATCCAGGTGGAGCCTTAGAATTAATTCACGGTTCAAAGGCCTTTTTATCTGACTCAAAATATAGAATTATTCCAAAAGTTGGAGATTTTTATTTTTTTCCCCATTATATGATGCACACGGTCTACCCTTTTAAGAATTCCAATGATGAAAGACGATCAATATCTTTTAATGCAAAAATTGATGATACTATTTTTAATGATTGGTCCTAAAATTTTATGACTCAAAGAAATGTTTTAGGAGAAAAATTAGAGTTATGCTCAAGAGATCCTCTAACAGGTTGGTATAGAGACGGTTGTTGTAACACTGACGAAAATGATCTTGGTTTACATACTGTATGTGCAAAAGTAACCACTGAGTTTTTACTTTGGTGCAAAGAAGCTGGGAATGATTTAATAACCCCTCATCCTGAATTTGGATTTCCTGGTTTAAAAGATGGTGATGGGTGGTGCGTTTGTGCTACTTGGTATGCTAGAGCTGTAGAGGCTGGGAAAGGTTGTCCAATTTTTTTAAAAAGAACCCATGAAAATACTTTAAAAGTTTTGCCGATTGAAACACTTAAAAAATTTGCAATAGATCTATCTTAATCACATATTTCCATACTTTGGTCCGCCTCCTCCTTCAGGAGTAACCCAAATTATATTTTGTGAAGGTTCCTTGATATCACAAGTCTTACAATGGATACAATTCTGAGAATTTATAACAAATTTGTTTATATCATTCTCTTTTTGCACCTCATACACGCCTGCTGGACAATATCTTTGAGCGGGTTCATCGTATTTGCTTAAATTGTAACTTATTGGAAGATTTGAATCTTTTAATTTTAGGTGTACAGGTTGATTATCTGCATGGTTCGTACCCGTCAAATAAACAGAGCTTGTTTTGTCAAAAGTAATTATATTATCTGGTTTGGGATAATCAATTTTAGGCATTTCATTTGCTGGTTTTAATGTTTCATGATCTGCATGTTTATGTTTTAATGTAAGAGGCAGTTTTCCTCTAAATAAAATTTGATCAATACCAGTAAATATAACGCCTAAAATGAGCCCCCAACTAAAGCTGGGTTTAACATTTCTCGCTCTAAACAATTCATCATAAACCCAACTGTTTTTAAATTTTTCCTCGTAAATTGATAAATCTGTTTTGTTTTTTAAGTGTTCACAAATAACCTCTCCTGCTATCATTCCGCTTTTCATAGCGGTATGAGAACCTTTAATTTTTGGCATATTTAGTGTCCCTGCATCACATCCAATTAGTAATGCACCTGGCATAAACATTTTTGGTAAACTCTGAAGTCCTCCTTCAATCAATGCTCTCGCCCCATAAGAAATTCGTTTACCTCCTTCAATTATTTTTTTTATTGATGGATGTGTTTTGAATCTTTGAAACTCATCAAAGGGAGATAAATGAGGATTTTTATAATCCAAACCAATGACATATCCTAAAAAAACTTGTTTGTTCTCAGCATGATAAATAAAGCTACCTCCATAGGTGTTGTTATCTAAAGGCCAACCTGCTGAATGCATTACCAGTCCTTCTTCATGATTTTTTTCATCTATTTCCCAGATTTCTTTAAAACCGATTCCATATTGTTGAGGATCTTTACCATGGTTCAAATTATATCTTTTTATTAATTGTTTTCCTAAGTGTCCTCTACAACCTTCGGCAAAAACTGTTACCTTCGCTATTAAATCTATACCAGGCTCATAGCTATCTTTTTTATTTCCTTCTTTGTCAATCCCCATATCTTGAGTTGAGACTCCTTTAACCGAACCATCATTATTATATAAAATTTCACTCGCAGGAAATCCTGGAAAAATTTCAACACCTAGCGTCTCTGCTTGTTCTGCAAGCCACCTGCATAGATTTGCAAGACTGATAATATAATTGTTATGATTTTTTTGAACCGATGGTAACAACCATGTCGGCCAACTAAGTGATTTGGTTTTGCTTAAAAATAAAAATTTTTCTTTTTTTACTTTTGTTTTGATTGGTGAATTTAATTCTCTCCAATTTGGAATTAATTCATCTAACGCTCTAGTTTCAAAAACATTGCCACTTAAAATGTGCCCTCCTATTTCTGAAGCTTTTTCCAAAACACAAACATTTAAATTAGCATCTAGCTGTTTCAATTTAATCGCAGTAGATAGACCTGATGGCCCCCCACCAACAATTACAACATCATATTCCATTGTCTCCCTAGGCATAACTTAATTTTCTACAGATTATATTATTTTTGTATAGTGTTTAATTTGTTCAATTCCTCTAAGAACTTTGGTAGAGCATCGAATAAATCAGCTTCTAAACCATAATCCGCAACGCTAAAAATAGGTGCTTCACCATCTTTATTGATAGCAACAATAACTTTGCTCTCTTTCATTCCGGCTAAATGTTGAATTGCTCCAGAAATACCAACAGCTATATACAGATCAGGAACAACAACTTTACCTGTTTGTCCAACTTGATGATCATTAGTTATATAACCTGCATCGACTGCGGCTCTGGATGCTCCAATTGCTGCATTAAGTTTATCTGCTACGGCAGTTATTAATTTAAAATTTTCACCACTTTGCATGCCTCTTCCACCTGAAATTACAACTCTTGCTGTTCCAAGTTCTGGTCTGTCAGATTTGATTTCCTCTTTTTTCAAAAATTTTGATAATTCTGTTGAGTCACCAGCTTCACCTAATTGAATCTCAGCCGATCCACCAGAAGTTGGTGCTGGGTCAAATGAAGTTGGTCTAATTGTTACACACTTAACTTTATCGGAGCTCTTAACTGTTGCAAATGCATTCCCTGCATAAATTGGTCTTAAAAAAGTATCATCAGAAATAACTTTTGTGATATCACTTACTTGTGATACATCCAATAATGCTGCCACTCGCGGCATCAAATTTTTACCAAAAGTGTTAGCAGAGCACATTATGTGTGAATAATCTTCTGAGAGTTTGATTATTGCAGAGGTGTAATTTTCTGCTAAATAATTTTCGTATACTGGATTGTTAATATGTATCACTTTTTTAACATTTGGTATCTCTGAAACTGATTTTGCAACACTATCTGAGTTGCTTCCTAAAACTAAAACATGAACATCCTCGTCTACCTTTGATGCAGCTGTGATTGCGTTTAATGTGAATGGTTTTAGTTCTTTATTATTGTGTTCTGATATTATTAATACCGACATTATATAACTTTAGCATCATTTTTAAGTTTTTGCACTAACTCTTCAACACTTGCGACTTTAATCCCAGCTTTTCTTTTTGGAGGTTCCTCAACTTTTATTTGCTCAATTCTTGGCTTTGTATCGACTCCTAAATCAGAAGCGCTTAATTGCTCTATCGGTTTTTTTTTTGCCTTCATTATATTTGGTAAAGAGGCATAACGAGGCTCATTTAATCTTAAATCACATGTTACAATTGCTGGTATATTAACTTCAAGTGTCTCAAGGCCTTCGTCTACTTCTCTTGTAACTTCTAAAGATTTATCTTTAACCTCTATTTTTGATGCAAAGGTAGCTTGGGGCCAATTTAATAAAGCTGCTAGCATTTGGCCTGTTTGATTACAGTCATCATCAATAGCTTGTTTGCCCATGAAAACTAAATCTGGTTTTTCTTTTTCAACTATCTTTTTTAGTATTTTTGAAACTGCTAGTGGTTCTACTATGCTATCTGTTTTGACAAGTATTCCTCTATCAGCTCCAACTGCTAATGCTTTCCTTACTGTTTCTTGAGCCTTCTCTTCTCCGACAGAGACAGCAACTACTTCATTTGCTTTACCTGACTCTTTTATCTTAACTGCTTCTTCAATCGCGTTATCATCAGGAGGATTTGTAGACATTTTAACATTGTCTGTCACAACCCCAGTTCCATCTTCTTTAACTCTTATTTGAACATTGTAATCAATGACTCTTTTAACGGCGACTAAAATTTTCATTAAGCTCTTAATAATTTATTTTCTGCATCGTACGGGCTTTCTTCAACTATTGTCGCCTCATACATTTTTCCAAGAATATCAACCTTAAGTTTTTCCCCAACATTTGCAAGATTAGGTTTTACCATTGCAAGTGCAATTGACTTATCTAGTCTAAAACCATACTCTCCACCTGTCGCTCTACCAACTACTTTATCGTCTTTATATATAGGGTTGTTTCCTAATACGTCAGAATCTGTCGTATCATGAACTTCTAAAGTTACTAGTTTATTATCAAAACCTTTTTCTCGCCATTTATTTAAAGCCTCAAGGCCAATAAAATTTCCTTTGTTAGGGTGAACAAATCTATCTAATCCTGACTCATATGGTGAATACTCAATAGACAATTCTGTACCAACTAGTTTATATGATTTTTCAATTCTTAAACTATTCATAGCTCTAATACCAAAAGGTTTTAATCCTAAGTCTTTTCCTGCTTCCATCAATTTATCAAAAATATGATTTTGATACTCAATGGGGTGATGTAGTTCCCAGCCTAATTCTCCAACAAAATTTACTCTCATTGCATTCACTGGAGCGAATCCAACATTTACATTTTTAGCAGTTAACCATTTAAAATTTTCATTAGAAAAATCATCAGTAGAAACCTTTTGCATCAAATCTCTCGCTCTTGGACCTGCAACTACCAGTACTCCAGTACTATTTGTAAGATCCTCAAATATCACTGAGCCATCAGTTGGCATCCATTTTTGTATCCAATCATGGTCAAGTCTTAAATTTGCACCCGCTGAAACAAGATAATAACTATTCTCTGCCTCTTTCATTATTGTAAACTCTGAGTGCACTCCTCCTTTAGTATTGAGTGCGTGACACAAATTAATTCTACCAATTTTTTTAGGCAATTTATTAGCAACTAGATAATCTAAAAATTCTTCTGCCTTCGGACCTCTAATTCTACATTTTGCAAAGGCAGTCATATCCAAAAGACCAACATTTTTTTTTACATTCTCACATTCTTTTTTAATTGCATCAAACCATTTTGATCTTCTGAACGACCAGTCATCTTTTTGCTCCATGCCGTCAGTTGCAAAAAAATTTGGCCTTTCCCATCCAAATTTTTGTCCAAATACTGCCCCAAGCTCTTTCATTCTCTCATAACAAGGCGAAGTTCTAAGCGGTCTTGCAGCTGGTCTTTCTTCATCAGGATAGTGAACTATAAAAACATGACTGTAAGCTTCTTCGTTTTTTGCTTTTAAATAAGATTTTGTCGCGTAATTTCCATACCGTCTTGGTTCAACACCCAGCATATCTATAGTTGGTTCACCATCAATAATCCACTCAGCTAATTGCCAACCTGCTCCTCCTGCTGCTGTTATTCCAAAACTATGACCTTCATTTATCCAAAAATTTTTTAATCCCCATGCTGGACCGACGATTGGATTCCCATCAGGTGTATAACAAATTGCACCATTATAAACTTTTTTTACTCCCACTTCTCCAAAGGCTGGAACACGATGTATAGCTCCTTCAATATGTGGGGCAAGTCTATCTAAATCTTCTTGAAACAATTCATACTCCGAATTTTTAGACGGTCCCTCCACATAACAAGCTGGTGCACCATCCTCATAAGGACCTAAAATTAAACCGCCTGCTTCTTCTCTCATATACCATCTACTATCACTATCTCTTAATACACCCATTTCAGGAAGACCTTCTTTTTTTCTTTTTTGTATTTCAGGATGCGGTTCTGTAACGATGTATTGATGCTCAACTGGTATGACTGGAATATCTAGTCCCACCATTTCTCCTGTTTGTCTAGCAAAATTTCCTGAACAAGAGATAATATGTTCACATTCAATAGAGCCTTTATCTGTTTCTACAATCCATCCATCTTTAGTTTGTCTCATTGATAAAACAGTAGTGTTCCGATAAATTTCAGCTCCTCTATTCCTGGCTCCTGTTGCAAGAGCTTGAGTTAAATCTGCTGGCTGAATGTATCCGTCTTCTGGGTGTTGAATAGCACCAATTAAATCATCCGTATGACATAATGGCCAAATTTCTTTTACTTGCTGCGGAGTTAAAAACTTTACATCAACTCCAATAGTCTTAGCCACTCCTGCATATTGATGATATTCATCCATTCTATCTTTAGTGCTTGCTAAACGAATATTTGATACAACGCTAAAGCCAACATTTTTTCCTGTTTCTTCTTCTAAAGTTTTATACAGATTAACAGCATATTTATGAAGCTGACCCACGGAATAGCTCATATTAAAAAGTGGTAATAATCCAGCGGCGTGCCAAGTAGAACCAGATGTAAGTTCTTTTCTCTCAACTAAAACTACATCCGACCATCCTTTTTTTGCTAAATGATAAAGAGCACTAACACCAACAACACCCCCACCAACTACAACTACTTTTGTTTTTGTTTTCATTATTTGATTACTACTAAATTTTTATTCATTCCGAAACAAAATTGTATTAAAAATTCAAATTGAACTTCCTAAGGCTTCTGGGCTTGATACCATAGTTGTTAACCAACAGTTCTTTAAAGGTCCGTCCTCTGTATATTTCTCAACCTGCCAATTAAATTTATGATAAATTTTTTCCTTGTCTAATATTATAACCTCAAATTGAGCCCAACTATCTCCACCACGAACTTGGGTAATTGTATGGCTGAGATGATTTATCATCATTTGATAATTATTACCCTTTATCATTCTTTTAAATCTATCTAAGGGACCAGTAGCTTTTTTATTATTTGGATGAGCAAAATTCCAAGTCTGTTCAATACCGCTATCCTCAAAAACATCATTATTTTTTTGTAAACCTAACAACTGAATTTTAACAACTTCTGAGGGTTTTATTTCACTGTTAGGTTTTAGCAATTCTGCTTTTGAAATTGAGACTGAAACAAAAAAAATTATTAAAAAGTTAAATGTTATTTGCAGTTTTTTGAACATCGTTTAAGAATTTTTTTCTTTTATTGTCTCCGACGAATGGTACAGCAAAGTATCTTCTATATATAACATCCGTTATGCCGCATATATTAAATACACCTCTTCTTAATCTTTTAGTTGGCATATTCAAAAAGAAAGTTCTTACTGCAAATTGAGGGGAACCATAAGTACAAAATACGACTGCTTTTTTTCCCTTCAAGTTACCTAAAGGGTATCCATAATTCCCGAACAATCTTTTAAATCGAAATGCCCATGGCGGCGCTAGCACTTTATCTATCCAACCTTCGACTATTGCAGGCATTCTAAAATTCCATATAGGCGCAATCAAAACTATTGCATCTGATTTTTCTATCCTATTTCTATGATCTAACACACTCTCATCCGGCTCTTCACCAGAAAAAACTGGATCAAATTTTTCCTTATATAAATCAACAACATCGACTATATGACCATTTTTGGTGACTGTTTCTATGAACTTATCTCTGATTGCAGCGTTAAAAGATTTTTCATTATAATGACCATAAACAATAAAAATTTTTTTCATTAATTAAGATATTTTTCAATCTCTAACTTAGTGCATTTATTCTCTACATAAATAATATTATTTGCCTCAGCAATCTTTTTAGCCTCAGGACTTTTAATATTTAATTGTAACCACAAAACTTTAGCATTTATTTTAATAGCTTCATTTGCAATCTCAACTGCCTCATTAGATGGTCTAAAGACGTCAATGATATCTACTGGCCCATCAATTTCTGAGAGTTTACCATAAACAGTTTCACCTAAAATTTTATCACCTACGATATTTGGATTTATTGGATAAACTTTATAGCCACTATTTTGTAAATACTTCATAACGATTGTTGAAGTTTTTTTTAAATCTTTGCTAGCTCCTACTAAAGCAATATTATTATATTTTGATAAGATATCCTTAGTTTCAAGCATAATTATTTATTTTTCCAAATTGGTTTTCTTTTCTCTAAGAATGCTGAAATTCCTTCCTTAGCGTCCATAGCCATCATATTTAAAGTCATCATTCTACTTGTATAAGCGTAAGCTTTTCTTAGTGGCATCTCTAATTGTTTGTAAAAAGTTTGTTTACCAATTTTAATTGTCAAATTTGATTTGGATGCAATTTTTTTTGCAATTTTTAAAACTTCATTATTTAATTTAGACTTTGGAAAATAGTCATTAATCAATCCTATTTCTTTTGCATGTTTCGCAGTTATTGGTTCTCCAGTTAACAACATCTTCATCATTGATTTTCTTTTTATTTTTCGACTTACCGCAACCATAGGCGTACTACAAAACAAACCAATATTTACTCCAGGAGTTGAAAATAAAGCGTCTCTTGTGCTGTAAGCTAAATCGCAACTTGCAACTAACTGGCACCCAGCAGCATAAGCTGCACCATGAACTTTAGCAATAACAGGTTTCCTACCTTCAACAATAAGTAACATAAGTTTTGAACATAAATTGAATAACTTTTGATATTTCTCTTTTTTTTTTAAACTTTTTACCTCTTTCAAATTATGTCCGGCACTGAAGCCTTTTCCTGCTCCCTCAATTATAATTACCTTAGTTTTATTATCATGATCAAGCTTTTTGATTGCTTTTATTAAATCAGTTAAATTTTTAAAGGATAAAGAATTATAAGTCTTAGGATCATTAATTATAACTCGTGAAATATCATTTTGATTGACAATTTTTACGCTCATTTAATTTTTATTTAAGTTTACCGTCTTTTCTCATCTGGGCTCTGATTTTTGTTGCTGAAATTTCTTGAATTTCTTTTGAAAGCTCAATTTCTTCAATTTTATATCCTACACCTCGTCCATAACAAATATTTGTTACATTGGGAACTAACATAATTTTAAAACGTCCTTCAAACTCTGGATTTAATCTTTCCTCAATACTTTTTTTAACCGTCTCAAAATCAAAGGGGTTATCATCTACTCCTTGCACGTCTCTTATTTGAATACAAACTTGACCTGTTTTTTTTAAAATTTCTTTAAATAATGTGTAGTGGCCATCATGAAATGGTTGCCATCTTCCTAGCATTTGAGCGGTGGGTTTTTTGTTATCCCATTGGTAACTCATAGGTAATCCGTTTTAATTAAGTTTAATCTTTCTAATTAAAATTAAAAGACTTTATTTAAATTAAAGATAGCCTCTCTATTAGTGTTTAATTTAGATAAATCTTCACTAAATTCTAATTCAAAATTGTAATCATCCATATTTTTCTTTATCTCAAATTTTGACATTAAATTTTCAGATCCTACAATTTTAAAAGCATAATTAGTATTTTTGCCTGGAAGGTATCCAATAGTAATGTTGATTTTATCTGTGTGACCTGAGCCCAATGCTTGATTACGCTCGTAGATTAAAAAAATACTATAGCTGTTAGGGAAAATTAAATCTATACCAATTTCACCTTTTAAATTATGTAAAGCATCTGAGTGTAGAGTGTCATCAAATGAACTAGTACTATCTCCTGTATAAGAATATTTAAAATTTGATGAACGATCAATGTCCGCCAAATACTCTATTTTGGCATGTCGCTTGTACCTGAGGTTATTATTTGAT
>CABYFG010000009.1 GCA_902518185.1 uncultured Pelagibacteraceae bacterium | reverse complement strand
TATTTTTAAAAGATTTAACTCCAATTAAGCTATCTACTAAATCTAGATTATCCACTGGCCCATTGTGTTTTAAAAGACCTTCTAATGTTTCAATTGAAAGATTTAACCCTCTAAATTTTAAATATTTATTTTCCAAAAACATAACAATTCTCAATGTTTGTAAATTATGATCAAAACCACCAAAATTTTCCATACACTCATTTAAAGACTCCTCACCTGCATGACCAAATGGGGTATGACCTAAGTCGTGAGCCAGGCTTAAAGTTTCTGCTAAATCCTCATTCAAATTAAGATATTTTGAAATAGATCTTGCAATTTGTGCTACTTCCATTGAATGAGTAATTCTTGTTCTAAAATGATCCCCTTCTGTATTTACAAATACTTGTGTTTTATGCTTGAGTCTTCTGAAAGACGCACTGTGAATAATCCTGTCCCTGTCTCTTTGAAATGGACCTCTATATTTAGATAAGCTCTCCTTAAAGATTCTACCCTTACTTTTGAATAAACCTATCTTTGAGTATTTTTTCATCCTTTAAATTAAAAATTTAAGTATTATAATAGTAATAACAGTGATCACTTATGATAAAAGAAGTTAAATTTACTGATAAAGCACTAAAACAGATCAATGCTCTATTATCTAAAAAAGATAAAGGGTTATTTTTTAGAATCGCCATTAAAGGTGGTGGTTGCTCAGGATTTCAATACGAATTTACTTTTGATAAAGAAAAAACAGATGACGATTTAAATTACGATAATATATTAATAGACAAAACATCGGCGGGTCTTTTAAAAGGATCAGAGGTAGATTATGTTTCAGAATTAATTGGTGAGCAGTTTAAGATAACCAATCCACAAACAAAATCATCTTGTGGTTGTGGTGTTTCATTTTCACTTTAAATGATAATTTCCTCATGGAATGTAAATTCAGTTCGAGCAAGAATTGAAAATATTAAAAGTTATCTTCTAAAATATAAACCAGATATTTTAATGATGCAGGAAATCAAAACTGAGGAAACAAATTTTCCTTTTGATGATTTTTCTTCGATGAATTATGAGTGTCAGGTATTTGGGCAAAAAAGCTATAATGGTGTTGCTATTATCTCAAAAAATAAACTTACCAATATAAAAAAAGATCTAATCAAAGATAAACTTAAACAGTCGAGAATAATTTCTGCAGAATTTCAATATAAAAAAAAATATATTCAACTTATTAATATTTATACACCTAATGGAAATCCAGTTGATACTGAAAAATACGATTATAAAAAAAAATGGTTAAATGATTTGTTAAAACAATTGAAGACCTTATTGAAAAAAAACCCAAATTTAATAATCGGAGGAGATTTTAATATCATTCCATCAGCAGAAGATGTTTATAATCCTAAAAGTTTTGAAGATGACGCTTTATTCAGATTAGAGATTAGAAAAAAATTGAGAGAAATGCTTAATCTTGGATTTCATGATGTTTATCGACATTTTAATGAAACAAAAGAAGGTTATACTTTCTGGGATTATATGAGAGGAGCTTGGCAAAAAAATAATGGTATGAGAATTGATCATTTTTTAGTTTCTAATTCATTAATTGATAAAATTAAAAGTATTAACATAAACAAAGACCCAAGAGGTCGTGAGAAACCCTCCGATCACACGCCAATTGAAATTACTTTAAGCTAACAACCTTTAAATGATTTTGACATATTATTAATTAAGTCAAAATACAAATCTTTACCTGGATCAAGAGTAGCGCCAAGCGGATCAATAACTCCAGTTGCAATGTTCATATCTTTTGCAACTGCCTTGATAATATCAGGGTTAAATTGTGGTTCTGAAAATATACAACTCACTTTATCATGTTCAATTACCTCTCTAATTTCTGCTAATTGTTCTGCACCAGGCATTACATCTGTATTGACTGTGAATGCACCAAGAATATTTATGCCAAATCTTTTTTCAAAATATTGGTAAGCATCATGAAAAACAATTGATTTAAAATCTTTATTTAAATCAGATTTTACTTTTTTAGTAAGCTTATCTAAATCTTTATGAGCTTTTTTAAGATTTGCCTTATATTTTGTTTCATTCTTTTTATCATTTTCGATCAGATGTTCTGCCATTTCACTCAAAATTACTTTTGCATTCATTGGATCTAGCCAAATGTGTGGATCAAATTCACCGTGTGCATGACCTTCGTGACCATGATCATCGTGGTCGTCTTCTTTATGCCCTTCTTTGTCATGATCATCATCATGTCCATGTTCTTTATCTTTATCATGGTCGTGATCGTCATGATCATCATGTTCCTCAAAAATATTTCTTTCTCTAAATTTAAGTTTAGTTAAACCTTTAATTTCCATTAACTCAATTTTTTCAGCTTTTTTTGCTATAGACTTTAGTGGTTTTTCTAAAAAACTTTCTATGTCCTCACCAACCCAAAATATGATATCTGCATTTTGGATCATTTTTGCATGTGATGGCTTAAGTGCAAATCCATGAGGTGAAGCGTAACCATCAACAATTAAATCTGGTTTACCAATGTCATCCATCAGATAACTTGC
The DNA here is from genome assembly GCA_902518185.1 of uncultured Pelagibacteraceae bacterium. GTDB lineage: Bacteria > Pseudomonadota > Alphaproteobacteria > Pelagibacterales > Pelagibacteraceae > Pelagibacter. The sequence continues at coordinate 17,221 of CABYFG010000009.1, read as the reverse complement.
AAGAGAATGAATTGGTTTTATTGTTGCTACAACTTTAATTTCAGCATTAACAGGTGTAAAAATTGTTAAGAATGATAATAATGATAATAATAATGGAAGTTTTTTAATATTTTTCATAGTTTAATTAAGTTAAATTGTTATAATATAACACTTTGTAATAATATAACGTATGTAAGTCAAGAGATAAAATGAGTTCTAATCAAAATATATTGGTCAAATTAAAAGATGCTGGCTTTAAAATAAATGACAAATGGCTTGTCCAAGGAGTTTCACTTCAAGTTGAAAAAGGTAAAATAGTTACTCTCATTGGACCGAATGGGTCAGGAAAAAGCACCACAGCAAAAATTGCTTTAGGAATTTATAAAAAAATCGAGGGTGCAGTTGAAAAATTCACTAATAATGTTGGATATGTTCCCCAAAAAATTTCAATTGATTGGACCTTACCACTTAGAGTGCATGATTTCATGGTACTAACTGAAAATCTTAAGTCTGAAACAATAGATGAAGCTTTATCGTTAACTGGTGTTATTCATTTAAAAGATAAAAATTTAGGTGATTTATCTGGTGGTGAATTTCAAAGAGTATTGCTTGCGAGAGCTATCTCAAAAAAACCAGACTTGCTGGTACTTGATGAGCCAGTTCAAGGTGTAGATTTTACTGGTGAAATAGCATTGTACGAACTTATCAAGAAAATTTCTGATGAACTGAATTGTGGTATTTTATTAATTTCTCATGACTTGCATACTGTGATGAGTGCTACGGACCATGTAGTTTGTTTAAATGGTCATGTATGTTGCTCAGGATCACCTACAGACGTTGCAAAGAATGATGAGTATAAAGCCTTATTTGGTGAACAAGCTTCACAAATATTATCAAGGTATGAACATAAACACGATCATATTCATACCGATGAAGGAAAAATTAAGAAAAATTAAATGTTTGATGATTTTTTTATAAGAGCTTTAGTAGCAGGAATTGGAGTTGCTTTAGTAACCGGACCACTTGGTTGTTTTGTAATTTGGAGAAGATTATCATACTTTGGTGATACTCTAGCCCACTCTGCTTTATTAGGAGTAACATTAGCCTTTACGATGGAATTCAACATTGCATTATCAGTATTTATAATTTCTTCCTTAATAGCCTTAACTTTAATACAACTTCAAAAAAGAACTAATCTTCCGGGGGATGCCTTGCTTGGACTTTTAGCTCACTCATCACTAGCAGTTGGTCTTGTTGTTATAGGTTTTTTAACATTTATTAGATTTGATATTATGGGATTATTGTTTGGTGATATATTGGCAGTTACGGTGGATGATTTATTAATCATATGGATTGGAGGAGCTATAATTCTCTTAATACTAAAATTAATTTGGAAACCCTTATTTGCGTCAACAGTTAATTATGAATTAGCGGAAGCTGAAGGTTTAAATCCTGATAGAGCTAAAGCTATATTCACAATTTTAATGGCAGCAATCATTGCTATATCAATTAAAATGGTTGGATTATTATTGATTACTGGAATGTTAATTATACCTGCAGCAATGGCTAGAAATATTTCAACGAGCCCTCAAAAAATGGTTGTCTACTCAATTATTGGAGGTTTGTTATCAGTAATTTTAGGATTATTTTCCTCACTGGAGTTTAACACTTCATCAGGACCTTCAATTATAACTGCTGCCTTATTATTATTTATACTTTCGATGTTCAAAATCAAACAAACTATTAAATTGAAAAATTAATAAGGAAAATGTAAAAATGAATAAAATGCAAAATCTTTCAAAAAATCAACAAATTATTTTTGATTTAATTGATAAATCTCCTGAACCTTTAAAAGCTTATTCAATATTATTTAATGTGCAAAAAAAAGGAATTAAAGCCCCATTACAAGTTTATAGAGCCTTAGACAAATTAGTTGAAATTGGAAAAATTCATAAAATTGAAAGCAGAAACGCTTTCATTGCCTGTCAAAATTCAAGTTGTCAAATCTCAAAAGCTACAGCTTTTTCAATATGTGAAAGTTGTGAAAAAGTTACAGAGATTAATAATTCTAATCTTTCAAAATATCTTACAAGCTTTAAAGATAAAAATGGAATGAAATACAACAAATATAACCTTGAATTTTTTGGATTATGCAAAAAATGTATATCTAAAAAGAGTTAAAGCCATTAATGATATTTTTTACTTTAAAGATTGTGCTTGCTGCAATCATAATCGCCTTTGCTAGTTGGCTTTCAGGTCAAAATCCAAAACTTGCAGGTTTTATAATTGCTTTACCTCTTGTATCACTAATAGCTATAGCTTTGTCGTACTATGAGCATAATGATATTGAAAAAACAGTTCTTTTCACCAAAAGTATATTAATTGCAGTACCTGTAAGTTATTTATTTTTTTTACCATTCTTTTTTTCAAAATCTTTAAATATGAATTTTTTCTTAATGTATGGTGCGGGATTAGGTTTGTTAATTATTGGTTTTTTTATTCATAAATATATAACTAATTTTCTTTAATACAGTTACTCTCTAATAAACTGGTAAAAATAATAACAAATAAAATGTTATTCTACTATTAAGGTGTCTTTAGATCCACCACCTTGCGAACTATTTACAATTGTGCTTCCTTTTCTAAGAGCAACTCTTGTCAGACCACCAGTTGTAACATAGCTAGTTTTGCCACTTAAAACAAAGGGTCTTAGATCTAAATGTCTAGGCTCTATATTTTTTTCAGTTATAGTTGGCGCTGTTGATAAAGTTTCTAAAGGTTGTGCAATATATTCTCTGGGATTTTTTTTAATTTTCTCTGCTACTTCCGCTCTCTCTTTAGTAGAAGCCTTAGGGCCTATCATTATTCCATATCCACCTGAGGCATTAGCTGGTTTTACAACTAATCTAGACATATTTTCTAATACATACTCTCTTTGTTTTTTGTCATGACACAAATAAGTTTCAACTTGATTCAATGTAGGTTGCTCACCTAAATAATAAACAATCATTTTATTTACGTATGAATAAACTACTTTATCGTCAGCTACACCTGTTCCTATTGCATTCACAATACCAACATTTTTTTTCAACCAACATTTAAATAGTCCTGGAACACCAATTAAAGAGTCTTTATTAAAGGCTTTAGGGTCCAAGAAATTATCATCTAGTCTTCTATAGATACAGTCAACTTTTAAAGGACCTTTTACAGTTTTCATATAAACCATATCGTTTTCTACAAAAAGATCTTTTCCTTCTACCAATGCAATACCCATTTGCTCAGCTAAAAAAGAATGTTCAAAGTAAGCAGAATTATAAATACCTGGCGTCAGAACTACCATGTGTGGATGAGCAGTTTTTTTAGGTATACATTCGTTCATACAATTAAAAAGTTTGTTGGTGTATTGATGGATTGATGCAACTTTATATCTTGTAAAAAGTTCAGGAAAGACATCTCTCATAACCATTCTATTCTCAAGCATATAAGAAACTCCTGATGGTACTCTAAGATTATCTTCAAGCACTAAATAATCCCCATTTTTATTCCTGATTAAATCTACTCCAGATATATTTGCCCAAGATTTATATTTAGGTGAAAATCCTTCACATTCTTTTACATAATAAGGTGAGTTAAAAATAATTTCTCTAGGTATAATATTATCTTTAAAAATTTTCTTTTGATTATAAACGTCATCTATAAATAAGTTTAAGGCTTTTACTCTTTGCTTAAGACCTTTAGTTACCTTGTTCCATTGTGTTTTAGGAATTATCCTAGGAATAATATCTAAAGGCCATTTCTTCTCCTCTGCCCTGTTATTAGCCGCATAAACTCTAAAATTTATTCCTCTAGCACTTATTGTACTTTGACAATTTTTCTCAATTTCTTGGAGTTTTTCTTTGCCGTATCTTTCTAAAATATTTGAAATTATAACGGCATGTTTTCTTAATTTATTATCATTGGTAAAATAACCATCATATGCTTTAGTAGCATTGTAGTTATCCCAGAGTTTTCCCGCCATTCAGCAATCTTTTAATAATTAAGTTAAATATTCAAATGCGTTATAGTTATATCAGATATGCTTGATTTTAAATATATGATAGGTAAATAAGGGTTATTAATACTTATGACTTATTGTGTTGGCATCAAAGCTCAAGACGGAATTGTTTTTGCCTCAGACTCTAGAACAAATGCGGGATTAGATAATGTTAACATTTACTCAAAAATGTTTGTTCATGATATCGGTGATAGAAGTGTTATTATAGTTACTTCTGGAAACTTAGGTACATCTCAAGCAGTATATAAATCTATTGAGAATGATCTTAAAGGTGACAATGGTATAAATTTAAACACATGCAAAGATTTTGATCAAATTGCATCTTACATTGGTTCATTAAATATTAAACATTCAGCACCAAAAGGGATAAACACAGATACAGTTTTATTAGGTTCGTCATTTTTAGTTGGTGGTCAGATTAAAGGTCAACCATTAGAATTGTACTTAGTATACTCTCAAGGAAATTATATTAAACCAGCTGATAGCAAACCTTATCTAGTTATTGGTGAAGTAAAATACGGCAAACCCATTTTAGATAGAGTTATAAAACCAAGCGTATCTATTGGTGATGCATCACGTTGTGCCCTAATCTCAATGGACTCAACTTTAAAAAGTGATTTAACAGTTGGCCCTCCTATTGATTTTGCTGTCTATAAAAAAGATGAATATAAAATTGCCTCACAAAAATGCTTAAATATCACTGATACTGAATATTCTAAGGTCTGTGATCAATGGTCGGATGGCATATTTAAAATTTTTGATTCTTTTCCAAGATTTGATTGGGAAGACACAAAATAAGATTATTTTTCCTATAAACTGTAATAAATTCTTAACATAACTGAAATAATAACAACGAAAGGGGATTTTATGTTTATAAAAAAATATCTAAAGTGGATCAGTACGTTTCTAGTTTTAGTGGGAATACTCCTTACTAATTTAAATATATATCCATTAAATATATATTTTCATGGATTAGGAGTTGTTGGATGGACTATTGCAGGATTTATTAGCAAAGATAAGGCGATATTAACTAACTTTGGATTACAAATTCCATTGTTTGTAATTGGTATTTATAAAGTTATTTTTTAAATGAAGAATGTATTGTTTGTATGCACAGGTAATTCAGCAAGAAGTATTATTGCTGAAAGTATAATAAATAACGAGTATGACGATATGTATAAAGGTTTTAGTGCTGGGAGTAATCCAACAGGAAAAATTAATGAAGATGTGAAGAATTATTTATTATCAAAACATTATGATCTTTCAAATTATAGATCTAAAAATTTTAATGAGTTCGTTAATAATCATATTAAAATGGATTACGTGATTACAGTTTGTAATAATGCCAATAACGAAGTCTGCCCTATTTGGCCAAATAAAGATCAAATAATTCATTGGGATATAGAGGATCCTGTTAAATTACTTAATGAAACAAATGACTTAAATAAAAAAGATGAAATAATAGAAAAAGTTTACAATGATATTCATAAAAGAATAAAGGAACTATTTTATGAAAAATAAAAGCCGCTATTTTCTTGCTGAACTATTAGGAAGTTGTTTTTTAGTAATGATTATTGTTGGTTCAGGTTTAATGGCTGAAAACTTAACTAATGATGTTGCTGTGATGTTAATAGCTAATACTATAGCAACAGGAGCAGGTTTATTTGTGCTTATTACAGTTTTTGCTGATGTATCAGGAGCTCACTTTAATCCATTTGTAAGTGTCGCAATGGCAATAACGGGTAAATTAAAAAAGAAACTATTACCCTACTATATCATTGCTCAATTGGTTGGTTGCTTAATTGGTGTTGGTTTAGCTAATTTCTTTTTTGAACATGAAATTTATGAATTGTCTACTAAATCAAGAGATGGAATTTACATACTCACATCTGAGGTAATAGCAACATTAGGGCTTATAATTATAATTTTTGGGTCTATGAAGTCGGGAAAAATTGCTGTTGCTGCTAGTGTTGGTCTTTATATTACTGCTGGTTATTGGTTTACTTCTTCAACTTCTTTTGCAAATCCTGCGGTAGCTATTGCTAGAACATTTACAGAGTCTTTTACTGGTATTAGTTATTTAAATACTCCTTATTATATTTTAGCTGAGCTTATTGGAATGTTAATTGCTGTACTTATTGTTAAAAAGTTATTTTTAGAAAAAAATTGAAAAATATAAAACTTACCAATCGAATAAGTTTAATTAACAAAAAATTTAAAAAAAAAGAGTTTTATCATTATCTTAAAACTTCTAATCTTTCATTAGTAATACCTAAGATTAAAGACAAATATGTAGTAGTTTCCCAAAAAAGAGTTCCAATTAATAAAATTAATTACGAGTTTCCTTCTGGCATAGTGGAAAAAAAGGAAACAACTCTGCAATCAGCATATAAGGAATTAAGAGAAGAAACAGGATATAGATCAAGATCAAAATTGAGTAAAATAATAACTTTTTATACTGAACCTGGAAGACTAACTACTAAAATTACTGGTTATTACACAGAAGACTTAATTAAAATTTCGAAACCAGAACAAGGTATTAGAATTCATCTTTTTAATCAAAGAGAGATATTTAAATTAATATTAAATCAAAAATTCAATAATAGTTCTCATATAGCAATGTTTTTTTATTTTATAACAGGTCTTAAAAAACTATAAACTATAGGTTGTAACAAAATATCCTTTTTATTTTAGGATTATATGATTAAATTAAGTATCAAATAATTCGGAGGCAATAATGAGAAAGAAACTAAAAAAGAATGAAAAGAAAAAAACAAAAATATTAAAATCAATTGATAAACTTAAAAATAAAATTACAGCTAAAGAAAAAAAATTATCAAGCCTTAATATTAAAATTGCTGGTCTAGAAAAAAAGGTTGCTGAAAAAAAAGCAAAAAAACTTGCTAAGAAGAATGCAGAGCAGTCTCCTGCATCTATAAATAATTAATTCCAAATTGTCTTTCTTCCTTCTCTTAAATGAGAAGGAAGAAAGAAGCTAATTAACAAAATTTAAACAGGGGAAAAAATAATGAATATTTAAATTTTGTAAATTATCTTAAAAAGATTAAGTTACAGAAATATTTACTTATTATTAAAGTTTAATTAATTTAAGTTTATTTTGAATTATTTGAGTAAATTACTCTTGGCTCTAAAAATAATTCTCTAGCAAGAGCTTTAAATCTTTTGGTAACTTGTTTTGAGATTATTTCTTGATGTTGTGATGGAATTTTTAAAAATACAGCATTACCTCTTTTATACAATTTAAACTCTTCAAGAAATATCGTAGATATCGAGGTCAATGATTGTGAAAATCTCAATGCTGCACCAACTTGTTTGCTTGAAAAAATTTCATTATTATTCAAAAAAGTTAAATACTCGATCTTTGGATTATACTTGATACTACAGTACCGCCAATAGCATGACAAAGCTAATTGTATTCTTTCTTTATGAGTCAATCTAAGTAAAGGAGTATTTATCGTTTCTTGAAATACCAATTCAGCTTTTTGAAATGCTCCCAATCCCCAATCCATATGACTTAATACACATGCCAGATATAATAATTTCTTATTAAAGTGCTCATTACCATCAAAAACTGGATGAATAAAATCATAATATTTTTTATAATTTGACCCTAAATCACCTCTTTTTTGCGCAACCTTCTCAATTGCTTTGTAAAAAATTTCAGATTCTTTTACATCTTTAAAATGGTCAATTGATAAAGATCCTTCACGCAAACCACTGATAGAACAAATAATTTTTTTTGGATTTGAAACTTTCATAATTTCATCAAGTATAATACAGCTATAAGGTAAATATAGTGTTCTAGATTTTGAAATATACTCAACTGTTTTAAGTTTGGATTTATTAAAAGAAGAAATTTTTTCAACAAACTTAGATAAAACATTATTATCAATACTATATTGATGAATTATGTGTACTGGATGATTATTTTGAAAAAGATGTAATTTAAATAATGCACGCCAAGTACCTCCAACTAAATATAAATTATTAAATTTCTTTTTTGAGAGCCATTTTTCATCTCTTAATAATTTTTTAATATATTTTGCTAAATTTCTTTTTTTAACTATAGGATTATTCATTAATCTTAAAACACCAACAGGTAATGAGGTTTTATTGGTTACTATATTGTTTTCAACTCGGGCTAACTCCAAACTACCACCGCCAAGGTCAGCAACTAATCCATCAACATTTTCAAAACCTATTTTTACTCCCTCAGCTGTGCATTTAGCTTCTTCTTCGCCTGATAATATATTAATCTTAGTTTTAAAAAGTTTTTCAACTTCATCAATAAAAGGTTTTGTATCAGTTGCTTCTCTTATAACTGCTGTTGCAATAATCTTTAGATTTGTGATTTTTGAAACATTTAAAATTTCAGAAAATCTTTTTAAAACTTTTAAAGCATATTCAGTACCAGATCTGTGAAGTTTTTTCGATTTGTCTAAATTTTTTCCAAGTTCACAAACTGCTTTTTCATTAAAAAAAGGCACACGAGAAGAACTGAAATCTTCATAAATTAGCATTCTTATAGAATTTGATCCAATGTCTATTATAGCTAATTTAGCCTGATTTAATTTTAAACTATTTTTACTTTTAATTACTTCCACTTTTAATCAATCTTAAGTGCAGTTGTTTAGGCTGCATTCTTAGTTTAGCTTTACCTCTTCCAGATAAGCTCGGATTATTCATAAAATATTCATGAGCTGAAAAGGAATCGCTCTTACTATATTTAATTTTTTTATAATTACCATCAGCTTCAAGTTCCCAGCTCTGATTAGTATCAAGATAATTTGCCAACATTATTTGATCTAAAATCTGTTCATGAACAGTCTCATTTTCAATTGGGACTAGAAGTTCTACCCTTCGATTTAAATTTCTCGGCATTAAATCAGCTGACGAAATATATACTTTTGCATTTCTATTAGGCATTTTTTTTGTACCATTACTAAAACAATAAATTCTAGAATGCTCTAAAAATCTTCCTATGATACTTTTTACAAATATGTTTTCTGATCTATCTTTTACTCCTGGTCTTAAACAACAAACACCCCTTACAAATAAATGAATTTTTACACCAGCATTCGAAGCTTCATAAAATTTATCAATAATTTCTGGATCTACTAAAGAGTTCATTTTTGCCCAAATAGCTGCAAATTTTCCATTTTTAGAATTTTTAATTTCAGCATCAATATTTTCATTTAAGGTTTGCCTCATATTTACTGGCGAAATAGAAATTTTATTTAAATTTTTTGGTTTTGCGTATCCTGTTACATAATTGAAAAACTTTTCAACATCTGATGCCATTTTCTTATCACAACTAAATAAAGACAAATCAGTATAAATTTTAGCATTTACTGGATGATAATTGCCAGTTCCTAAATGAAAATAAGTTTGTATTTTACCCTGTTCTCTTCTTAAAACTAATGATGATTTTGCATGAGTTTTATATTTAGCAAAACCATAAACAATTTGAACACCTACTTTTTCTAAACTTCTTGATAGTTGAATATTAGCTTCCTCATCAAATCTAGCTTTAATTTCAATTAAAGCGGTAACTGTTTTTCCATTTTCTGCAGCTGTTATTAAAGCTTTAACAATAGGTGAGTCTAGAGTTGTTCTATATAGAGTTTGTTTTATAGCTATAACTTTTTTATCATTTGCTGCTTGGTTTAAAAATTCAATTACTGAGTCAAATGTTTCAAAAGGATGATGAACAACTAAATCTTTCTTTTTAATAGTTTCAAAAAAATTATCATTATATTCTTTTAATCTTTCAACTTCTCTAGGTGTAAAATGTTTAAATCTTAATTTTGGATTTTTTACTTTACATATTTGATCTATATCTTGAATTCCAACAAGGCCAGCAACATCATAAATATAGTCAGGATTTATATCTAATTTATTAATTATAAATCTTATCAATTCGTTATCACTATTTTCAAGAACCTCTAAACGAACAATATCACCCGTTCTACGTCTTTTTAAAGCCAATTCAAAAGATCTAACCAAATCTTCTGCTTCCTCTTGAATCTCTACATCGCTGTCTCTTATTACTCTAAAAATCATTTTCTTTTCTAAATCATGATCTGGAAAAATTTCATTAGCAAAAAAACTTATTACATCATCTAGAATCACAAATTTCTTATGATTTTTTGAAGACTCAATTTCAATAAATCTAGATAATGCTTTTGGTATTACTATTATTGAGTTTAAAATCCTTTTTTTATTTTTTTTTCTTAACTTCATTACAATTGCTCTTCCTTGATTGATTATAAATGGAAATGGATGTGCAGGATCAATTGCTGATGGTGTTAATAAAGGGTAAATCTCTTCTTTAAATATTTCTAAAAGTTTTTTTTTATCCTTAGTATTTAAATTAACTGGTTTAACTAAATTGATATTATTTTTTTTTAATTCCATAATCAGTTTAATAAAAATTTTGTTCTGTTTTTTTAATAGATTCTTAGTTTCAAGCACTACCTCATCCATTTGCTCTTCAGGTGTCAAACCATCAGAGCTTAGTGAGTCAACTTCTTGTTTTATTTGACTATATAACCCAGCTACACGGACCATAAAAAATTCATCTAGATTAGACCCAGCAATTGATAAAAACTTTACTCTTTCATAAAGAGGATTTTCGATATTTTGCGCCTCTAAAAGTACTCTATCGTTGAATTTTAACCAAGAAAGCTCTCTATTTATATATTTAGATTTCAACTCTTCTTTATGTTGTTTTTTTAAAGCAGTCATATATTTAGATTTTATGTATCAATTATACGTCATGAGACACGCAAAATCTAGTTGGGATGATTTAAGTATTAATGATTTTGATAGACCACTTACTAAAAGAGGCAAGAAAAATGCAAAAATGATTTGTGAATTTTTTGTTAAAAAAAAATTTGAATTTGATTATGCATTAATTTCATCATCAAAAAGAACAAAAAAAACTTTTCAAATTTTATCCAAGAAAATTAATAAGCCAAAAAAAGTTAATTTTTCAAAAGATTTATATTTAGTTGATGAGAATGCAATTGTAAAAAAAATTAAAGAAATATCCAGTGAATATAAATCAATTTTGATTATAAACCATGAACCATCAGTGAAAAATTTAGTACGAAATCTTACAAAAAATCATAATACGAATAATTTTAAACTAATGAATTATAAATTCCCAACAGCAGCATTTGCAAAAATTGAGTTTGATATTAAATCCTGGAATGAAGTTGAGAAAAAGGGAGTATTAAAAAAATTTATAAGACCCAAAGATCTTCAAGATTCTAAAGAATAACCAGCTGATCTTACTGTTCTAATTAAAGGTTTTGTATTTTGTATGTTAATTGCTTGTCTTAATCTTCTAATATGAACATCAACTGTTCTAAACTCAACATATATATCTTCTCCCCAAACATTGTTTAAGAGTTGTTCTCTTGAATAAACTCTTTTTGGATTTTTGATAAAAAAATCTAAGAGTTTAAATTCAGTTGGACCCAAAGTAATTTCTTTATCTTTTCTATAAACTCTTTTTGTAATACGATCTATTTTTAAATCAGTAAATTCTACAATGTCTGATGATGATTGAGGTTTAGATCTTCTCAATAAAGATTTAATTCTAGCATTCAATTCTTTTTGACTAAAAGGTTTAGTTACATAATCATCTGCACCTGTATCAAATGCTTTTAATTTGTCTTCTTCCTCCCCTTTTGCAGTTAACATAATGACAGGAATATCGTTAAACTTATTATCTTTTTTTAAGTTTTTACAAATTTCAACACCAGATAATTCTGGTAACATCCAATCCATTAATATTAAATCTGGCTGTTTTAATTTTATTTGTTTAAGAGCATCTTCTCCATTTTCTGAATGACTGACTTTATAACCTTCTTTTTCAAGATTGTACTTTAACAAACTAACAATTGATGCTTCATCTTCAGCTATGAAAACATGAGCTGACATAAATCATTTTTCTCCGGTTACAATTGGCTCTGTTCCCTTGGGTCTATCACCTTCTAAATATTCGCCTTTAACTAAATAATAAACTTGTTCTGCAACATTTGTAGTATGATCACCAATACGCTCTATGTTTTTAGTTACAAACAATAAATGGGTTCCATCTTCTAAATTTTTTTCATTTTCTTTAAGATATTTTATAACTTCTTGCATACAAAGATTTGTTAGATCATCTATTTGCTCATCACCTTCCCAAACATTTACTGCCATTGGCGCAGATCTTTCTAGATAAGCATCTAATGTTGATTTTAATTGTTTTTGAACATTGGTAGATACTCTATTCAATGAGTCTACCAAGTTCTTTGGAAGATTTTCGTTAAGCAAAAGTGTTCTCTTGGATATATTTTTTGCTAAATCACCTATTCTTTCTAAATCTGAAGACATTTTCAAAGCCGTTACTGTCTCTCTTAAATCAATTGCCATAGGTTGTCTTAAAGCAATTAAATTCACAACTTGCTGTTCAATTAAAGTCTCATATTTATCTATTTTTTCATCTTCTTGAATAACAGCTTCTGCAATATTGTTATCTCTTGTTGTAATGGCTTGAATTGCTTTACTTAAAGAATCTTCACATGCACTTCCCATTTTAATTATATTAGCATTAAGATTTTTTAGTTCTTCTTCGTAAGATTTGACTGTATGTGGTGCTTCAGACATTATCCAAACCTCCCTGTTATATAATCTTGCGTTTTTTTATTATCAGGATTCTTAAATATTTTATCAGTAGATCCATGTTCAATCAATTGTCCTAAATGAAAAAAACCTGTATTTTGAGAAACACGTGCTGCTTGAGCCATAGAATGAGTTACAATTATTATTGTGTGCTCTTTTTTTAACTCATCAATCAATTCTTCAATTTGTGCTGTTGCTATTGGATCTAATGCTGAACAAGGTTCATCCATTAATATAACTTCAGGTCTTACAGAAATCGCTCTAGCAATACAAAGTCTTTGCTGTTGTCCTCCAGATAATCCAGTTCCAGGTTCATGCAACCTATCTTTTACCTCTTCCCATAGTGCAGCCTTTTTCAAACTAGTTTCAACAATTTCATCCATTTCTTGTTTTGATTGAGCCATACCATGAATTGTTGGACCGTAAGATACATTTTCATATAAAGTTTTTGGGAAAGGATTGGGTTTTTGAAAAACCATACCAATTTTTTCTCTTAGTCTTACGACATCACAACTTTTATCATTGATATTAAAATCATTAATTAAAATTTCTCCTTTAACACTACAGATATCAATTACATCATTCATTCTATTAAGACATCTTAGGAAAGTTGATTTACCACAACCAGATGGACCAATTAATGCCGTTACTTGATTTTCCTCAATATCTAAACTTATATTAAAGAGCGCTTGTTTTTTTCCATAAAAAACATCAACATCTTTTGCTCTAATCTTTATCATTTTAACTCCATTTTTTCTCAAACTTATGTCTTATTATTTGGGCAAATAAATTCATTATTATTAAAAAGCCAAGTAAGACCATTATACATGCCGAAACTTTTTCTACAAATCCCCTTTCAGCACTTTCAGCCCAAATATAAATTTGAACTGGTAAGCTTGCAGCAGGATCCATGGGTGATCCAGGTATCGTGTTAACAAAAGCAACCATTCCAATTAAAATTAAGGGTGCAGTTTCTCCTAAAGCTTGAGCTAAACCAATTATTGTTCCTGATAACGTGCCAGGCATAGAAAGAGGAACTGTATGATGCATTGTGGTTTGCATTCGACTTGCTCCCATAGCAAGTGCTGCCTCTCTTATACTTGGTGGAACTGCTTTTAAAGATGCTCTAGCAGCTATAATTATTGTTGGTAAGGTCATTAAGGACAAAGTGATACCTCCAACTAATGGGGTAGACCTTGGTAATTGAAATATAGCCAATAAAACTCCTAATCCTAATAGACCAAAAACTATAGATGGAACCGCTGCTAAGTTGTTTATATTTACTTCAATAAAATCAGTAAATCTATTTTTAGGGGCAAATTCTTCAAGATAGATTGCCGCTAGAACCGCAACAGGAAAAGCTATCATTAAACAAACAAGTATAGAAAAAATTGAGCCCATAAATGAACTTGCTATTCCAGCTAGCTCAGCTTCTCTTGAGTCAGCATTTGTAAAAAAACTTATATTAAATTTACTTTCAACCTTACCATTTGCAACAAGTTGATCAAAAATTTTTAATTGATAATCGCTTACTCTTCTTTGGTCTTCAGGTAAATCTCTTGGATAATTTCCTTTAAAGACTTGGTCTAAATCATCTGAAGCAGTTAGATAAACTTCCTTTGTTTTTCCTATTAAATTAGGGTCATTTAAAAGTTCATTTTTAATTTCTTTTTCAAAAAAATAAGACACCATTCTCTTCAATTCATTTTCTTGATCTTCATTGGCGTTTGGATCTAAATCAGCCATTGATTTTAATGCTATATCGTAATAATCAGCGTCCTGTAAATCTTCTTTAGAAGGATTTTGGTCTAACATCATTAATTCAGCATCGAAAGTTACTGGAACAATAAGCCATGTTTTTTGAAAAGCTGAATAGCCAGTTGAAAAAATTTTAAAAATAAAGATTGTTAAAAATAAAAGTGCCATAAAAATTGCACTCAGACCGTATAAGCGAAATCGCTGTTCAGCTTTATATCTTTTATTTAATAATTGTTCTTTATTTTTATTCATATTTTTCTCTATATTTTTTAACTACTCTCAAGGCCACAATATTTAAACAAAGTGTTACTAAAAATAATGACATACCTAAAGCAAAAGCAGCTTGCGTTTTTGGGTCGCCAAAAGCTTGGTCACCAATTAGAATAACTACAATTTGAGCTGTAATTGTTGAAGTAGACTCTAAAGGATTTAAAGTTAAATTAGCAGCTAAACCAGAGGCCATAACAACTATCATTGTTTCTCCAATAGCTCTTGAAACACCAAGTAAAATAGATCCAACTATCCCCGGCAATGCTGCGGGAAAAATAACTCTCTTGATTGTTTCTGATTTAGTTGCTCCCATAGCGTAACTTCCATCTCTTAAACTTTGAGGCACACTTGTAATTACATCGTCACTTAAACTTGAAATAAATGGTATGATCATAATACCCATTACCCCTCCTGCTGCTAAAGCACTTTCAGCTGAAACTTCAAGACCCATTGAAGTTCCTAATTCTTTCAAAAATGGTCCAACAGTTAGGGCGGCAAAAAAACCATAAACAACTGTTGGTATACCAGCTAAAATTTCAATTAATGGTTTTGCATATTGTCTAACTTTAGTTGATGCATATTCAGCTAAATAAATTCCACTCATTAATCCAATTGGGATAGCAACGCACATAGCAATAAATGCAATAAAAAAAGTACCTGCAAAAATAGGGACTGCTCCAAAAGTATCTGAATACATTGTCGGATCTAAAGCCTCAGAAGAATCTCTAACAAAAGCTTTTGCTGGATACCAGTGAGTTCCAAAGACAAAATCAAATAATGGAATTACTTTAAAAAAATCTATAGTTTGAAATATAAGTGAGAAAACTATTCCAACAGTAGTTAATATTGCAGCTAAAGAAGCTGTAAATAAAACTGCGTTCAAAAATTTTTCAACTGGTTCTCTTGTTCTAGAATTAGATGAAATTCTTTTATACGCATAAGCAACAGAGGCAATAATTGCAGATAATACTATAACAACTTTTGAACTTTGAGCTATTGATCTAAGACTTAAATATTTTTCAGCTGAAGCTTCAATAAAAGGTGTAATTTCTCCAGTGAATTGCCCTCGAGACAATGCTTTTGATTTTTCGTATAATAAATTTAATTCATCATCAAGATAACCTTGATTTGAATAATCACTTAAGATTAATAGTTTTACAATTGTGGGCTCAAAAATTGCCCATAATGAAAAAATTATAAAGGCTGGTATTGCACACCAGATTGCAAGATAATAACCATAAAATTGTGGTAATGCGGTTAATCTTTTTTTTGTAGATTGAATTGTATATGCTTTTCTCCGTCCAAAATAATAGCTTGTGAAACCTAGAAGAACAATAAATGTAAATAATATTAAGTTCACAGAATCTCCTTAAGTGAGGACTCTACTCTTTTTTTAAAAAAAAGGGGTCTAAAAAGACCCCTTTTTTAATCATTTGTTAACTGAGAAATAATTAATTACCCATAGCAACTAGCTTCGTAGCATTAGTTCTAGTTGTTTTATATAACTTAGAGTCTAATGGCACTAAACCAATGTCTGCTAAATAACCACCTTTTCCAATAGCTTTCTTAGTTGTGAATTCTTTCACAAACTCATGTAAGCCTGGAATTACTCCAACGTGTGCTTTTTTCACGTAGAAGAATAAAGGTCTAGCAACAGCATAACTGTAGTCTTGAATAGACTTTAATGACGGTTGTCCACCATCAATACTTGCTGCTTGCAATTTATCTTTTGCAGCTAAGAAATAACTGAAACCAAAGAAACCAAACATTTCTTTATCTTGAGTTAACTTTTGGATGATTAAACTATCGTTTTCTCCAACTTCAATAGCAGCACCATCTTCTCTGTAAAGTTTTTGAGGTTTTTTGTATTTTTTATTTCCAGCTTCAAAACCAGCTTTATAAAGAGCTTTAGCTTCTTTAGTCATACCTTTTTTCATTACTAAAGAATTCCAAGCATCTCTAGTTCCTGATGTTCCTGGTGGGATCATCACTGAAATTTTTTGTTTTGGTAAGCTAGGGTCAATTTGGTCCCAAGTTTTATAAATATTTGGAACTAATTTACCATCAACAACTGTATGAGCAGCAAGTGCTAAATATAATTGTTCTTTAGTAAAGTTTACTGGTTTTGCATCTTTGCTGTAAGCCAATGTAATACCATCGTTACCAATTACGATCTCAACGATATCATTAACACCATTTTTCTTACATAGAGCTTTTTCTTTATCTTTCATAGCTCTTGATGCATTTGTAATATCTGGATGTTGTTCACCTACACCAGCACAGAATAGTTTAGCTCCACCACCAGTACCAGTAGACTCGATTACAGGAGTTTTAAATCCTGAACCACCAAATCTTTCAGCAACAACTGTTGCGTAAGGGAATACCGTAGAAGAACCAACTATCTTAATTTGATCTCTTGCTTGAGCAACAGTTGCTATTGATAAAGCAACTAAAGAAGCAATT
>CABYFG010000008.1 GCA_902518185.1 uncultured Pelagibacteraceae bacterium | reverse complement strand
TTGCTTTTCATTAAATAATAATAACTATTAAAGATATTTATTCATCATGAATTTTGTCCTACCTAGACATTTGAATTATAATGTTTTAACATTTTTAACACTCATTTTTTGAATTTGTTAAGGTATTAATGATTATTTGTTGTGAAAAATATTTATAAAATTCATTACATCATATTTTTTTTAGCTTTATTTTTTTCTAAAGCTATAGCGGAGCCAACTGTTGTGCGAAGTAAAGCAGTTGAACAAGTAACTATAGCTACTGACTACAATAATATGGCATTAACTTTTAATAACGATGGAACCAAAATGTATACATCATCTACGAAAGCAGTGGCCCCAAAGTCAACAGCAAAAGGAGATAAGGTTTACGAGTATGATTTAACAACAGCTTACAATATTTCTACTGCAACCTTACGTACCAGCTTAGATGTAGGTACATATACTGGTTCAGCAACTGAAATGCATGGAGCTATGCAAGTTGTGTTCAATAACGATGGTACAAAAATGTTTATTGCTGATCATCATAAAACTATTATTGAATGGACGTTAACTACACCATATGACATTGATACTGCAAGCACTACTTATAATGTAGGTCAAGGTTATAATACAAACTTGGAAGAAAAAAGAGTGACCTCAGTTGCGTTTAATAATGATGGAACTAAAATGTTTGTTACTGGAAACGGCAAAGATAATAGCAATGTTGGTGAAATAAATGAATACACACTTGATACCCCATTTGTCATTACATCAGGAGTTACTCATATTAATACAGAAGACCTAAGTTCTGATCACAGTTACATAGACGGAATTGTTTTTAATTACGACGGCACTAAAATGTATACTACTGACAGTGATGATAATATAATTAATCAATATAAACTAACAACAGCTTTTGATGTCTCCACTCTATCACTTGAGGGAACTCTTGAATTATCTAACTACAGCGGCTTAGGAAATGCAAGAGAAACAGCATTTAATTCTGATGGAAGTAAAATGTTTGTAATTGATGCGGATGCAGAAGTTTATGAATTTGATTTAACTTGTAATTGGAGCATAATCGTCGGTGCCTGTGATGATCCAATAACTACTTCTGATGAAGGTAAAGATATTTTAAGCTCAATCGAGTCTCAAACTGCAACTGCTAAACAAATTGCTATTCAAGCAAGTACTCCAGTCCTTAACCGTATGTATTGGTTAAGAAGACATAGAACCAATGATCAATTAAGTAACCAAAATATTAGATTAAACTTTTCTAATTCAATGGTGGCATCGCTTTCTAACATTATTCCTA
The DNA here is from genome assembly GCA_902518185.1 of uncultured Pelagibacteraceae bacterium. Classification (GTDB taxonomy): domain Bacteria; phylum Pseudomonadota; class Alphaproteobacteria; order Pelagibacterales; family Pelagibacteraceae; genus Pelagibacter. The sequence goes on along the minus strand of CABYFG010000008.1, from coordinate 19,760 downwards.
TATCAAATAAAACAAATGAAGTTCTAGACAAATTATCAGATGATTGGTCATTTTGGAGTGAGGGTAGCGTAAGTATTGGTAGAACTGGAGATACATCTACTTCATCATCTAAAAAAATTAATACCAAAGGTATTACACTTGGCATGGATAAAAAGATAAGCAAAAATAGATTATACGGTTATGCTCTTAGATTTGGTAATGATGATGTTGATGTAGGCACATCTGGAACTAATTTAGACACTGAGTCTTTTAGTTTATCTGTTTATGGAACTTTTCCTCATGATGATGAAAAATTTACTGAAGGTATTCTTGGAGTGAGCACTTTAAAGACCGATCATGTTAGAAAAGGGGGAGGAAGTACTAGAACAGGAGAGAGAGATGGTGCACAAATATTTGGTTCACTTAACTACTTAACAACATATAAAAAAGAAGATTTGGATATTACTCCTAATTTAAGAATTGATTTAAGCTATACAGAATTATCCAAATATAGAGAAAAAGGTCCTGCAGCTTTAGTTTACAAAGCTCAAACAATTGAAACTGGAATGATATCAGCTGGTTTTACCATAAGTGATATTTTAGATTATAATTCTTTTACTTTTAAACCAAATAGTGGGTTAGAGCTTGGAGTAGATTTTAGTCCGTCTTCAGATGCAACTTATCGTTATCTCTCTGAAACTACAGAATATACAAAATCTATCGGTCAAGATTCAAAAAATTTAAGAGCAAATATTGGATTTGATTTAGTAACCGATAATGGTTTTTCTATAATGACTATTTATGAGAGAAATCAAAGTGACAATGCTCATAGCGATACTTTATATTTAGGATTTGGTTACGTACCAACAGACAATATTGAATATGCTATGACTTTAGATAATGAGAAAGCATCATTGAGTTATAAGAGAGATTTAAATGGTTTTGATATCAGAATGAGTTCGAATTATAGCTTAATGAGCCAAATACCTGAATATGGCGCAACCCTAGAAATTGTAAATACATTTTAGTAAATTTAACTAAAACTTTATAGGATAGTAAAAGAAAACAAGTACAAGACTAGTACACAGAAAAATGAAATTATTGTACAATAATTTAATGAAAAAACATTTAGAGATTATTTTTCTTGGCTTGTTGCTGTGTAGCAATGCAAATGCATTACCTTCATGGATAGATGATAATCCAATTAAAATATGTAAAGCAAACCAAGATGTAAAAGTCTCAATGAATTGGTATAAAGACAACGGTAAACTAGACGGTGATCCAGTTTATACCTCAATTAAAAAAGGAGATTATTTAGGTTATTTTAAAAGAGTTAAAGGCTCTGACAAAAATAAAAAAGAGAGATATTGGGTTAAATCTAATGGTTATTTTATATCAAAAAATAATAAATGGAAAAAAACACTTGTTGATGAAAAATATAAGGGTGTAAAAATAAATAAAGTTTTAACAGATTGTAAAAAAATTAAATATCTAAATTACAACTCTAAAACACCGCAATCATTCAATGAAATTTTTGAAAATAATTACAAATCTAAAAAAGTTAAATTAACTGGACAATTATACTTACCCAAAGAAAAAGGAGTTTATCCAGTTTTATATATTCAACATGGCACAGGACATCCAAATGGTTATATAGATGCTTATCATAAAATTATAGAAGAAATGCATAAAGAAAATATAGCTGTATTCATTGGTGACAGTTATTCAGGAAGAAAAATGAAAAAAAGTTTTTGGAAGCTTGGTCTTTCAGCAAGAGTTTATGATGGTTTGAGTGTTCTGAATACTTTATCTACTCACAAGAATATTGATAAAAATAAAATTGGAATTACTGGTTACTCTTATGGAGGAATGGTTGCTTTTTTTACAGCTTACCCAAGGTTATTAGATTTAGTCACTGATGGTAAACAATTTGCTGCTTATATGCCTGTGTATCCTGGATGTGATTTAGTTTTCAATGATCTAAAAATAGTTAATAAACCAATGTTGATGTTGCATGCTGAATTTGATGATTATGCTCCAACTATTGATTGTATAAATTATGTTAAAAATCTTAAAAAAAATGGAAACGATGTAGAATTAAAAATTTACAAAGGTGCTCATCATGGATTTATTAAAGTTCAAGATAGACAATATTTTGAATTCATTGGTAATATGAAAAATTGTAAACCAGGCTATGTAGATGAAGATGGTTACTGGTTTTATAACAACAAAGCTTGGAAAAATATGACTGAACTAGAAACTGTAAATGCAATTTTTAAAGAATGTGGCGGACAGGGAGTAACTGTTTGGGGGACTGAGGAGCAACAAAAAAGTGCTATTGAAGATACAGTCAATTTTTTTAAAACTCATTTAAATTAAAAGATAGCAATAGGAAAGCTTTTAGTGATCATGTTTTAGGATTTTAAGATAGACCAGTACATAGAGAGATAAAATAAAAAAATTTTACTTATTCATCTTGTTCAATTATAAATATTAGCATAAACACTCATGAAAATAACAGATGCCCTCGTGGTGAAATTGGTAGACACAAAGGACTTAAAATCCTTGCCGCTTGCGGAGTGCCAGTTCGAGTCTGGCCGAGGGCACCACCATTAGATGAATAAAATAATTTTATTGTTCATCCTCATCCTATTCACATCCTCTTGCACTGAAGAGTCAAAATCTGAAAAATACTTTGTAAATTGTGTAAAAGACGGAATAAAAACTAGAAAATATGTAGAGGAGAAATCAGTTTTTGAATGCCAAGCTTTAAAAAACATGTTTCCTGATAAATTTAAATATTACAAAGGAAAAATTTTTAGTAAAAAAAGATGATTTGTGAGACAGTAGACGTGAAGGACTTATGGACTACCTACAAATATATTAAAAATTCGTTTATATTTTTAAAAAGAATGTGCATAAATTGTGCATTAGTGTGCATTAAAAAAAAAGAAAAAATTAAAAGGCTTGATATGATTGGCTTAATGACTTTGAGAGTAGACTTAAAATCCTTGCCGCTTGCGGAGTGCCAGTTCGAGTCTGGCCGAGGGCACCAAAATCAATGAAAAAAATTCAAATTATCTCGGACAAAAACAAAAAATCTCAAGAGATTAAAAAGAAAGTCGTGAGAGAACTAATTAAAGCCAAAACTTTCGGAAATCAAAAAACAATTGTGATAGGTGGAGATGGTTTTATGCTGAAAACTTTAAAAAATAATAAAGAGTCGAAAAAAAGTTTTTATGGGATAAATTCAGGAAATTATGGTTTTTTGATGAACAAATTTTCATCCAAAAATTTTGTAAAAAATTTGTCCAAAGCTAATTCAATATCCATATCCCCATTAGAAATGACTGTTAAAAATAATAATGGTAAGAATAGAAAATATTTGGCGATTAATGAGGTATCAATTTTAAGACAAAGCAGACAAGCTGCATCACTCTCAATAAAGTGTGGAAGCAAAGTGATCATAAAAGAACTTGTTTCAGATGGAGTACTTGTATCGACACCAGCTGGAAGTACAGCTTATAATTTGTCTGTGCATGGACCTATATTAAGTTTGAATTCAAAAAAATTATCTATTGCTCCTATAAGTCCTTTTCGACCGCGAAGGTGGCGAGGAAAAATTGTTAAAGATACTAATAAAATTTTGATAAAAAATTTGAACTCAATTAAAAGACCTATAAGTGCTGTGGCTGATACTTATGAAGTAAGAAATGCAAAAACTATAACTGTTCGAACTAACAAAAAAATTAAATTTAATTTATTATATGATCGAAATAGGAGTTTACAAAAAAAAATCAAACTTGAACAAATAAGAAAAGAGATTAACTAAAATTTTAAATTAAAGATAAAAGTACTTGCTCGTTAGTTTCATTTAATATTTTAAAGTCATTTTTTAACATAAAATCAATTGATAGATTTGTTTTTGAGCCTTTATCATCAAGTAAGACCAGTGACTTTTTTTGTAATTTTTTAATAGCTATTTTAATTTCATTTAATTGATGACTAGAAGCCTCCATAAATTGACCGTCTAAAGAATCTAGATATAAAAAATCTATAGTTTTGTTGAAATTATTCAAAAAATTTACACTATCATCGATAACAAAGTCTACAAACTCTTTATTTTGACCAACAAATTTCTTAGCATTATTAATATTCTTAATTTCAATATCACAAGTTGTCAGAGATCCATTTACAAATTTTGCATAATCCGAAAAAATCAATGTGCTCATACCATCTTTCCAATTTTTTTTAGAAAAAAAAAAGAATTTCCTTTTTCCTCGTGCACAACCAGTTTCAACAATTGTTTTCAAACCTCTAGAATTTGCTTCTGTTAAAGCATATTTAAATGACTCAAATCTAATGTTTTTTTGGTGATTATATTTTTTGAGGAAGTTCATCAAACAATTTGAGATTTAACTGATCCCAACTTGTCAATTTTACCTATATAGGTACCCTTACCTTTAATTGGTACAACTCCAATAGTTGAACCTGTAAAAACATAAAAATCTTTACTCAAAGTTATTTTATCTTTTTTAACTTTATTGAGAACAAACCTGAGTGAATTAAGAGGGTTAATATAAACCGTGCCTGTATTACCATTTACACTTTGATTAATTTTTTTGTTTGAGATGTTTGTTTTTAGATTTCCAATATTAATTTTTTTAAATTTTTTCTTCTTGCCTACTAAAAATTTTACATTCGCGCCAAAGTCGCTACACAAGTCTCCAAATGAACTGATGCCTTTTTTTCTTTGTCTATAACCAACTACCTCTATACAGGGAGCCATATGAGAAATAAATTTTGATATATTATTTTTGGTTACATTTCCTTTAGATGTGAAAAAAGATTTTTTAATCAGATAACATACTTCAAGCTCAATCCCCAAAGTAGATTTATTGACTCTCACTTTTTTCCCACTTTTTAAAACATTTTTTGTATATACTGTTGCATAAAAAGGTTCTTTTTCTTTTAATTTTTTAATAAGTGGAATACCTGTTCCAGCTGCTTTAAAGCCTATGATTGGAAGTTTTATTTTACTTTCACACAATTTTCTTAACTTTTGTGCCTGTTCAATTTTTTTACAAAATTTTGATGGAATAGGTGCAATAATTTTATTTTTTAAAAATGCATTTACTAATTTTTCAGAGGTTTTTTCAATTAAAGATTTCATATTTTTAGTTTAATACTGACATTGGATCAAGTCTAGTCTGAAACCAGTTAATTCTAAAATCTAAATGTGGTCCTGTTGATCTACCAGTTGAACCCACAGTTCCGATAATATCTCCTTGATTTATTTTGTCTCCAACTGAGACTAGAACATTTTCAAGATGTGAATAAATAGTAGATATTCCGTGACCATGATCCATTATAATTGTACCACCAGTATAATAGAGATCATCTTCTGCCATTGTAACAGTCCCTGACCCAGAAGATTTTATCATTGTTCCTTTTTTCGCAGCAATATCAATTCCATAATGAGGCCATTTAGGTTTACCATTTAAAATTCTTTGACTTCCATAAACTCCACTTATAATTCCCTCAACTGGCATAATGAATTGATTTTTGAAAAAAGGTAAATTTGAATTGATAGCACGAGCTTCTCCAATCTTATTATTTTCCTCCCTTATTCTTTTATAAACTGACTCTGGAGGGGTAACTTTATTTTCAGGTAGACCATCAATTCTTTGAATGTTGTATTTCCTTTTTAAAACTTTTTTAATTATTGTCTCTTTCTTTCCATTTAGATCTTTTGTAATTGTAACATCAAATTTTCTATCTCTATCCAAACCAAAAACAAAAAAACCATCTTCAGAAACCTTAATCTTTTTCTTATCAATAATTATTTTGGCCGATGGATCGGTAATTCCGATAATATAATGGCCTTGTAAGAATTTTCCTTTAAATTCAACAGCCCACAAATTGAATGTCTTGAAAAAAAATATAAGGAAAAATAACTTAAATACTATCTTGCTGTCCATCCACCATCAACTAGTAATGAAGTTCCAGTTATCATTGATGCAGCATCTGAAGCAAGATAAACAACAGCAGTTGCCACATCAGATAGTTCAGCAAATCTACCCAGCGGAATATTTCCCAGAACCTCTTTTATAAATTTTTTATCTTTAAAAAATTTTTTTGTCATCGGAGTAACAACAAAAGTAGGACAAACTGTATTAACTCTAATATTGTATTTTGCGAGGTCTATCGACATACCTTTAGTAAGACCCTCCAAACCAAATTTAGTCATGTTGTAAACACTTCTAATGGGGCCGCCAACATGTCCCATCTGTGATGACATATTAACTATTGCACCACCATTTCTTTTTCTATTCTTTGATTTAAGCATTTTAAGAGCACATAATTGTGCCAGATTAAAACTAGCAATTGTATTTATCTTTACTAAATATTCCATATTTTTAGTTTTTACTTTAGTGAAGTGTTCGGGAATATTGTTTCCAGCATTATTTACCAAGATATCAATTTTCATTTGTGCATTTATAATTTCTTTTATTTGATCATAATTTGTAATATCGCATGCGTAAGACTTACACTTTACTCTTAATTTTTTTATTATTTTTGAAACTTGATCAAGATCTTTTTTTGTTCTACTTATAATTACAAGATTTGCTCCTGCTTCGGCTAGAGCTATTGCACAAGCACGTCCAATACCTTTTCCTGCACCAGTAACAACAGCAGTTTTATTTTTTAAATTATATTTTTTTAAAAACATTATAGGATTAATATTTTAATATCAGTGTAAATCAACTCAATAGCAACAATTAAAATCGCTAATAAACCAGCCCAGGCTATCCACTTATATTTTTTTATCCAATTAGATATTAAAGTAGCTGCCGTTGCCATAAGAATAATCGATAAAACTAAACCAAAAACTAAAAGGGCATAATGGTCACCTGCTGCTCCCGCTACACCTAAAACATTATCTAAACTCATTGTAAAATCTGCTAATAAAATAGTCCAAATCGCTTTTAAAAAACTTGAATTATCAACTTTTACATCTTTTTCATGACCTAAATCTGAAATGACATCTTTGTATAATTTATAAACTATGTAAAGAAGAAGTATGCCTCCAATTAATCTTAAACCAGTAATCTGTAATAAATAAGCAGTTAATAAAGTTAAAATTATTCTTAGAACTACTGCTCCACCAATGCCCCAAAAAATTATTTTTTTTCTTTGTTCTAATGGGAACTTTGAAGCTACCATTCCAATAATAATTGCATTATCACCAGCTAAGACAAGATCAATAAGAATAATTTGAGTTAATATTGCTATTTGTTCTGGAGCAAAAATATCAACGGACATTAACTCCTAAGTATCATATCTGCACCTTTTTCCGCAATCATTATTGTTGGTGCATTAGTATTACCTGAAGTTATGTTTGGCATTATAGAAGCATCTATTACTCTTAAATTTTGTAATCCATGAACTTTTAATTCATCACTTACAACAGAATTTTCATCATTCCCCATTTTACAAGTGCCCACTGGGTGAAAAATAGTTTGAGCAAATTTACTACCTTCTTGTACAAGCTCTTCGTCAGACTGAAATTGTACTCCGGGTCGAAGCTCTTCTGGATGATATTTTTTAAACGTTTCAGTTTCAAAAACAATATTTCTGACTAACCTTAATCCATCCGCTGCAACCTTTCTATCTTCATCTGTTGATAAATAATTCATTTTGATTTTTGGTTTTTCTCTACTATCAGCGCTTACTATATTAATTTCACCACGACTAGTCGGTCTTATATTAGCAACTGTAGGAGTAAAAGCATGAAAATCATGCAATGCAGCACCACCTAATTTATCGGTGCTAATGGGTTGAACATGAAACTGTAAGTTAGGTGTTTCTCTAGAACTATCACTTTTAGTAAACAAACATAATTGACTTGCACCCATTGTCATCGGTCCTGATCTATTGAGGATAAATTCTAATCCAATTAAGAAATTTCCGAATAAACTATTAATCTTTTTATTTAAAGATTTAATATTTTTAATTTTATACACGGGTCTAAACATTAAATGGTCTTGTAAATTTTGGCCCACACCCTTTAGTTCTTTAATTAACTTAATACCTAAATTAGATAATTTATTACCATTTCCTATTCCGGAGGTTTGTAAAATTTGTGTTGATCCAATAGAACCAGCACTTAATACAATTTCCTTATTAGCTTTAACTTCAATTAAATTATCATTTTTCCAAAAAGAAACACTATTAGCTTTCATTCCTTCAAAATTTATTTTTTTTACGTGGCAATTTGTTTCAATTTTCAGATTTTCTCTTTTTTTTATTGGATTCAAATATCCAACAGCTGCGCTGCATCTTAAGCCATTTTTTTCAGTTACTTGGAAATAACCACATCCAAAATTATCTCCTTTATTAAAGTCTTCGACTCTAGGAATTCCTTTTTCCTCAGAAGCATCCATAAACTTTTCCAGTAATTCTAATTTTATTCTTGTATCTGATACAGATAGTGGCCCACCAACTCCATGAAACTCACTTTTACCTCTTTCTTGATTTTCAGATTTAATAAAATAGGGTAAAACTTCCTTCCAACCCCATCCTTTGTTTCCTAGTTGTCTCCAAATATCATAATCCTGTTCTTGACCCCTTATATATAAAAGTCCATTTATAGATGAACTCCCCCCTAGCGTTTTACCTCTTGGGTATGGAATAGATCTGTTTGCCATAGTTTCATCTGGCTCTGTTTTATAACACCAGTCCACCTCAGGGTTATGCATAGTCTTATAATAACCTACTGGAATATGTATCCAGGGATTGGTATCTCTGCCGCCAGCTTCAATTAATAAAACTTTATTTTTTGAATTTTCTGAGAGTCTGTTAGCAAGAACACATCCAGCAGACCCAGCTCCAATAATGATATAATCAAAATTTTCCATTTATAGTTGAATAGTAATTTTAATTATATTTTTTTATACTTAAATGAAAGAATTGTCACTTGTATCGGCTTTATTTTTCTGATTGAATTCACTCATTATAATTAACTTAAAGAGGAATAATAATGAAAAAAATCATTTCAATGTTATTTGCAAGTATTTTGGTATTAGGATTTACTTCTAGTGCGAATGCTGCAAAAACACTAAAATGTCAGACTGTTCTTAACACTAAAGCTGATGAAGTTAAAATGTTAAAGGATTTTACTGATACAGTAACTGAATTAACAAGTGGATCATTAAAGTTTGAGATCTTACCTGCTGGTGCAGTTGTTGGAGTTAAAGAAACTCTAGATGCAGTAGACAAAGGGTTGATTGATTGTGGTTTCGCATGGACACACTATTGGTCAGGTGATCACCCTGCTGCTATGTTATTTGGTTCGCCAGTAGCTGGTGGTGGAGTTGGTATTGATAACTTAGCGTTTTTATCGTGGTTCCAATATGGTGGTGGTAAAGAACTTTACGACCAACTTTGGAAAGAAATGGGAAGAGACATAAAAGGATTTATGTTACAGCCAGTTGGACCTGAAGCTTTAGGTTGGTTTCCAAAACCAATTAAAGACATGGCAGACTTTAGAAAATATAAATTCAGAACACCTCCAGGAATTCCAGGTCAAACATATAAGGATATTGGTATTGCATCTGTAGCGATGGGTGGTGGAGATATTCTTCCAGCTCTTGAGGCAGGCACAATCGATGCTGCTGAGTGGTGTTGTCCAAAACCAGATTTAACATTTGGTTTTCAAAAAGTATTAAAGCACTATTATCTACAAGGTTTACACCAAGTAGTAGTAAATGCAGACTTTTATATTACAGGAAAAACATTTAACGCAATGAGTGCTCATGAGAAGAAGTCAATTGAAGTTGCAGCTAATGCTTCGTTGGCAAAATCTCTAAGTTACAGAATCTATGAAAATGGAAAAGCATTACAAGAGCTGACCACAAAACATGGAGTAATATTAGAAGATACACCTTCTGACTATTTTACAGAATATATGGCTGCAGCAAAAGCAACGTTAAATAAGAACGCTGCAAAAAATAAGTTCTTTAATGAAGTTTATACTTCAATGAAAAACTTTGCTGATGTTGCTGTTCCTTTCTGGAGTGGTGCTCAAATGTCTAATGCGAAGCTAGGAATGGCTCACGCAGCGACATTAAAGTAATCAGAAATTAATCTTGATTTAGTTAGAGCGGACTTTAAGGTCCGCTCTAACTTTTTTTAATTAACAATTATTATGTCTGACGAACCTTCAAAGCTTGATATTTCTGATGAAATGATCGCTGAAAGAAGAGGTGGCTCAGATAAAATGCCCGAGGACATGCCATTATGGATGGCAAAATCAATTACTAAAATAGACAAGTTTAGCAAGTGGATTGGCAACATAGTTTGTTGGATATTAATGCCTTTAATTTTCGCAATGACTTACGAGGTATTAGCAAGAAAGCTTTTTTTAGCACCAACTATTTGGGCTTATGATATAAGCAGGTTTTTATATGGTGCACTGTTTATGCTAGGTGCAGGATATGCTCTTTCTAAAGGTGTACATATAAGAGCAGATTTTCTTTACAGGAATTTTAAAACTAAAACGCAAGGATTGATTGATTTTTGGTTATATATTCTTTTTTATTTTCCAGGTTTATTAGTATTTCTTTATATGACAATCGGATTTGTTGAAGAGTCCATAAGAAGAGGAGAGAGGGGCATGGACACCACCTGGATGCCATTTATGTGGCCAATAAAAACCTGTCTCTTAGTTGGGATAATTTTTTTAATTATTCAAGGTTTTTCAGAATTACTTAAAAGTTATTGGGCCGCTAAAAAAGGTGAGTGGCCAGGAGAAAAGAAATGATCGCAGAATTTATTGATCCAGCAGTTTTAGGTTTTATTTTGGTTGGAGTAATGCTTTTTGCAATTTTTGTTGGTTTTCCTATTTCATTTACTCTTATTTTTTTGGGATTTGTATTTGGATACTTAGGTTTTGGAAAATTAGTTTTTTACTTAATGACTCTTCAGTTTTCCATGGTAATGACCGAGCAAACACTTGCCGCCGTGCCACTCTTTGTTTTTATGGGAATAATGATGGAACAAGCGGGATTAATGGAGAGATTGTTTTCTGCATTCCAATTAATGCTCTCTAAAGTAAGGGGCTCGCTTTATTATGCAGTTTTATTTGTATCTGTCATATTTGCTGCTGCAACAGGGATTGTGGGGGCTTCAGTTACTATTTTGGGAATTATGGCAGCAAAATCCATGAATAGATCAGGCTATGATGTTAAATTAGCTGCTGGGACAATTACTGCAGGAGGAACTCTCGGAATTTTAATTCCACCAAGCATTATGTTGGTTGTCATGGGCCCAATAATGGAGATTCCTGTTATTGATTTATTTGCTGCAGCAATTTTACCTGGTATTTTACTTGCCTCACTTTATGCAGCATACACAACAATAAGATGTATGCTTAATCCTAAACTTGGTCCGCCATTACCTACAGAAATGAGAGCAACCAGTATGAAAGATGTTTGGATTGAATTTTTTTTAGGTTTAGTTCCACCAGCAGCATTAGTTTTTGCCGCATTAGGAAGCATCCTTTTTGGTTTTGCAACACCAACAGAGGCGGCGGGATGTGGTGCAATGGGTGCTCTATTACTTTCTTTAGCTTATAAAAAACTTACTCTCCCAAAGCTTCAAGAGGCTTTAGTTAAAACCTTAGAAATTACTGCTTTAATAATGGTTTTAGTTGCAGCTTCAAATTTTTTTGGCGCTGTTTTTGCAAGATTGGGAACACCAACACTATTAACAGAATTTTTACTTAGTTTAGAAATGAATAAATATTTAATCTTGGCAATGATTATGGTTATGATTTTTTTACTCGGTTGGCCGTTAGAGTGGGTTCCAATTGTAATGATTATAATTCCAATTATTTTACCTTTAGTTGAAGCTTTAGGATTTAACCTAACATGGTTTGCCATACTGGTTGCGGTAAATCTTCAAACCGCCTGGCTATCGCCTCCCGTAGCCTTATCAGCTTATTTTTTAAAGGGTGTAGTACCCGAATGGGATTTAAAAGATATTTATATTGGAATGATGCAATTTATGGTCTTACAGGTAATCGGTCTAATTTTAATTATAGTATTCCCCAAAATTGCACTTTGGTTACCTTCTCTCTTATATGGACAGTAGATAATTAAAGTTTTATATTGCTTTAGTGAGTCCTCAAAAATCAAAAAATACATTAATTAATTGGGATTTAGTCACTGTAAATCCAAGCAACAAAGTCTGGAATTGGAAAGATTTATTTTGTTTTTGGGGTGTAAATATTCAAAGTGTTATTGGATTTTCTTTAATTACATCTTTATATGTCATCTATAATTTAAACACCTTTGTTGTTCTTTTTGGAACCCTGCTGGGGTCTCTTATGGTTTATATTTTTTCGAACTTAATTGGGAAACCATCACAAAAATTTGGTCTTCCATTCGTAGTGTTACTAAGATCATCTTTAGGAATAAGAGGTGCGCAATATTTTGGTTTTTTAAGAAGCTTAGTTGGAATATTTATGTTTGGTATTCAAACATATTTTCTCTCAAAAGCATTTGGTTATTTAGTTAGAATAATATTTTTTTCGTTAGACAACGAATTTCTGAATAAAGAAATTTTTTTAATTTTTTTTATGGGTTTAAATATCATCGATTGGTTTTCAATATCTTTTGCAATGATTATTCAAATTATTTTATTTAGTGTTGGCATGAATTTTAACAGAAAATTGATTAAAATTTCTGCGATAACTGTTTATATTGGTATGGCTATTTTCTTTTTTACAGTTTTACTGAGTGATGTAAAATTAACTACAAGTGCATTTTTTGATACTTTTAATATTCAAAATTTTTTTAATAAAGATAATTTTGTTCCTCTTTTAACAGTAACAGGAACAATTTTTGCTTACTTTTCAATTATTATTCTTAGCTTTGGAGATTTCTCAAGGTATGTGAAAAATGAAAATGAGTTAAAAAAAGGAAATTTAAGTTTATTTTTAAATTTAATTATATTCTCCTTTTTTGCCTTATTTATTGTTGTTGGATCTGATACATTTTTGAATTCAAATTCTAACAATTTAGATAAAATACTCACAAACCCTACAGATATAATCGGCAAATTAGATAATTTACTGATTACAAATTTAGTATTGATATTTATAATAATTGCATCGGGTTCAACTAATCTAATTGCTAACTTTATTCCATCACAATACTCATTAATTAATTTTGCTCCATCTTCTCTTAATTTTAAAAGCTCAAGTTATATTATAGCTATTGTTGGTTTCGTAATTGGAATTTTTTGGCTCACAATTTTTAGTCAAATCGGAATTTTATCTTTAATTGATACTGTAGCAGCTTTCTTTGGACCTTTATTTGGTCTGATGATTACTGATTTTTACTTTATAAAAAAGACTAATCTAATTAATAAAGATATATATTCATTAGAAAGTAATGGCGAATATTACTTTTCAAGCGGTTGGCATGTAAAAGGTGTGTATTCACTCTTTTTAGGTTTTATATTTTCGGCCTCTACTATTTGGAATCTTAATCTTTCATATCTTCAATCTTATGCGTGGATAATCGGTGGACTTGTTACATCAATTTCATACTATCTATTAGCAAGAAAATAAAATTATGGGAAAAATATCTTTTGATTTTAATGATAGAACTGCAATAGTTACTGGAGGTGCTCAAGGTTTTGGTCTGGATATTACAAAAAGACTTTTAAATTCTGGAGCTAAAGTGATTATTTGGGACAATGATCCAAAAATGACAAAAAAAGCAATTAGTGATTTAAATAATTCATCTTTAAGTTCTAACGTAGTTGATGTGTCTAACTTTAAAGAAGTAGAAAATTGTGCTTCAGAAATTTTGAAGTCATCAAATATTGACATTTTAATCAATAATGCAGGCATAACGGGTCCAACAGCATCATTATGGGAATATGAAATTGAGACTTGGAAAAAAGTAGTTGATATTAACATTTTGGGCACGTTTAATTGTTGTAGGGCTGTGGTCCCTAATATGATTAAAAACAATTATGGTAGAATAGTAAATGTTGCATCCGTTGCAGGAAAAGATGGTAATGCTAATGCGAGTGCATACAGCGCCGGAAAAGCAGGAGCGATCGGATTAACCAAATCTTTGGGAAAAGAGCTTGCCGATAAAAATATTGCAGTAAATGCAGTTACACCTGCTGGAGCAAAAACTAGAATTTTGGATCAAATGACTAAAGAGCATGTTCAACGCATGTTATCCAAGGTCCCAAGAGGGAGATTTTTAGAGGTTGAAGAGTTTACTTCTCTAGTATGTTGGCTTTCATCAGAGGAGAACACATTTTCAACTGCAGCCGTTTTCGATATTAGTGGTGGAAGATCTACTTATTAAAGTCTTCTTTTCTCATCAATTATCTTAAATTGAGTAGTTTTGGCTCTACTTATCTTTAGATCTTCTGAAATAATAGGTGCAAAAATTATGATAGACCAATAAATCAATAGTATAAAAATTGAAAAAGTTCTCATTTCTTTTTTTTATTACTAAATGATGATTTTTGGATGTTTAAATTTTGTCAAAATAATGTATTAACAGATTTTTAAAAAAATTATGAAAATTGTTATAAAGTTTTTATTTCTTTCTTTCACATTGATTAATTATTTAATTGCAGATGAGATAAGAGTCTTTGATTTCACAGAGAGTGAACTTGCTAAACTTGAGGTTAGAAAGGTAAGAGGCGCTGAAAATAAAACAGTTTATACTGTTGGAAGCAATGAAAATGGTAATTTTTTAAAAGCTGTTGCTGAAAATGCAGCGTCTGGTCTGGGTAAAGAGGTAAAAATAGATCTAAACAAAACTCCTTTTATTAATATTACCTGGAAGATCGAGAAGGATTTGCCAGGTATAAAAGAAAACACCAAAAAAGGTCATGATTTTTCAGCTAGAGTTTTTGCGGTAAAAAAAACAGGGGCCACACCTCTCTCAAATAGAGCAATTAATTACGTTTTTTCAAGTAATAATGAAGTGGGTTTTAATTCTCCTAGTCCTTATACCAAGAAATCTATTGATAACGTGCTTGCAAGTACAAAAAATTCTTTAAACAAATGGGTTACTGTGAAGGCCAATGTAAAGGAAGATTTTAAGAGATTTCATAACTTAGATGTTAATGAACTAGATGGATTGGCTATTATGTCAGATACTGATAATTCAAAAATGAAATCTGTCGCTTATTTCCAGAATATTTATTTTTCAGCAGATTAATCGCTGATTTAGCCATTTAAGAAAAAAAGAGAGTGTGATACTAATTGATATGTTAGAAAGCAAAATCATCCCAATATTCCCAGTAAATATAACCATGAATAATTTAGGAAGGAATTTTACAGAAAAAGAAAAAGAGTGTTTCTCTAAATATACAAAAGATGTCAAAAATGCAGTGAATAACTCTTTTTCATCTAATAATAAGGTTTTAGATGATCCAGAACTAAAAAATATTAAAAAATTTGTTTTAGAAAATCTGAATTTTTATTTAAAAAAGGTGATTAGCCCTAATTCACAAAATAATGAACTTTATTTAACAGAGTCTTGGATAGCAAAAACAAACAAAGGTGAACATCACCATACTCATTCCCATGCAAATAGTATCTTAAGTGGAGTATTATATTTAAATACTATTAATAAAGATGGAATAGTTTTATATAGCCCACATCGTCCTAGAATTGATATTTCTCGGGATAATAACACTAGAGATTATAACAATTTAAATGTTACAGTTAAGAATGGCGATTTAATTTTATTTCCATCAACATTAATGCATTCTGTTAAAACAAATACCTCTAATAAAGAAAGAATTTCTCTAGCTTTTAATAGTTTTATTAAAGGGACTGTTAGCACTTCGCCCTTAAATCAACTTAATTTGGAGTAAGTACAATGTGTGAAAATTTCTTTCATAAATTGAAAGTTTATTACGAAGATACTGATAATTCTAAAATGAAAGTAGTCGCTGATTATCAAAATATATATTTTTCTAAGGATTAATTAAAATTTTAAATACTTTTTAAGGGCTAAGTTAAATAAAGATAAAATTACAGCTACAATAACGTCCTCTAGTGGAGTTGCTTGAGGATAACCATAATTCCATGCAACTACCATTACGAACCAAATTACAAATATGTTCATAAATACTTATACCTTAGTTTCTGTAAATTTTTCAATTATTTGATATAGTTTGGGATGCATGAAAATTTTTTCTTTGATATTAAAGTTTATTATGAAGACACTGATGCGGGTGGTATAGTTTATTATGCCAATTATCTTAAATATTTAGAGAGAGCAAGGACTGAAGCATTATTCTCAATTGGCTTTAGTAATAAAAAAATTCTTGATCAATTCAATTCTTTGATAATTGTTAAATCTTGTAATATTGAATATAAAAAATCAGCACATTTAGAGGATGAGTTAAAAATAAGATCTTTTGTTAAATCAATTACTAAAACATCTTTCTTTATGAATCAAATAATTACAAAAGATGAGGATACGATTATTGAAGCTCAAGTTCATTTAGTTTTTGTGAACAATCACGGAAAACCTGTAAAAATTCCAGATGAAATATATTTAAAATTTAAACCTTATTTTTGTGATAGTATTAAAATTTAGCCAAATTCTTGGCCTTTCTGAATAAGTTAGTCATCATTTTTTGAGAGATTAGTTTGGTATTAACGTTTCTTGGACTTGGATGATAACTAGGCAAAATAATAAGACCGTTTGGTAAATTTTGTAATTTTCCATGAGAAAAGATAAATTTTTTTTTAATTTGATATTTCTTTTTAAAGAAATTTGTACAATTATCGAAAGCAACCTTTCCGAGGGGTACAATTACTCTTAATTTTTTAAGATGTAAGAATTCCTCAACAAAAAAATTTGAACAATTATCTAGTTCATTTCTAAGTGGTTTGTCTCCAGGCGGAACACACTTTAAGATATTAGTTATATAGGTAGAATTTAGTTTAAGATTATCTTTTAAATTTTTTGAATATGGTTTACTCGAAATACCTGCTTTATATAAGCATTTAAATAAAAAATCTCCAGATTTATCCCCTGTGAAAGCTCTTCCAGTTCTAGTTCCACCATGTGCTGCTGGAGCTAAACCAATAATAACTAATTTTGAATTAAGACTTCCAAAACCAGGAACAGGTTTTCCCCAATAAATTTCATTTATATTCTGTTTCCTCTTTTCTGTCTTGATTTTATATATATATTTAACAAGCCTTGGACATTTTTTGCAGTTAATAATTGTCTTATTAAGACTTTCTATTCTAATATTCATAAATGAATTTTTTAAAGTTTTTATTTATAATTTTTATATCCTTAACATCCTCTATTAAAGCAGATTTGAATAATGATTTAATAAATAATCTTAATGATGGTCAAAAATTAATATTTATAAGACACGCATATGCTCCAGGTGGTGGAGATCCTGAGAATTTCAATCTGGACGATTGTTCAACTCAAAGAAATTTAAGTAAAGATGGAATAATTCAAGCAAAAAAAATTGGAAATTTTTTTAAAGATAATAAGATAATATTTGATGAGGTATTATCATCTGAATGGTGTCGATGTAAAGATACAGCAAAGATTGCATTTGGAAATTTTTCAACTAATTCTTTTTTAAATTCATTTTTTAGTCCAAAATTTGTGAAAAATAAAAATAAACAAATTAAAGACTTAAAAAGATATGTGGAGTTATCTAAAACCCAAAATAATATAGTTTTAATTACTCATTATGTGTTGATCTCTGAAGTTTTAGATTATGCTCCTGCATCTGGGGAAATTGTCATATCAGATAAAAAATTTAATATAATAGGAACTGTAAAAATTAATTATTAATATGTCATCTAAGAGAGCCATGAAACAAGCACAAAAACAGGCTTATGCCAAACATAGGAGCAACATTTTTAAAAATCGATTTAATTCTAGAAAAAGAAATATTAATAAAAAAAATAAAAAGAATTAACTTTCTTCATCAAATTTTTCAACTTTTTTACAAGTTGAAATCTTTGAAATACCTTCCTCATCATTCAAAACAGTTTTTATAAAAATCTCTTGTTTTCCTTTTTCAAAAAGAATTTGTGTATAGAATTGAGGATATCCATGTTTATAAGTCAAAATTTTTCCATCCTCCTCATAAATATTACGAATATATGAGTTTGATTTTTTAACACTTAGATCAGTCAATCTATATTTTTGGTAAGTCTTTTCTTTATAAACATAATTTCTTGTCATTACTAGTTCATTTAGATTAAGAATATACTCATTTTTTAAAAATTCATCTTGTCTATCATCACAAGCACTCATAATTATTATTTCAGATTTAAGACTTTGTAACGGTAAAATTATTAAAAGGACAAATACAAAAAAATTAATTTTTTTCATGTTTTTCTGCAAAAAATAAACCTATTAATAGTAATGCAGTCCAACCTAATCCAAGAAGACCTTTAAATACGCTTGTATTTGCGCTCCATATATCTAAAAAAAGCGCTCCGATAATAAGACCAATAATATAAATTATAATAACAATTGAAGTTTTACTCATTCTTTAAATTTTTTTTAAACAAAGAAATACCATTATTAATTTTATATGTATATGACTCTTCGAAACTTTTTAGTTGCCAGCCAGTCAATCTTCTTTTAATCAGTTCTATATTCCTTTTTTTCCATTGGTCAGTTGTATCTTCAAGTTTCCATATTTTTTTTTCATCATTTGTCCTTCCACATCCATAACAATACCCTGTAGATGGGTCAGTTTTACAAATGCTTATGCAAGGCGAAATAATCATAATAATATTATAGTGTAAAATTGAAATAATTAACAATAATAGTCGTTGGACAAATAGTTTCAATCATATATAAAACCATCTAATTTGTGGGGCGATGGCGGAATTGGTAGACGCGTCGGTCTTAGGAACCGATAGAGCAATCTGTGAAGGTTCGAGTCCTTTTCGCCCTACCAAATTTTATTATGAAAGTAACAATTGAAAATAAAAAAGGATTGAACAAGGATCTAAAAGTTTTCGTTGATAAAAAAACAATGAATTCTTATTTAGATAAAAAATACGAAGAAATCAAAGGAAGTGTAAATCTTAAGGGATTTAGACCAGGTAAAGTACCAAGAGAAATACTCAAAAGACAATTTGGTAAAGCAGTTTTTAATGAAGTCTTAGACAAAGTAATAAAAGATACCTCAACAAAAGCATTGGAAGAAAATAAGATTAAGCCTGCAGGACAGCCTAAACTTGATTTAAAAAAATACGGAGAGGATAAAGATTTAGAGTACGTAATATCAGTTACCGAGTTACCAAAAGTTGAGATTAAACCTATAGATAATATAAAATTTGACCAATATGAAGTTAAAATTGATGAAATCGAAACAGAAAAAAGAATAAAAGAAATTGCTAAAAACCAACCAAATTTTAAGGACTCAAAAGATGGAACTTTAGCTAAAGAAAAAGATTTAGTTATATTTGATTATACAGCTACGGTTGAAGGTAAATCATTTAAAGGTGGTGAAGGTAAAAACACACAGATTACACTTGGAAAAGATTTATTTCTAAAAGGTTTTGATAAGCAATTGATAGGTGTAAAAAAAGGTGAGCAGAAAATTGTCGAAGCTGTATTACCAGAAAATTTTCCAGAGAAAGAATTAGTGAATAAAAAAGCAAAATTTGATTGTAAAATATTAAATATAAAAAATCCTGAAGAAGTAAAAGTTAATGATGAATTTGC
>CABYFG010000007.1 GCA_902518185.1 uncultured Pelagibacteraceae bacterium | reverse complement strand
AAACTTTTTTTATCAAATTGAGAAATGAATGAAAAATTTGATAATAAAAAATTTATTTTTTCATCTTTTTCACCAACAAAAGAGTTAATAGTTTTAATTTTTTTTTTATTAATATTATTTATATTATATTTTAATATTTCTAAATTTAATGGATTGGCTTCAAATGCATAAATTTTTTTAAAATGGGTTTGTAAATTAAAAGTATAAAAACCATAGTGCGCGCCTATATCAATAAAAAAAGATTTATTTACAGATTTTTTTTTTAAAAATTCTAAAACTTTTTCTTCGTAATTATTTTTATCTATTTTTACCAATGCATTAATATTAGACTTAGATAATTGAAATGTATTTTTAAATGGTATTTTAATTTTACCTTTATTAAAGATAGAATAAAAATAAATTCTCCAATAAATTAATTGAACGAAATGAAACATTCTTAGTATTAGAAAATAAATAAATATGAAAATTAAATATAAGATTTTCAATTTTTATAAAATTTTATGATAGAAAGATTTATGGTTATACGTCCACTTAATCTCTCTAAATCTAATTTTTTTTGTGGATCAACGCTATGAACACCGTGTAATATATTTTTTGTATGTAAAATTAAATCACCAGTATTTAAATGATCATCAAGAATAATTTTTTTATTTTTTAAATAATAATATATTCCTCCCGCCTCATATAAATTGAGTTTTTTATCTTTTTTGTTTTTTGAAGAAATAGGCAATAAACAATTTACCATTCCAGGTGGGTAAAAAGATGTATTATCTTTGTGCTTTGAGAGATATCCACCACCAGTAGGATATTGAATCATCCTTATTGCATCACACCAATAAAAGTTTTTTTCTTTTCTTTTAATATTTGTATAAACAAAATTCTCTTTTTTGTAATTACAAATTTTATTTCTAACATTTATAATTTTTTCTATTGATTTTAAAATGGGTTTATTATTTTTCTCCCATTCATTAATTGACATGAATCTTGCAAATCTTGTGTTTATATAACTATCACCAAGATCTAATCTTTTAAAGTCTTTCATTTTATAAATAAAATCACCAGAAACTCTTATATCCTTTTTTTTTTGAAAACTTTTTTTCAAAAATTTATAAAGTATTAGTTGATGTTTTTTGTCATAAAAATTTTTTAAAACACAGAGATTATATTTTTTAAGTTTTTCTTTTATCAATAAAATATTATGAATATTTTTTTTCTCTATAAAAATTTTTTTTATCATTTTATGACTTACTTCATTAGCAGAAAATTAATTACATTTCCATAGAATGGAGGTGAAATAATTTTTTTTTTACTAAATAACTTATTCATTTCTTTTTTATTGAAATAAGTTGTTTCAAAATATGGGAAGTCAACTTCAATTATTTTTAATTTCATAAACCTAAATAGTCTACAAAGTGACTCAAATGTAAATAAACTTATATGAGTTTTATCATGCAACATCCTAAAATTATTTCCATACATTCTTGCCATAGCACTATCAAAGTCTGGTGTCCCTAATACAATATATCCGCCTTTTTTTAAATACTTTAAAATATTGTTTAAAAATTTAATTGGCTCTTTAAGATGCTCGATCACATGGTAAATAATAATAATATCATATTTTTTTGGAAGAGTAATTTTTCTATTTAAATCTTTTTTAAATATGACACCGTATTTTTGAGAATTTTTTATTGCATTATCATCTATATCTATACCAAATTTTTTAAATTTTTTTGATAAATATGACAACATATTTCCATTTCCACACCCAACATCTAAAACTGACGTACCTTTTAATTTATTAATTTTTTTTATTATGCCTAAATTATTCTTTTTGAAATTTACTCTTTCTTTTTTTGAAAATCTATGTCTAATTTTGCCATCAGGATCTCGTCTAACTTTTGACCAATAATTACTTTTTGTCTTTAAATTCCTTCTTATTTTCACAAAATATTTTTTTGTACTGTATAATTTTTTTACCTCAGAATTTATTTTCATCTATTTCAAATAAGCTAAATATAGTTTATTATTGTTATTGAAGAGGTTTAGTGTACTTATTTACATAAACAATACAAATAATATAAAAAATAACAAAAAATCTGAAATATTTAGTGAAATTGATATAAACAGACTTGTGTAAATATGAAGGGTTTTATAGGAGCACTTATCCAGCGTATAACATAGCGCATATTTATTGGAAAACGTGTTGAGGGAATATTTCTCATTCTGTAATTTTCATAATGGATATTTACTCATTTTAGACCGATTTACACTAAAAAATTATTTAATTGATACAAGTTGCTTTTTTTAAAGTTTAATTTAAGTATGTACTAGGTTTATAATTATGAGTACAAATGTAAAAAATGATGTTTTTAGTGAACTAGATTTAAAAAGACAGAAATCTCATCAGATTAATCATTATCCTGATGAAAAAAGCTATAAACCTAAAACTAAAATTACTAAATATAAAAAACGAGTTTACTCAGCTCCAACAGTAATTAATTTAGAGGTTACAGAGGCATGTAATGTAAAATGTAGGCATTGTTATAATCCGTGGAGAGATACAAGTGCAGGCAAATTTAATGTAGATGAAAAAAAATTTGATTTTTTGTTAGATGAATTCATTAAGAACAAAGTTTTTCATGTTATTATCTCAGGAGGTGAGCCATTAGCAAAATATGATTTAACCTCTTATGCAATTGATAAGCTTCATAAAAATAATATTTCTACAAGTTTAAATAGTAACTTGATGCTAGCAACTGAAGAAAAAATGCTTAAACTCAAATCACTTGGCTTAGATCATGTATTAACTTCCTGGTTTTCATTCTATAAAAAAGAGACAGACTTTATTACAACTTACAAAGGTTCATTTCAAAAAATTATTGATGGAATTAAAGCGACAGTAAAATCAGGTATTAGAGTAAGTGCAAACACAATTGTTACTCAACATAATAAAAATACAATTTATGACTCTGGTAAATTTCTCCATTCTTTAGGTGTTTCACAATTTTTTGCACATAGAGTCATACCGCCTGCATATGACAGAAGTGATAAAAATAATGAACATCATACAACGATTGAAGAGTCCAAATTTAGTCTTGATGAGCTGTTAAGATTAAAAGATGACACAGGGATGAAAGTTGGGACATTGATTAATTATCCACTTTGTATGTTAGGAGATTTAGAAAAATATAAGGATTTTGTTGGAAGAGGTTGTCCCACACAATCAGGGCATAGGTTTAGCATAAACTCCAATGGTGAAACACATGGCTGTGTAATGGAAGATAAAGATTATGGAAATGTTTACGAAATTGGACTTAAAAAAGCTTATGCGAATACAATGTCATGGAGGAACGAGAGTTATCTTTATGAAGGTTGTAAAGGATGTCATTATATTGATGTTTGTCAATCTGGTTGTAGAATGCACGGGATGGCAGCCTCAGGTAGAATGGATCAAAAGGATCCTCTAATGCCAGGAAAAGAGTTTATCGTAAAACCTTATAAGCTTGAAAAGGATACATTTATAGAGGACAAAATTAAATCTGGGGTAGACCTATATGTACCAAAATCCATTCGTTTTAGGTATGAGAAAGAAGAGAATTTTTATTTATTAAATATTAGATGGGGAAATTCAATAGAACTTTCCGAAGATGAGGGAAAATTTTTAGTTGAGATGCAAAAGAAAAATAAAAAATTTAATTTGAGTGATTGTCTATTTGATAATGCTTTATCAAGATTAACAGGCTTTGTCGCCAAGGAAGCTTTAAAGAGTGATGACATTCAAATTGAAATTAGAAAAACTGGTGTAAATATTGATCCTGCTAAACTTCCAGATTTAACAGTTGATGGGCTTATGGAAAGTCATCCAAACCTAAAATCATAGTTAATAATGAAAAACATAAAATTTTTATACAAACTAACTGTCTATAATATTTTGATAGTACTCATGTCTGTGAGACATGTTTTATTTGAAATTTTTCATCGATGGCACTCATTTAAAAAGATTAAACTTTTAATAAAAAAAACATTTCCTAAAAGAATATTCGATTATTTTCAAAAAAAAAAAATTGAAAAACTATTGAAATTTCCAGAGGCATTTTCAATAGAAACAGTAAATATTTGCAATGCTAAATGTTGGTTTTGTCCTCAGCCAGAGCATGTTAGAACTAAAGGTTACATGCATTTTGATGTTTATAAAAAAATAATTGATGAAATAAGTATTAATAAAAAAAGTGTGAAGAGTATAGCATTATTTATGGATGGTGAGCCCTCGTTACATAAAGAGTTAATAAAATTTCTTATTTATGCAAAAGAAAGAAAGATCAAAAATATCTATCTCTCTAGCAATATGGAGTTTTTTAACGAGAAATTGATAAATCAAATTTTTGAAAATAAACTTGAAGGCACTTTAAAATATGTAATAGCATCTTTAGATGGAGTTTCAGAAACAACACATCAAAATAATAGAATAGGTGTTGATACAAAAAAGGCTTATCAGAATACACTTCTTCTTTTAAATAAAAGAAAAGAAAATTTGTCTATTTATCCTTGGGTTTTTCCAAGAATGTTAGTAAATGACACAAATAAACATGAGGAAAAAGAATTTTATTCATATTGGAAAAATAAGTCAGATAAAGTTTTAACAACATTTATGCATAACTGGGGAGGGCAAATAGATGATGAATTAATTCATAGTAATGATAACAATCCTTTTTCATCAATTTGTTACTTCCCTTTTAGTCAATGCTTTATACAACTAGATGGAAGTGTAAGAATCTGCTGTTTAGATGTAAATGGGACCCAAGTTTTTGGGGATATTAAAAAAAATTCAATCAAAGAAATTTGGAACAACTCTAACTTTAAAGAGTTAAGAAAAAATTTAATAAATAATGACAGAGATAACTTACCTGAATTATGTAAAGATTGTACTTATCCGCAAAAAGGACAATGGACATTACCATTTTTTTGGCAGCAAGGATTTTAACTAATAATTATGAAAAAAACCTATTTAATTGCTGAAATTGGAATAAATCATAATGGTGATATTAAAATTGCAAAAAAGTTAATAGATAATGCAGTTAAAGCTGGATTTGATGCAGTCAAATTTCAGAAAAGAGATTTAAATTTAGTTTATTCACAAGAATTATTAAATTCATTTAGGGAAAGTCCTTGGGGAAATACTCAGCGAGCACAAAAAAAAGGTTTGGAGTTAGGATCAAGAGAGTACAACATTATTAATAGTTATTGTAAAAAGAAAAAAATTGAATGGTTTGCATCAGCATGGGATGTAAATAGTCTTGAATTTTTAAAAAAGTATAAATGTAAGTATAATAAAGTAGCATCTGCCATGATAGTCGATAAGGATTTTTTAATTAAAGTTTCAAAACAAAAAAAACATACTTTCATTTCTACAGGCATGTCCACAACAAAAGACATAGATCAGGCTGTTAAGATTTTTAAAAAAAACAAATGTAGCTTTGAATTAATGCATTGTGTTTCAACATATCCAATGTCAGTAAAAGATGCCAATCTCAAAACAATTAATGGATTAAAAAAAAGATACAAATGTAATGTTGGTTATAGTGGTCATGAAAATGGTGTTGCTGTCTCTTTAGCAGCTTTTGCATTAGGAATTAGTTCTTTGGAACGACATATAACTTTAGACCGAACAATGTATGGATCAGATCAAGCAGCATCGCTAGAACTCAGAGGAATGGTAAATTTAGTTAGTTCTATTAATATAATGAGTACAGCATGGGGAAAAGAAAAAATTGGATATATTTTACCAGAAGAAAAAATTATTGCTAAAAAATTAAGAGCTCACATTAAAAAACAAAACTGATTATTAAATTAAAATTTTTAATTTTCCAAAAAAAATAAATAAATGAATATGTTGCTAATTAGATCATATTTATATTTACTAAATGATTTAATATTTTATAAGTATTTGAATGTTGAATAGATTACATTTTCTTATTTCTAAAATTTTAAAAAAGTCATTTGTTTTTAGAATACCAAAAAAGTCTTCAGTTCTTTTATATGGCCAACCATCAAAAATTTTACAAGAAATAATTAATAAAAGATATATTTCTAAACAAATACTCGACAGGAATGAAATAAACATATTCATTTTTATCTTAACTTTGTTAAATGGAAAAATATTTTTTCGAAATTATGCAGAAAATTTTATAAAATTTGTTAATCCAAAAATAGTAATTACAATTCTTGATAATGATATAGATTTTTATTATTTTAAAAAATATCATCGAAATAAGTATTTTATTGCTATCCAAAATGGATATAGATATAAAATTACAGATCCTTTTTTTAATAATCTTATTTTAGAAAAGAAAAAAAAAACTTCCTTAGAGGCTGATTATTATTTAACATTTAACCGTTATTATGGAGAATATATTAAAAAATTCATAAAATGTAAGATTGTATTGAATGGATCTTATCGAAATAACTTTGTTAAAATAAGTAAAAAAATAAAATTTAAAAATAAATTATTATTTATAAGTCAATATTATCCTAAGTTAAAAAATATACCTGAGGATGAACATTCAATATTTTATTCTCCTGAAAAAAAAATTTTGCCAATTTTGGAAACATATTGTTTAAAAAATAAGTTAGATTTAATTATAATGCTTAAATCTAACAAGAAAAATTTAGAGAGGTACAATAATGAAATAAGTTATTATAATTCTTTTTTAACAAAAAAATTTAAAATATTGAGTGGGAGCAATCCATATAATCTTGTAGATAAATTTGAAAATATTTTTACCATTGACTCTACTCTTGGCTATGAAGCTTTAGCAAGAAAAAAAAAAGTATTTTTTTTCCATGATAGGATAGTAAAAATTCACAATAAACATTTAAAATATTCATTTGGATGGCCAAAGTTTAAAAGAAAAAGTAATTTTTCAATAAATATTAATGAAAAAAATATTAATCGTTATTTGAAATCAAATTTAATTTTAAGCTATAAAAAATGGCTTAAAATTAATAATAAACACATTAATGATTTAATGGTTTTTAATTACAAAAATAAAAATTTATCTAAATTAATTCAAAGTTGTCTAAAAAAAGATACAGGTAATAATTTTGCTAAAAAATTATAAATTTGATTGTAATAAATTAATAATTTAATTTTATTGAAGAAACATTCTCCTTAAGATAAGTAAAGATAATGAAAATGGCAAAAAATGACTTTTTTTTAAAAGATGTATCTGAAAACATATCAATTCATCGAAGATTAATTGAATTAAATCCATTAATTAACAAAGCAATAAACTTAATTTATTCGAGTATTAGCAAGGGGGGCAAGATTATGTTTTGTGGTAATGGTGGTTCAGCAGCTGATGCACAACATTTGTCAGCTGAATTACTAGTGAGGCTTAAACCAAAAATTAATCGAAGAGCTTTACCAGCAATTTCTTTAGCACAAGATACTTCTACAATAACAGCTTGTGGTAACGATTACTCTTTCAATGATATTTTTGTAAGACCTTTTGAGGCGTTAGCAAATAAAAAAGATATATTATTCGTTATAAGTACCTCAGGAAATTCAGAAAATATCTTGAGAGTCTTAAAGAAAGCAAAAAGAAAAAAAATTATAACAATTGGTTTGTTTGGAAATAAAGGAGGTAAATCTAAAAATAAATGCGATGTTTCAATTATTGTGCCCTCAAAAATAACTGCAAGGATTCAAGAATGTCACATTTTTATAGGTCACCACATCTTGAGTGAAGTAGAAAAAAGATTAATAAGAATTTAGTTTTAAAGAAAAAAATTTTAGTAAAGCTTAATTTGATTGAAGAAATTTACTCCTTGAGTTAAACAAAGATTGTTATCATTATTTTATGCAAGGTCTTAATACATTATTAAATGTCATTCTTAAAAAAGGTAATTTTTCTAAATTTGTATTTTTATTATTCTTGTCTTTTTTACTTGTTTTTTTAGAAGCTATTTCCTTAGTATCATTAGCTTCTTTAGGGAGTATCCTTACAGATAATGAGATTTTATTAAATTCAATTTTTAAGCTTAATTATGATTTTAATTATGTTGAAATTTTATTTTGTATAGTTCTTTTTTTTACTTTAAAAAATATATTCCTAATAATATATAACTTTGCACAAGCTAAATTTGCTGGTAAATTATTTTTTATTCAGTCAAAAGACTTATTTCTAAATTTTAGCAATAGATCTTATTTAAGAAAAATTCAAAAAAAACCTGAGGAATTAATTCGAAAAATAAGCAGCGACTCTATTTCAGCAGTTGATTATTTATTTGTAATATTCAATTTAATCAAAGAATTTATGCTCTTAATTGGAATTGTAGTGCTTCTATTTATTTCAAATAATCACCTAGTTTTAATAATTTTTTTAATTTTTTCAATAATAGGCCTAATTTTTTTTAGGGTATTTAAAAATTTTTTAAAGAAAATTTCTAATAAATTTATTGATGGTCAAACAAAAATAATTTCAATTTTAAATCAAACGTTTGGATCTTTAAAAGAAAATTTTATCTATAAAAATAACAAATATCTTGAGAAGCGATTTGATAAATTATTATATGATGTTAGAGACTTTTATTTTTATAGAGCATTTATAATAAGTTTACCTAGAATTACATTTGAGATTACAGCATTAATAGCAATCATAATTGCCACATTTTTTATGTTTACAAGTGGTAGTTTAGAAAAAGAATTAATAAACAACATAAGTTTACTTGCTGTTATTTCTTTAAGATTAATTCCATCATTCAATACAGTAACAACAAATTTATCTATGATAAAAATTTATCAAAACTTTTTTAATATTGTTCAAAAAGATCTTCAAAATAATAAATTTACTAAAGAAGAAAAAGGTGGTTTTAATAAAAATTCTTTAAAACCAACTTTAATCAATTTTGATAAAAAAATTAAATATTCTAATATAAATTTTGTTTATCCAGGGTCAAAAAATAAATTATTTAATAAAGCAGAAATAGAAATTAAAAAGAATAATATTATTGGTATTTACGGGGAAAGTGGCTCAGGTAAAACGACTTTAATTGATTATCTTATTGGCTTGCTAGATTTACCAAAAAATAAAATTAATATTAATGGAAAAACATTTTCTAATAAATTTGAATTTCAAAATGATTTAATTGGATATGTTCCACAAGATCCTTTCTTATTAAACGATACAATTAAAAATAATATTATTTTTAATAGAAAACAAAAAAAAGTTAATAATTCACAAATTAAATCAGCAATTAAATTAGCTAGGATAGATAACCTTGTTAATGAACTTCCAAAAAAAGAAAATACAATTATAGGACATGACGGTATTTTTTTATCTGGAGGTCAAAAACAAAGAATTGTTATCGCAAGAGCTATTCTTTTAAATCCAAAGCTTTTAATATTAGATGAAGCAACAAATGCATTAGACAAAACTACAGAAAATGAGATTATTAATGATATTTCAAAAATTAAAAAGAATATGTCTATTATATTAATTACTCATGACAGTGCGTTAATTAAAAAATGTGATATTGTATTTAAAATAAGAAATAAAAAAATTTCTATTAATTAAATTTAATTGACAAATAAAAAAAATTATATAATTATTTTTTTGTGTTGAATAAGTGAGTGGGGAATCAGTGTGTAATTCATTGGCTGTGCCTGCAACCGTAAAGTCGGAGTGCCACCCAACATAGTCCGCTGTTGAATGAAGGCCAGGAAAAGTCTAGTTCTACAATTTTAATTAACATCGGCATAAAATTAATAAACCTCTATTTTTAATAGAGGTAAAAAAGGATGTTATATGTTTATTAGATTTATTTTATTTTTGTTTCTATCAATTTCAAACGCAAATGCTTTAGAGGATTGTAAATGGAATAACAAAAAAGGTGTACCTTGTACAACAATTACTAAAACTCCAAATAGCTCTAAATATAATTCTCAAGTAATAAATAAAAAAATTTTTACCAAACAACAAATAGAAGAGTCTGGTGCCACTACTGCAGTGGACCTATTAAAGAAAGTTACAGGTTTAGATTATTATCAAACAGGACAAAAAGGACAGCAAGCCGCTGTTTTCATGAGAGGCTCAGAGTCAAACCATACACTTGTAATGTTAAATGGTATTGCAATAAATGATCAATCAGCAACAAACGGATTGCATGATTTTGGCCAAGATTTTGTGCAAACTGTTCAACAAATAGAAGTTTATAAAGGTTCCAATGGTGCACATTTTGGACCTGATGCTATTGGGGGAGCAATTAATTTTGTAACAGATATCGATTATACAAATAGTTATTCTGTGAATGGATTTAATTATGACAATAAAGCTGCAGACTACAATGCTACAAAAATTACTACCAATGGATGGCACTTAAATTTTAAAGGGGCTGCAAATCATAGTAAAACAGATAGTGCAAAGGCTAAAGGTCACGAGTCTGATGGTACAAAAAATTATCAAGTAAATTTCAATGGTGTCAAATGGTTAAAGGATAATCTGAAATTAAAAAATACTTTTTATTACAGGGATACAAAATCTGAATATGATTCATCTGATACAAAAGAAGAGTCAGTCACGTCCGATAATAAAATGTATGCTTTACAAACTGGTATTGAACGTAAAACTAATAATTTATTAGATAATTTCATTATTCATTATCATAATTACGATAGAAAATATTACGTGCAAGGTAAAAAAGATAAATATTACAGCGAGTCTTTAGTAGCTAAAGCTGAAAGAGAAATGATTTATGATAATAAACTTTCATACGGTTTTGGAAGTGAATATAAATATGATTGGGGCCATTATCAAACTACAACATTTTCATCTCAAACAAGAGGAAATTTGAGTAATTTTGGTATTTTTTTTAATGCAGGTTATAAAATTAATGAAAATCGAATATTATCATTTCACGGCAGAAATGATGATCATAAAGAAACTGGTGGAAATAAAACCTATAAAGTAAATTTTACACAATTTTTGGGTGGATTGAAATTAGGAGCAACTCATTCTACAGGCCTAAAAAATGCTAGTCTTTATGAATTATATGGAAATACTGGTCAAAAACATATTAATCCTGAAACAAGTGAGACTAATGAAATTACAGGTGAGTTTAATTTTTCTGAAAATATTAAATTATCTTCCACGGCCTATAGAACAAGGATGAAAGATAGAATTAAAATTAAATCTGATTGGAGTGCTTATGAAAACAAAGTACCTGATACAACACAAGAGGGTCTTGAAAATGAAATTAAATGGTTAAGAAATGATCAAAGTATATCTTTAGTTTCACACTTTGCTAAAAGTAGATCAGATACAGGAGGTCCTAATTCTAGAAGACCAGATTTATCTTATGGAATTGACTATTCAACAAAATTTTTTTTACCTAAATATGGTTCTTATGATTTAGATTTAAGTCACAGATATATAGGTGAACATATTGATTGGACTGGATCAAAAAATGAATTTGTAAAAAGTGTAGATTTATTAGATATGTCAATTAGAAAAAATTGGTATGGCAATATAATCTCCATAAATTTTACAAATTTACTTAATGAAAGATATGAAAAACCGGGTACATATTCTCAAGATGGAAGAATGGTAAATTTTGGATTTAGAAAAGCTTATTAATTATTATAACTGAAAGTATAATTTAATATTGATTAAACTTGTATTCAATTACTGATTAATTAAAATAAAGTTATGAAATATTTAAAAATTTCAATTGGAATCTTTATTGCATTAGCTGCTAGTAGATTCATTCCTCATCCACCCAATTTTACAAGTTTGTTAGCTTTAAGTTTTTATGTTCCGGTAATATTTGGAACAAGATATCTTCCAGCATTGTTAATTAGTTTTATAATTACAGATTTGATTATTGGCTTACATGGTGTAACACCTTTTACTTGGGGCAGCATAATATTAATTGGCCTAGGATCAAAATTTTTCACTAAAAATATTTTAAATAGAATTTTTGGATCATTAGCTGGCGCATGCCTATTCTTTGTTGTCACAAATTTTGGTGTTTGGACGCTTGGTTCTTATGGTTACACAATAGAGGGCTTTTTACTATGTTACACTTTAGCAATTCCTTTTTTCGCCTATAGCCTTATATCTACTTTTATCTTTTCTGGCATTATTGAGGGAATATATAAATCTTACAATACTAAGTTTAAAATAAGCAAATAGATTTGGATTAATTTGTCATAGTTTTAATTTAATATAATAGTGATATAAATATTGAATGAAAATTTGTATAGTAACAACTCCAATTCGACCGATACCTACGGCATTTCCTCCGTTTGGATCAATGGCTATTATTCAGTCGTTAAGAAATAATGGTGAGGAAGTACATTTTCATCACATAGATTATCATCGTTGGGACGCTAAACAAAATTATGAATATTTCAAAAAACATCAATTTGACTTTGTTGGAATAAGTGCGGTAGTTTCAACTGCTTATGCCTATACAAAATATTTAGCTTATTTGATTAAAGATATAAATCCTAAAACAACAGTTATAGTTGGAGGTGGATTAGTTGCTAGCGCCAATGTACTCCATAGAAAATCTAAAATTGACTACTGTGTGGTTGGGGATGGTGAAATTATTGTTAAAAATTTAGTCAATGCAATAAAAGATAAAAGAACTTCAGATGAGGATTTGTTAAAGATAAAAGGAATTACATTTATTGACAAGTCAGATGAACTAAGGTTTACCGGCTATGAGCATCCTCTTCCAGCACCATTGTTAGAAGACCCTGATTATTCTATTTTAGAAGATGATAAATCGATAGATCACTATATCGCTCAAAGAGGAGGCAGAACATATGACCCTGAAGTAAATTTTACCAATGGAAAGACAGCGGTTGTAATTGTAGCTAAAGGATGTGTAGCTAGATGTACTTTCTGTCATAGATTTGAAAAAGGTTATAGAGTAAGTCCACTAGAAAAAATTAAAAATCATCTTGTTATGCTGAAAAAAAAATATGGAGTCGGCTATATATCAGTAGGTGATGAAAATTTTGGATCTTATAAAGACGAAACTGCAGAATTAGCAAAAATATTTGGCTCTCTAGGTTTTACTTGGAGCGTTGGAGGTGTTAGAGCACATACAGTTGACTTGGAGATGCTTAAACTTTGGCAAGCTAATGGGTGTGAAAATGTTTTATATGGTATAGAGAGCGGAAGCCCTACGATGCTAAAGGTCATGGAAAAAAAAATTACACTTGATCAAAACATAGCAGCAATAAAAGCCACTTATGAAGCTCGCCTGACAACAACTATGCAGTTTGTTATAGGAATGCCAGGGGAAACAGACAAAACTATAGATGAGACAATAGATTTTATTAAAAAAACAATGAAGTATTATCCTGACCCTTTTAGGAATAAATTAAATTATCAGATGAGTGTAAACTATGCTCAATCTCTTCCAGGAACCCCACTTTATGAATATGCTAGAGAAAACGGATATGTATCAAAAACTATTGATGGTGAAGAAAAATATTTAATCGATATTAGTGATAAGGATGCATATGATAATGATCATTTTATAAATTTCACAAAACAACCTTTATTAAAAGTTTTTTCATGGCGTCACAAAATGGAATGGGAAGTTTGGCGAGAGCATGCACGAGTTAATTTAAAAATTGATTTACCAAAAATAGATACTTTAACTGGATTATTTGCAATGGTATTGAATAGATTTTTCAAAACTAATTTTAAGTCTAAACTTGAAAAAGAGTTAGACAAATTTAAATATCAAAATAATAATAACCCATATTTCAATTTTCAACCTGCACCAAGATTAATAGATGCGCTTAGATTGTTCTTACCTTGGAACAAAATGACATATCCTTTCCTGTGTATATTAATAGCATATAAAGAATCTAGTAATTTAAAATGGTTTTTTAAAATGATATTTGAACATATTGTATGGAATTTTAAAAATATTGATTTAAGCAAATTGCCAAATCAAAGTTTAAGAAAAACTGTTAAAATTAGCGATACTGATGAAACTCTAGAGCTACGAAGAGGTAGATAGCTTTAATTAAAACCTTTTTTATTGATTACAAAATAATTAAAAAAATTGCTGATAAAAATGCTAGGAGATCAATTAAAATAGTAAATTCACTTTTTCCTATTTTTTTTTCAATGATATTTCCCAAAATAACTCCAAGAAAAACTATGCCGATATAATTTATTAAAAGATTTATTGATATATTGATTTCAAAAAATATTAAAAATATCAAAAATTGAAAACTTGCTAAAAATAAATAGAAGAATGTAATATCTTGTCTTGTATCTTTTTTTAAGTTTTTGTTTAAGGATAGTAAAAAAATTGTCAATAGTGTTCCTCCTGAGTTAGTCAGACCATGAATTAAACCAATTATCATAAGAAAAAATTTTTTTTGTTATACATCTTAAAATATAAAATATTTATAAAACTTGTTAAAATAGAAATTGGAAGTAAGGTCTCAATTGATTCAGGTAGAGAATGTCCCATTAATAACATTACTGGAGTTCCTAAAACTAAAACTCCAACACCAACTATTGTCTGAATTGTAGTTAGTAAAAGAAAAATAATTATATAAATAGTCGCTATTTCAACCATTTTGAATCTCTATTTCTAAGGGTTAATTTTTTTTAATTATTAAGTTGCAGCAAATATCATAAATTTTGTTTATTTAACAATAAATACTTTGTGCAATTTTTGAAAATTGTTACCATTTAAATTTTTATATGTTACATCTTAATAGATAAAATATTTATAAATTCATATGAAATTTAATTGGAAGTGTAAAAGTGCTTTGTATATAGGAAGATTTCAACCATTTCATGAAGGTCATAAAAAAATGTTTCTTAAAGGCTTAAAAGAATATGGACAAGTTTCAATTTTAGTTATGGATAGTCAAGGCATAAACAAAAAGAATCCTTATAGTTTTACATATGTTAAAAAAAAAATTAATGACTCGTTAAAAAAGTACAAGAATAATTACATTATAATAAAAGTTCCAGTTGTTGGCAGCGTTATATATGGAAGAAAAGTAGGTTATAAAATAAAAAAAATAAAACTTTCAAAAAAAATAGAAAACATTTCAGCAACAAAAATTAGAAATAAAAAAAATTAATAAAATGAGTAATATATTATGTACAATTGGTCCAATATCTCAAAACTATAATAACTTAAAAAAAATATTAAATCACTCAAATTTCGTCAGACTTAATGGTGCTCATAATACAATTGAATGGCATAAAAAAATTTCAAAATTAATAAAAAGGATTAATCCAAATTGTAAAATATTAATCGATTTGCCGGGAATTAAACCAAGAACAGCAAATTTAGATAATATTAAGATTAAAAAAAATCAAATAGTAAAATTTTATTTTTCGAAGAAAAATTTAGATAAAAAAGATCCTTTTTTAAAAATACCTCTTACAAAACCTTTACCAAAATTTGGAAAAATTCAAAATTTTACCTTAGCTGATGGAAGGTATAATTTTAAATTTATTTCTCGAGGAAAAAATTTTATTTTAGGTAAATCTCTTAATGAAGTTCTTCTACTTCCAAAGAAAGGATTGAATATTCCAGGATCAGAGTATAGTGATAAATTACAAGAAAAAGTTTATTTAAATTTTCTTAGAAAAATATCCAAGTTGAAAATTGATGCCATAGGTTTGAGTTATGTTCAAAATAGTAAAATTATTAAAAGAGTAAAAAAAAAAACAAATAAAATTATTGTTTCAAAAGTAGAAAACACTCTTGGCTGCGATAACGTTAAAGAAATTTCTGAAAACTCAGATATTATCATGATTGATAGAGGAGATTTGTCTGCAGAAATAGGTGCAAATAATTTATACAAAGAAACAATTAAAATTTCAAATTTCACAAAAAAAAGTGGAAAGTTGTTAATAATGGCAACTGAAAATTTAGATTCTATGCTCTATAATACTTCTCCATCTAAAAGTGAAATTATTTCTCTAAGTTTTTCAAAATCTCTTAATGCAGATTATTTAATGTTGAGTGATGAAACAGCAACTTCAAAAAAATTTTTATCAATATTAAAATGGTTTAAAAATTTCAATGAAATAGAACATAAAAGAAATAATTTTAAAAAAAATAAAATTAATAAACCCGTAGATATATTCCAATCACTTAGTAAAATAGACGAAAAATCTTCTAGAATTGTTATTTTTACCAGGAAAGGATATGTAATTGAAAAAATTTTAAATATAAACCCTGGATTTAAACTATTTGTTTTTACAGATAGTCAAAAAGTTCATGACTTATCTTTACTTAGATATAATGTTTCAGTAGTGAAGACAGTAAAATTTAAAAGAATAATGGATGATTTTATTTATAAGCAAATGAATAAATATAAGAAGGATATCTTCTTTGGAAATGATAATATTTTTTTAATATATGCAGCCTTTGCAAGAAAAAATTCAAGAGCTAATACTTTGTCAGTTCTAAATAAAAAAGACTTTTACTTATGAAATTAAAAATATCAAATCAAGAAATACAAGATCAGGAAGTAAAAAATTGGTGGAATGATGAAAAAACAAAAAAGTGGCACCATTTTACTTATGATCAAAATAATTATTTGAGTGGTCACTTAATTTTAAGACAAAAAAAAGTTTTAGATTTTCTTAAAAATTTAAATTTACCAGAAAGTGCAAAAATTTTAGAATTAGGCTGTGGAGCCGGCCAAACCGCACAAAAAATTTGTGAATTAGGTTTTGAGTATGTTGGAATTGACATATCAAAACATCTTTGTGATGAGTCTGAAAAAAAATGTGAAAAATATGTTAAAT
Source organism: uncultured Pelagibacteraceae bacterium (assembly GCA_902518185.1). Taxonomy (GTDB): domain Bacteria; phylum Pseudomonadota; class Alphaproteobacteria; order Pelagibacterales; family Pelagibacteraceae; genus Pelagibacter. The sequence continues at coordinate 27,340 of CABYFG010000007.1, read as the reverse complement.
TAGGAAAAGCGAGTTTTTTAAATCAAAGTATAGAAAAAGAATATTTGTTAAAAGATAATGATTTTGATGTATGCGTGATTATTGGATCTATGCAATACGTTGGTAATTTAGAAAAATGTTTTAGTGAGATTAGAAGAACTTTAAAAAAAGATTCATATATAATTGTATGCCAAGCAAATATGTATGCTTTACTCGATTTGATATATCCCAGACGTTTAATTTTAAGGTTAATTTATTTCATATTTAACGAAGATTTCTTAATTTCCCCATCATTCAAATCTATGTTGTGTGATAGTAAATTGAAAAATATTTTCAAAAGATTTGAAAATTCAAAATTAATGAATACCAAGTTTATGACCAAAGGAGAAGATAATTGGAAATACAAAATTAAGAAAAGAATGTTTTCTTATAGACGACTAAAAAATATATTAGGATATTTCAACTTTAAAATTATAAATAAAACTGGTGCAACCTTTTTTTTTCCAAAAAAAAATATTTTTTACTGGTTTTGGAACAGTTTAGATTTGATTTTACAAAAATTATTAGATCTTAGAATTTTACCATTTTTAAAAAGTTTTTCAGATAATATAATTATTGTTGCTAAAAAAAAATGAATATTGCAATCATCCCAGCAAGAATTGGGTCGACTAGACTACCAAAAAAAAATATTAAATTATTTTTTAAAAAACCGATAATTGCATATGCAATAAAAGAAGCAAAAAAAACAAAACTTTTCGATAAAATATTTGTTAGTACAGATTCAAAAAAGATAAAAAAAATTTCTGAATCTTATGGAGCAGAAGTTCCATATTTGAGACCAAATTATTTATCAAATAATAAAGTTCACTTCAATGAGTCTATAAAACATATGATAAAATGGTTGATAAAAAAAAATTTTAATCCAAAAAATGTATGTTGTATTTACCCTACATCACCGCTTTTAGATTATACACAATTGGTCAAAGGATACAAAAAATTAATCAAAAATAATAATTTTGTTTTCTCAGCTTGCCTATACAGAAGTCCCCCACAGCGAAGTTTTTTTCTTAAAAATGGTAAAGTCAAATTATTTAATAAAAAAAATTACAATAGAAGATCTCAAACATTAAAAGAAATTTATCATGATGCAGGACAATTTTATTGGGGAAAGTCTGAAAACTGGATTAATGAAAAATTAATATTTAATAATAATTCATCAATAATAAAAATTCCCTATTTACAGTTTATAGATATAAATTATAGGGATGACTGGTATATTGCTGAAAAGCTTTACAAATTAAAATCTAAATAAAATGTTTTTTGATATAAAAATAAGTGCAAAAAAAATTATTTTGATTACTGGACTAACAAGATCAGGAAAAACATTATTGTGTCCAATTATTTCATCCTTAAAAAATTGTGAACAATTTTTTTTTAACACAATTTCGGAAAACGTTTCAGTAATGCACTATATGAAGAAGATTAATTTTAATACTGCAAATTATATAATTAAGAAAGCAATTAATGAAAACATACAAGATAAATTATTAGGAAGAAATTTGAATAATAAAAAAAATGATTTTACATCTTTAAATAATTATAAAAAAAAAAAAATTTATTTAAAAAGAATGAGAACTATAAAAAAAAATTCTTTTGAAAAATCCAAAGAATTTAAAAATAATTTTTTTCCAATATTATTTCATGAAGCTTTCTTAAATTTAAAACTTTTAGAAAAATCACTAAATTTTCCAAAAATAATCAATATAAGTCGTCATCCAGTAGATTTAGTTACCTCATGGATAAAAAAAGGTTATATGAATAAACACTATTTTAGGGTGACAAACACTATATTAACTTACAAATATGGTAAAACAAATTTACCATTTTTTTGTCTAGGTATAGAAAATCAAATATCAAAACAAAAAACTGATGAAGATAAGATTGTTAAAATGATTTCTAATTTAAATAAGATCTTTAAAAAAAGTTATTTAAATTCATCAAAAAAGAAAAATATTGTTCTAATAAAGTATGATAAATTTGTGACTAATCCAAATAAATTTATCAATGAAATATGTTTAAGATTTAATATAGGTAAAACAAAATTTTTAAAGAATGTTTTAAAAGAACAAAAATGCCCAAGAAAAGTTGATTATAAGCAACGAGAAAAAAATTATCAAAAAATTTTTTCTAAACTTTCAAATGAAAACAAAAAAATTTTAAACAATCTGATTTTTCGATATGAAAATAATGAATTAACTTTTTAAAATGAAAAAGTTTATATTTATTGCAGGTATTAATAGAAGTGGTGGTTCATTACTGGCTAGATTATTTGATGGACACAGTGATGTAGCTTCCTATCCAATGGAATTAAATTTTCCTTTTAAAAAAGATATATACGGTTTTGTTGATAGAATTACAGGATCTCCAACTTATATTCCTGATTTTAAAGAAAATTTAAATTTAAATGAATATTTTGATACTAAAAAGGAGGAGCCCGTTTTTTCCTGGGGCAAAGAGAAAAGTGATAAATTTGGAGTTAGAAAGAATTATCTTGAGAAAGCTTTTTACGAAACTAAAGTAAATACAAACTTTGATCATGATCTTTATATATCTAAGTTACATGAATATTGTAAAAATAGTGAGAATAATTTAGAACTTTATTCTGGCAAACATAAAGCCTATTTTGAGTCTTGGGACCAAGGAAAAAATATCAAAAATCCAAAAGTTGTAATACAACACGATAGCAATGGTTTGTTTTTAAACAATTTTGAAAAATACTTCGAAGATTTTAATAAATCAATTGTTGCTGTACCGATAAGGAATATTAAGGGATATGTTGCAGCAGAAAAAACAAGAATTGCAAGAAGATATTTTGGTGCTAGAAGATTTTCAAAACCGCTTCCACCCAAATCCTTAATAAAAAATTTTAATCAATATGATCTCAACTCAATTATAAGAACTTGGAATACATCAATTACAAGAATAAGACTGTTGCAAGAAAAGTTTGGTAACGAAAATAGTTTTGTTGTTTACAGGTTTGAGAATCTTGCAAAGGATCCAAAACAAATCATCGACTATTTGTGTGAAAAAGTTGAAATAAAAACTGAAAGTATACTGTATGAACCTACATTAATGAATGTACCTTGGATGGGTAATTCTCAACAAGGAAAAAGTAAAGGCATAAATAAAAAACCAAATGATTATTACAAAGATATACTTTCTGAAGATGAAATAAAAGTTATTGATAAAGAAACAAGTGATATTATGGAAAAAATAAGCAAAATTTCTACATGTCCTGTAGATTTGACAAAAATTGATGATCGTTATTTTTTTGACTATAAAAATCATAAAAAATTTTCAAAAAATAATGATAGTTGGTCATTATATTGTGCTTTTGCATTTTCTGGATTTAGAAAACTCAAGTTAACAAGTGTTGAATCATTAAGTATTATTGCAGTTGTTTTTAAATTTTTTGTTCGGATATGGCATATTCCAAGGTTATTTAAGCAAAAATATTTTAAAGGCTCAGGTAAACAAAATTATACTTAAAAAAATTCAATTTAATAAATAGCAAATTGATTAAAAAACAAAAAAAACCTTCCGGCTTATTATGGATAACTGGTCTTTCAGGCTCAGGAAAATCGACAATATCTTTACAAATTAAAAAGATATTATCAAAAAAGTATTCAAATATTATTTTACTTGATGGAGATATCTTAAGAAAAAGATTAAAAATAAAGAAATCACTTTTTTTTACTTACCAAAAAAGAAAGACACTTGGATTAAAATATGTGAAACTTTGTAAAGAATTTATCAAAATGGATAAATTTGTTGTAATTGCAGCAATGGCCTTAATTAAAGATGTCCAAAATGAATATAAAAAAATTAAAAATAATACTGATATATTCTTAGATGTACCTATTAATGAGTTAAAAAAAAGAGATCCAAAAAAACTATATAAGAAGTTTTTTGCTGGTCAAATTAAAAACATGGCTGGTTTAGATTTAAAATATGATATTCCAAAAAAACCTTCATTATTTATCAAGTGGAATAAGTCTCTTACAAAAAAAAAAATATTAAAAAAAATACTTAAGCAAATTGATGAAAAATAAAATAAGATTAAATATTTAAAATATAAAACTTTTTATTTCTATTTATTTAGAAATAACGCTATTTATCTTTGATATAATAAAATCTTGCTCCTTTTTTTTTAAACCAAAAAAAATGGGTATACTGAGCGCATTTTGATAATAATTCTCAGAATTTTTAAAATTTTTAATTTTAAAGTTATATTTCTTTTTATAATATGGTTGGTGATAAATTGGTATATACAAAACTTGTGATCCAATATTAAAACTAGCTAATTTTTCCATAATTTCATTTCTTGATTTTTTTAAATTTTTAAAATCAATTAATAAGGTATAAAGATGATAAGCATGATAAGTGTTTGGTTTTACATTTAGAATTGAAATTAAATCATTTTTTTTAAAGGCAGCATCATACCTTTTGGCAATTTTATTTCTTTCTTTGGTAAATTTGTCTAGTTTAGTTAATTGATTTTTTCCAAGAATAGCTTGAATATCTGTAAGTCTGTAATTGTATCCTAGATTTAACATTTCGTAATACCAACGGTTAATATTGCCATTATTATCTTTAGAATTTTTCTTACTTGTAAAATCTCGAGGATTTTTAGTAATACCATGAGTTCTAAACAAAATTAATTTTTCGTAAATTTCTTTATTATTAGTAGTAACCATTCCACCTTCACCGGTAGTTATTGGTTTTACAGGATGGAAACTAAAAGTTGATATGTCAGAGAATTTACATGATCCTACCTTAAATTGTTTATATCTTCCTCCTAATGCGTGACAAGAGTCTTCAATTAATTTGAATTTATATTTCTTTTTTAGTTTATATATTTTCTCCATTTCTGCACTTTGGCCAGCCATATGTACAATTATTACAAGATCTATTTTTTTATTTTTTTTAAGTTTTTTTTCTAGTTCGTAAGCTGACATACAATGATTAGATTCATCAATATCCACTAGATCAACATTAGCCCCTATAAATTCAGCACAGTTAGCAGAGGCGACAAAAGTTATCGGCGAGGTTAAAACATTAGATTTTGAACTCAAATTTAAAGCAAGACACGAAATATGAAGTGCTGCTGTACCTGTTGCACAGGCAACAGCATATTTAGCCCCCACGTACTTAGCAAAATTTTTTTCAAAATTACTTATTTCTGGACCTTGAGTTATAAAATTACTTTTTAAAACTTTTAATACTGAGTCAATATCGCTTTTATCGATATTTTGTTTGCTGTATGGGAGAAATCTTTTATTTTTTCTTTGTATCATTTATTATTTCAAAATTATTAAATATTTTATTATTGGGATTAAACTTTTTATCTTTTAAAAACATTTTTTTAAAATCTTTGTTTGCTTGTAAAACACTTTTTACAGCTTTAAATCCAGTAGCTTTATAAAATAATTCAGATGAAGCCCTATAATTTCTTCCATCAATTAAGCTTTTGACAACTTTTACATTTGCTTTTGGAAATATTTTTTTTGTTTCACTTGCAAGACCTTTTATTTGATAATTTGAAATATCAGAAGAAAGATTAAAAATTTTACTTCCTATTTTTTTTGAAGATGTTTGAATAGCTGTTATAATTCCATCAACAACATCATCGACATGAATATTAGGTCTCCATTGCTCTCCCCCGTTTACAATTATTTCTTTATTGTAATAAGCATTTTTAGCCATCGTATTTACGACTAAATCAAATCTATTTCTCAAGGAAGGTCCAAAAACTGTGCCTAATCTAAATATTGTTGGTTTAAAATTGTTAGTACGAAAGTTTAATAAAGTTTTTTCTGACATTATCTTCATTCTAGCGTAATGAGACAGAGGGTTAAGATCTGACTTTTCATTTAGTAAGTCATTTTTTTTATTTACACCATAAACACTACACGATGATGTATAAATAAATTTTGTGATATTTAGATGAGAGCAAAGAGTTGCCATACTTGATATTGATAAGTAGTTTGTTTTTAAAGCATCTTCTGGTCTAGCATTACAAGCTGGATCTCCCACGATTTCTGCCAAAAATACTACAGCATCTACATTTTTAATTACATCAATTTGAACATTTAAATCACAAATATCTCCTCTAATAAATTTAAATTTTTTGTATTTATTTAAGTATTTTTTAATGACAGATTTGTCATATAATAATTTGTCTACAGCCACTACTTGGTATTTTTTCTTCAGTAATTTCAAACACAGATTTGCTCCAATATATCCTGCTCCACCTACTACCAATATTTTTGGGTAATTTATTTTTTTTAAAGAGATTTTTTTTGAATTATCTCCTAAGGAATCTATTAATTTTTCTAAACTAACAATACTTATAACTTGTTTCTTTTTATTTACGATAGGTATTTGATAAATAGAGTCAGTTAATTTTTTTGTATTAAATTTACTACTTATAAATTTTTTTTTTTTTAATTCGTGTAAGTAGACAAAAGAAAAATCATTTGAATAAACTTTTTCAATTTTGTCATTTAAATTAAATCCTGCTAATATTCCTCTTCTTAGATCTCCAGTTGTTAAGACACCAATTAGAGATCTTTTACTATCAACAACACATAATATTTTTCCAAATTCACCATTTATTTTACCGAAAGCCTGTTTAATGGTGTTGTTTTTAGTAAGAAAGTTGTTTTTATACATTTAATAACTATCTACTTTTGATGATCCAATCACCCCAATAATTACTTTTGAATCTATAATCGTCTTTGATACTTTCTTTAATATTTAGATTTGAAAAAACAATAAATTTTGTATCTTGGGTTAAATTTTGTGTGCCGTGTGCATAGCCTCCTGGAATAAACAATATTTGTGGTTTTTTTTCATTAATAATAAAAGTAGATTTTGTTAAATTTTTACTCGGGGTTTTCCAATTATCAATTTTGATTGTACAAATTTTTAAAGATCCAGTTAAAATTAAGATAAACTTATTTTCTTTTTTATGAGCGTGCCAAGCTCTTACAAAATTAATATTATTATTTTGAATTTTATAAAATCTTTTTATGTTATTTTTCTTAAAATCAAAATTATTACAATGAACAATTTCACCCCTGTCATCAAATGAAATATCTGCGTTTATAATTTTAGGAGATTTTTTCATATTAGAAAATTAGATATTATATGGCATGTCTTATAATCGTTTATTTAATCAAAAAAAGTGTAATTTAAAATATATACAAATTTAATATATAATATAATTAATTAAAGAATATAACAATTTTCTACAAGATAAATAGAATTTATTAATGAATAATCAAGATCAGGCCTTATATGACAACCTCTAAAGCTGACACATTAATTCAAATTCAAAATAAACTTAAAAATTTTATAGTTCCAAAATTATACGTTTTTAAGGTTAAAAATTGGAATAATAATAAAGATCTAATTATTAAAGATATTCAAAAAAACTTTATCAATAAAAAAAAAATTGTAATTAGGTCTTCATCAAGTAATGAGGATAATTTAAAAACTTCTGCGGCTGGAATGTTTGAATCTGTCTTAAATATAAATCCGAAAAATAGGAACCAAATAAAAAGTACAATCAAAAAAGTTATTAAAAGTTATAAAAAGTATTCTGTTAATATTTTAAATGAGCAGATTCTGGTTCAAGAAATGATAACAAATATAAAAATGAGTGGCGTTATATTTACAGGAAACTTTTTAAATTATAATCTTTACTATACAATAAATTATGATGATGTGACTGGACTAACAAATACAATTACATCAGGGTCTTCAACTTATTCAAATAAAACTCTTTATATTTTAAAGGACAAATCTAATTTTGTTAGATCAAAACGTTTTAAGATAATCATTAAAGCAACCAAAGAAATAGAAAATTTTTATGGAAATAGTCCATTAGATATAGAGTTTGGTTTATCCAAAAAAAATGAATTATTCTTATTTCAGGTTAGACCCATAGTGACCGTAAATACAGATAATAAAATAGTTAAAAAAGACTTTAAGAGAGAAATTTATAAGATAAATAAAAAAATAAGTAATTATTTCTTGTCTGATAAAAATGATATAAGTGGAAAAACAACTTTATTGAGTCAAATGTCTGATTGGAATCCGGTTGAAATGATCGGTCAATATCCATCTCAATTAAGTTACAGTCTTTACGAAGAATTAATTACTAAAAGTAGTTGGCTTAAAGCTAGAAAATTAATGGGCTATAAGTCATTTAAAGATAAGCGGCTCATGTATAAAATTGGAGGCAAGCCCTATATTGATGTTAGAAAAAGTTTGAATTCTCTTTTACCAATTGAATTAACAAATAAATTAAGTGATCATTTAATAAATTATGGAATTAATAAACTTAAGAAAGAGCCAGAATTACACGATAAAATTGAGTTTTCACTAGCACCCACGTGTTTTACTTTTGATATAGATCAAAAAATTTCGAGTATATTTGGAGGAAAAAAAAATAATTTTATTAAAAAAAATTTAAAAAAAATTTTTTTATCTTTATTTATAAAAAATATTAAAAATAATTCTTTAGGTAATATTGAAAACAATTTATCTAAAATAGAAATTTTAAGAAATTTTCAGAACACTTATATTTATAAAATTGATGGAAACCTATCAAATATCAAACTTATAATTGATCAAACAATTAAATATGGGATAATTCCATTTTCTATTTTAGCAAGACATGGATTTATAGCAAAAGATAATCTTTTATCTTTATTAAAAAAAAAAATTATAAATGAAACAGAATTGAGTAAATTTGAAAAATCAATTTCAACTATAACCTCTGAATTTTTAGAGGATCAAAATAAAATTTACAAATCAAAAAATTATACAGAGTTTATTAAAAAGTATGGACATCTAAGGGCAGGTACTTACGATATCAATTCCAAATGTTACTCTGAGCTCGATAAAAAAGTATTCATTAATAACAAAAAAAATAAACTAAATATTAAACAAAAAAAATTTAGATTTAAAAAAAATACATTAAATAAAATAAATATTTTAATTAAAAAAAATAAGTTGAATCTAAAAACTGAGGAGCTTCTTGACTATTTTAAAAAATCTATTTCTTCTAGAGAATATGCCAAGTTTATATTTACTAAAAGTATAAATGTAATTTTACAAAATATAAAGATATTTGCAAAAATAAATAAGATTACACTCAATGACATAGAACAATTAAGTATTAAAGATATTATTAAACATAAAAATAAAAACACAAAAAAACTACATAAAATTATAAAAAAAAATAAGCTACTAAGTAAATTTGATAGGCATATTAACCTTCCAGAAATAATAGTCGAAAAATCTAATGCTTATGTAGGAGCATCTGTGGTAAGTGTACCCAATTTTGTTTCGAATGAAATTGTTGACTCTGATACAATTTACCTTGAGAAAGGAAAAAGTAGTTTAGATATAAATAATAAGATTGTAATGATTGATAATGCAGATCCAGGCTTTGATTGGATTTTTGGATACAAAATAAAAGGCTTAATAACAAAATATGGTGGTGCAAATTCTCATATGACAATAAGATGTAATGAGCTAAATATACCTGCTGCAATTGGATGTGGAGAAATAATGTTTAAAAATTTATTGAAAGAAAAAAAACTTTTATTAAATTGTAAAAACAAAGTTATAAGAAGTTCGCAGAATATATGATAAAAAGATCTTTAATTCTTATAAGCATGAGGGATGATTATTTCTCAAAAATAAATGAAAAAAGAGATTGTATCGATCAAAGATTAAACCAATGGGTTGTTAAATTGGGTTTAACCCCAATGTTAGTTCCAAATTTAAAAACAAAAAATTTTTTTTTTGAAAAAAACAATTTAGATATAGCTGGAATTATTATAAGTGGTGGTAATGATATAAACAAAAAGTCAATTAGATATCAGGTTGAAAAAAAATTGTTAAAATATTCAATTAAAAAAAAAATTCCAGTTCTTGGTATTTGTCACGGAATGCAAATGATGTCTCATTTTGAAGGCGGCACTTTAGTGAAAATTAAAAATCATGTGAGAAAAATACACAAGATAATCAATAACTCGAATTTGTATGATTTCCCAAAAAAAGTAAACAGTTATCATAACTACAGGATTAAAAAACTTCCAAAAAACTTTAATATAATATGTACTTGCGATAAAGGTTCAATAGAAGCTATAAGTCATAACAGATATAAATGGATGGGATGGATGTGGCACCCAGAAAGAGAAAAAAAATTTGATAAAAAACTTATAAATATTGCAAAAAAATTATTCAATTAAAAAAATGAGAAAAAAAGTTCTAATTACAGTTGCACATAGAGACGATGAAACAATTGGTTGTGGTGGGGCAATTTATAGACATTATTTAAAAGGAGACGAAGTATATTGTTTATCATTTACTGATGGAGTTTCAGCTAGAGACAAAGTGAAAAAAAAAGATCTGAAAAACAGAATTAATTCTTCGATTAAAGCGTCAAAAATATTGAAATTTAAGTGGGTAGAAAATAAAAAATTGTTTGAAGATAACAAGCTAGACAGTTATCCACTCCTTGACTTAGTTAAAGTAATAGAAAAAGTTAAAAATAGAATAAACCCAGATATTGTATATACTCATTATTTTAATGACTTAAACGTAGATCACAAAGCAGTGTCTATGGCAACTATTACAGCTTTTAGACCATTAAAAAAAGAAAAATGTAAAGAAATTTTATTTTTTGAAATACCTTCATCAACTGATTATTCCCCACAAGATTTTGTGCCAAATTATTTTGTTGAAATATCAAAGCAGTGGTTATTAAAAAAAAAGGCTTTATTAGCTTATGGGAACGAAATTAAAAATCAAAAAACAAGTAGAGATTTAAGTTCATTAAAATCTTTTTATGAATATAGAGGAAATACAGTAGGATTAAAAATGTGTGAATCCTTTTTCATTTTCAAAAAATTATCTTTATAATTGTTTTAATGAGTAAAATATTAATAATCTCAAAAAAAAAATGGGATAAAAAAAATTATGGATTCTGCAAAAATAGTAAAAAATTTATTTTATCAAATAAAATTAATTTAAAAAAAATAAATCAAATTCAACCTAAAATAATATTTTTCATATTTTGGTCAAAAAAGATATCTAGAAAAATTTTCTCAAATTTTTTATGTATACAATTTCATTCCTCAAACCTACCAAAATTCAAAGGAGGTTCACCAATTCAAAATCAAATATTAAATAAAATAAATAAAACAAAACTTACTGCTTTTAGAATTAATGATAAAATTGATAGTGGAGATATTTGTATGAAATCAAATATTTTTTTAAATGGAAAAGCAGAAAATATTTATCGAAATATTGAGAAAAAAGCTGTTCAAATGATTAAAATAATTTCAAAAAGAAAAAAAATTTCTTTTAAAAAACAAAAGGGTTTATCCTCATTTTACAGAAGGAGAAAACCTTTTCAAAGCAATATATCTAATGTTATTAATAAAGAGCCAAATAGAATTTATGATTTTATAAGAATGTTAGATGCTGACTCATACCCAAAAGCTTATCTTGTTTCGGGTAACAAAAAATTTGAACTGTATGATGTTATTTTAAAAAAACGAGTTGTCAGCGGTAAATTTTTAATAAGAAAAAATAAAAAAAAATGAAAATTCAAGGAAGAGAGATTTCAAAAAAAAAACAACCATTTATTATTGCAGAAATTTCTGCAAATCATAATAATAGTATAACGAGAACATTCAAATTAATAAAAGAGGCAAAGAAGGTTGGTGCACATGCAATAAAATTGCAAACTTATGATGCTGACTCAATGACATTAAATTCTAATAACAAATATTTCAAAATAACAGATAAAAAAAGTTTATGGTATAAAAAAAATTTATATAACTTATATAAAAAAGCTGCATTACCTTTTAGCTGGTACAAAGATATTTTTAAAGAAGCAAAAAAAAATAATATAATTTGCTTTAGTACTCCATTTGATGAAAAAGCAGTTGATTATCTTGATAGTTTTAATGTGCCAGCATATAAAATTGCTTCCTTTGAAAATAATCACATACCTTTATTAGATAAAGTAATAAAAAAAAAGAAACCATTGATTATATCTTTGGGTGCTACTACAAAAAAAGAAACAAACTACTTATATAAATTTCTTTTAAAAAAAAAGTTTTTTAATTTTGCATTTTTACAATGTACTAGTTCGTATCCTGCTAAAATAGAAGATAGCAACATTAAAACGATTTTGGACTTAAGAAAAAATTATAAAGTTGAAATTGGTTTGAGTGATCATACACCAGGCATTGGTGCTGCAGTAGCAGCTATATCCTATGGAGCCACCATAATTGAAAAACATTTCACATTAGATAAAAATAGTGGGGGATTTGATGACATATTTTCTATGGATCCAGATGAATTCAAGTCATTAGTTAATGAAACAAAAAATGCTTGGTTAAGTCTTGGTAAAGTATCTTACAGTTTAACAAAAGATGAACAACGACATAAAATATTTAAAAGATCAATTTTTGTCTCTAAAGACATTAAAAAAAATGAAATCTTTACAAAAAAAAATTTAAAAATAGTTCGTCCTTCAAATGGTTTAGATCCAATGTATTATAAAAGTGTGCTTGGAAAAAAAAGCAAACTAAGTTTAAAGTTTGGTACACCGCTTAAAAAAAAACACTTTAAGTTTTAAAATAATTTCTTTGATAAATTATTAATAGATTTGTCATCATTGGAAATCTTTTTAAAAATTTTAGAGGCCTCAATTGGTGCGCTAGTAAATGCTACTCTTAAAATATTCATCCAGTTAATATTATTTCCTCTTCTAATTTTTTCAATTTTATCAATAGCATCTAAATATTTTTTGTAATCATTATTATGAATTTTATAAAATGTAAGAATATTTTTCTCTTTTTTTAATAAACTGAATTTATTATTTTCAAAAAATTTAATCGAATTAATATTTTTTTTTTTTACTTTTGCGATTAGTATTGAATTACTTTTTATTTTTTTTTCAAATAATCTAAAACATTCAGATGCTATATTTTTTTTTCTAAATTTTGTATCTATTGCAATTGATATGTAAATAGTGTCATTAATATCATCTCCACGAATATAGCCAATTTTTTTTCTATTATATAAAAAAGTATAATAATTTTTATTTTTAAAATTTTTTTCGAACCATTTTTTGTGTTCATTAAAGCTAATATTTTTTGAATTCAAAAAAAACTTTCTATTTATTACATTGTTTCTTAGTTGATAAAATAATTGAGAATCTTCTTTCGTAGTTTTTTTAATTTTTATATTAACCATAATTTACTCTATAATAAAATTTTCACGAATGGGTACTTTTTTTTTCAAAAGATATTTTTTTGCTTCTGCAGGTGTGTGTTTTGTAAAATGATAAATACTCGCGGCCGCAAAAGCATCAGCTCCATTTTTGTAAGCCTCATAAAAATGTTCATAATTTCCAGCACCACCAGAAGCAACTATAGGAACATTTACTAAAGACGAGGTTTGATGAATTAATTTGTTATCATAACCTTTCATAAGTCCATCATTATCAATACAATTTATTATTATTTCTCCCGCACCTCTATCAACACATTCAACCAATAAATCATTTAATTTTCTATTCGATTTAATTTTGCCTAAATCGTAATAGCATTCATAATTCTGATTTTTTTTTTTTACATCAATAGAGACTGTAATTGCCTGAGAGCCAAATAATTTTGAAGCTTTATCAATTATATCTGGATTTTTAAAGATAATACTATTAATTGCAATTTTATCAGCACCATATTCAAAAAGATCATTCATCTGAGATATTTTTTCAATTCCACCTCCAATTGTAATGGGTACACTTACACAATCAGTAATACTTAAAATAAAATCCTTATCAATTGTCTTGTTATTTCGAGATATGTCAAAAAATAAAATTTCGTCAACGTCCCTTGAGTCATAAATTTTTACTGTTGTAAGAGGTGATCCAGCTGATCTTTTTTCATTTTCAAACTTGTTGCCTTTCACAAGTGTTGAGCCATTCCAAAGCATCGTAGTAATTATTCTTACTTTAAGCATTTATAAAATTTTTAAGAATTTGTATTCCAGCTTTTGAACTTTTTTCTGGATGAAATTGGGTTCCAAAAACATTTTGTTTATTAATAATAGATGGGAATTCAATACCATATGAAGTTGTAGCTATTAATTCGTTGGAATTAACAGTCTTGAAAGAATAACTATTTACAAAATAAAAATTATCCTCATTATTTAAATTTTCTGTTAATAAATTTTTATTCAAAACTTTAATGTTATTCCAGCCAATATGGGGAAGTTTTAATTCACAGCCATGCTCATCCATTCTCAATATTTCTCCTTTTATGATATCAAGTCCATTCGATATTCCATGTTCATATCCATATGTACTTAAAATTTGCATCCCAACACATATTCCAAATAAGCTTTTATTTTGATTAGATGAAAAATTTTTAATAGCTTTGTCCCAACCAATTTTTTTTATTTTTTCAATTGCATCTTTATATGATCCAACTCCTGGTAAAAATACTTTGTCAAATTTATAAATAGACTCTGGATCAGTAATTATTTCTGCTTCAATTTCAATTTTTTTTAAACTATTATAGAGGGATCTTATATTCCCTATTCCATAATTAATTATGGCTACCTTAATTGTCATATTTTAATTTTATCAATGAACCATTGTCATCTTTAATTAACTTTCCTCCTTGATCTGTTTTAAAAATTTTTTTATTAGTAAAATTATCACATATTTTAATAAATTCTTCTTCTGTCATGCTTATTTTAGATAAAATTTTGCCTAAGGATTTACCCATATACGATTTAGGATATTTACCTTCTAATTTTTTTACTAATTCTAAAGCATTTTCACGAGTAATCTTGTTTCTTCTTATCATATAACATAATTGATCAGTTGCTCTAGCAAATCCAAATTTAAGGAATTTAAAATAATCATGTATCCCATGTTGATGATTGTCAATTTTCTCAAAATTAAAATAACAACCTTCTAATTCAGGCTCATATGCTAAAAAACCATTATTTTTTGAAACCTCATAATTTCTTAAGGCATCCCATCTTTCATAATATCCAAGAAAAATTCCTAGAATTGATTTTTTTTTTAAAATATCTTCCTTAGGATAATCATAAATTTCTAGCTCATTTTTTTTAAAACTGTGGTTTTCAATGAGGTCTGATACTCTAAATCCTATAAGTCCGCCAAATTCTTCCATCCACTTCTGATCTAAGATGCTATTGTTAAGAGAACCATCTGGTCCACCGTATTCTAGTTGAGGATTTTCTCCCCATAAAATTAAAGGTATGTTGTAAGCAAGGGCAAATTTTACTGGGGCTGTAAAGATTGAAACATGTTCAGGCCAAGATATATCACCGAGCAATTCTAATCCAATTTTGTTTATTCTAGATCTCACCTTCGCATTGTTGGAGATTTCTATAACATCAAAACCTATTTTTTTAATATTTTCCAAATTTTTTCTTCCAATTTCTGAAAGATCACATGTAGAAGCGGTAACAAATACTGGATTTAATCCTAGTTCTCTCGCCTTAATTATCTGATAAGTACTATCTTTTCCACCACTCCCAGGAACAACACAATTCCATTTATCTTTATCTAATTTTTTTTTATTAATAATTCTCAATAATTCATTTTTTCTTTTTCCCCAATCTATCTTTTCTTGATAATCATAACTTAGACAACCATTACAAACACCTGCATTATTGAGATATTGGTCTGGCCTTGTTTCAGGCATAATACAATTTTTGCAATATTTCATAAAATTTAGGGTTTTTGAATGAATATACTTAAATAGAATTATTTATTTAATCAAGAGAATTATAAAAATGATTATTTTATCTTTTCTTAAAAAATGTAGGATTTACATAAAACAAGTTTCGTAAATAAATAAACTTATTAAAATATTAATTAGTATATTAAATAGTTTTACAATTGATTATCAAAAAAAATATGTAATATTATACTTTAATATCAATAATACTTTAAAAAAATATTAATGAATTATACAGGCATTATTTTAGCAGCAGGCAGAGGCTCAAGATTAAAAAAAAAAACTGAAATTTTACCTAAATGTCTCATAAATTTTAGGGGTAGCACATTACTTAAAAGAGTTGTCTCCAACTTTATTGAAAATAAGATTAATAAAATTTACGTTGTAGTTGGATACAAACAAAACAAAATCTTTTTATCAGAAATTAAAAAAATCAAAAATTTGAATTGGAAAAATTCAAGTATAATGAGATCTTTACTATGTTGTAGGAAAATTCTAAAAAAAAAAAATTGTATAGTCTCCTACTCAGATATCATTTATAAAAAAAAAATAATCGATATATTAAAAAAGACTAGAGGTGATATAGTATTATTATCTAATAATAATTGGAAAAAACTCTGGAAATTAAGATTCTCCAATCCATTATCTGATCTAGAAACGTTTAAAATAAAAAATAATCAATTAATCAATATTGGAGAAAAACCAGATAGTATTAAAGATATCCAAGGTCAGTATATGGGTCTGATGAAAATAACCCCAAATGGATGGAAAAAGATACAAAATCATATAAGTACTTATTATAAAAATAAAATTGATAATTTAGATATCACTAATTTCCTATGTACTTTTGTTAAAAATAAAAAAAATAAGATATTTGTGAAAAAAATAAAATCCTCATGGTGTGAAATTGATAATCAAAAAGATTTAATGATAGCAAAAAAAAATTTTGAAAAATAATTTAGTATTATCATCAAACAAACAATCATTAGCAGATGATTGCTGCAATATTTTTTTAGAGGAAAGAACTCTTGCTGAAGTAGAAAAAAAACCTTTTAATTATTTACTTTCTGATCCAATTTTGTTTAGCAATAAAGATAGAGTAAACAGTTTTAGGGAGTGTGACCAAATTTATCAATCGGTATTGAATGATTTATATTCACAACTTAATGAAATTCATAACATAAATTGGACTAAAAAAAGTTGGGAAATATTAATAGGATTTTGGTTGAGAAAATTTGTTTATATTATTTTTTTTAAGTTTAATAATTTAAAAAATATCCTTGAAGAAAAAAAAATTGATAAGGTTTGTTTATCTCAAACTACAACAGGGTTTCTTGCATCTCATGAGTCTACAGCAATAGAAAATCTATCTATCAACACAGATTGGTCTTGGATTTTATATAGCAAAATTTTTGAGTACTTAGACACAAAAAATATAGAAAAAAATATTTTCAAAAATCAAATGAATGAATTTTATGAAAAAAAAACTTTATTTGAAAAACTCAATCCAAATAAAAAAAACTTTAAAAATCAGATAATTAAAAGCTATAATTTTTTTTCGGATTTATTGTTATCTGAAAAAAGAAATTTTATCGCTGGAACCTATCTGCCTATTTTTGAAGAAAAAAAATTACAATTACTGTTTGGACAAATTCCGACCTTTTATCGTCCTCCTAAAATTAAATATTGTTCTATAGATTTAAATTTTAGACAAAAAATTAAATTGAATAAAAAAGTCTTAATTAAAGAAAAAATTGTTAGGGATTTACTGCCATCTTATTTACCAACATTCACACTAGAAAGTTTTCAAATATTAAAATCAACAGTAGAAAAACATTGTTTTCCTAAGAAACCAAAATTTATTTTTACTTCAAATATATTTGAAAGCGATGAAGCATTTAAATTTTATGTAGCAAAAATTAAAAGTACAAACAAAGATCTAAAATATTTTGTAGGACAACATGGGAATTCTTATTTTACAAGAATAGATAACGATTACAGTAATGAATTAGTTACATGTGATTATTTCTTATCATGGGGCAACAAAAATATTAACGATAAAAAGATAATAAATTTATTTAATTTTAAGCTTCCTAAAATTCATAAAAAAAAAGGAACAAATAAAATTGTAATTGTATTTAGATCTCTAGGTTATCAGACGGTTCCCTATGATAGATGGAAAGAAGGCAAAGAGGAATTATTAATGATGAAATCTTTTCTGAAAAATTTGAACAATAATTTAAGAGAATATATTCACCTCAGACTTCACGATAGTTTTCAGAATAGATATAAAACATTTGTTACAAATTATATGGCTGATATTTCAGATTATAAAAAGGATTTAGGCATAATTAAATATGAAAAGATTGTAGATGACGCTGGATTAGTGATTTTTACATATGACTCAACTGGTTTTCTTGAAAATTTAGTATCTAATAAACCAAGCTTATGTCTGTATCCAAATATCTATAATTATTTAAACGAGGATTGTCAAAAGTATTATAAAAATTTGAAGGATAAAAAAATTATTTTTGATGATCCTGAAGAAATGAACATTCATATTAATAATGTATGGCCTAATATTAATCAATGGTGGAATAGCAATGAAGTTCAAAATGAAATAAAAATTTTTTTAAATATTTTTTCAGCTTCAGCAGATAAAAATCCATTGAGATTAATTAAAAAAAAAATAATTGAAAAAATTGAGTAACAAATAATTTATCTCGAATTATAATTAAAAATTGATTATAATAAATTATGAATAAATGGTTATACGAAAATTTATTTTATCAAACATCTGATAAAACAAGAATTCAAAAAATAATAGATCACTATGAGATTTATAAAAAAATTTCTAAACTTAAAGGGGATATAGTTGAATGTGGTGTATTCAAGGGAGTAAGTTTAATAAGATTTTTAACATTTAGAGAAATTGATAAATCTTCAAAAACCAAAAAAATTTACGGTTTCGATGCTTTTGGAAGTTTTCCAAGACCATTATCAAACAAAGATCATAAAAAAAGAGATATGAGTTTTGCTAGACTGCATGATAAAAAAATTGGTAAGGGTATAAATATTAAAAAATTAAATAACATTTTAAAAACAAAAGGTTTTAAAGATTATGGTCTTATAAAAGGAGATGTGACTAAAACTATTGACCAATTTATAAAAAATAAAAAAAAACTTAAAATATCTTTACTTCACTTGGATATGGATGTTTACACACCAACGAAACATACGTTGAATAAACTTTTTAAATATGTCGTAAAAAAAGGAATTATTTTAATTGATGATTATAAGCATATAAAAGGTGCCACTGTTGCAATAGATGAATTTTTAAAGGAAAATAAAAAATTAAAGATCCAGAAAATTTCATTTACAAGTAGGCCGTCATTTATAATTAAAAATAGGTAAATTTGAAAAATGAATATTTTTTTAACTGGTGCCTCAGGTTTCGTAGGGTCTGAATTTCTTAAATATGTAAAAAATAAAAAAGTATTTGTTTACTCTTTAAGTGCATCAAAAATAAAAAGTAATAAGATTAAAGTCTGTAAAGGTCGTTTAGATGATAAACACAATAAAGAGCTAACCAAGTGTAAATATTTACTACACTTAGCATCATCAGGTGTTAATGATAAGAATATTTCTTATAAAGATCTATATAAAACAAATGTTAAAGACTCACTCAAATTATTTCAAAATGCAGCAAAAAACAATTGTTTAAATTGGGTGATTGCAGGATCTTCTTCTGAATATGGCAGAACATCTTTTAAGAAGAAAAAATTAAATAGAAATGACAGACCTTTGCCAATATCTAATTATGGTAAAACAAAATATATATTTAATAAAAAAATTATTTCTTTGGCCAAAACCCATAAAGCAAATCTACGTATTATGAGAATTTTTCCTTTGTATGGAGAATCTGAAAAAAAACATCGCCTATATTCTACTTTAATAAAACATGCTAAGGAAAATAAAGATGTGATATTAAACAACGGTAGTCAACTACGAGATTACCTTAATGTTAAATTTGCTGTAAAATCTCTTTATGAAAGTCTTGATTTTAATAAAAATAAATCAAACTCTCCTTATCAAATTTGGCACGTTGCCTCAGGAAGATATGCAACAATCGAGTCTTTTGCTAAAAAAATATATAAAAAATTTAATGGGAAGGGCAAAATTATTTTAAAGACTGAAAACAAAATGTTTTTAGACAATCTACATCATTGTTCTGACTTAAAATCAATTTGGAGTTGTGTGAAAAATAAAAAAAGATATAAGAAATCTAAAAATAGATGAATTACTATGAAATGCTGTAATTGTAAAAAAAAAAATCTAAAAAAAATTCTTAATTTTGGCAAGCAACCAGTTAGCAGTGTTTTTTCAAATCAAAAAATTAAGAAATTTAAAAAATATTCTTTAGATTTATATGAATGCCAAAATTGTAAATTAATTCAATTTTCTAAATTAGCTCCTCTAAATGAGATGTATGGGCAAACTTATGGCTACAGAACATCATTAAGTAAGCTTATGGTAAACCATATGCATTCCAAGTACTCAAATATTAAAAAGAATAGATATATAAAAAGAAGCTCAAATATTTTAGATATTGGATCTAATGATGGTACTTTTTTGAATTTTTTTTTAAAAGATAAAATTAAAGCTAATTTCTTTGGTATTGATCCATCAGCAAATAAATTTAAAAAATTCTATAACAAAAAAATTAAACTAATTACTGATTATTTTAGTTTTAAGAAAATTAGTAATGACATTGACTATAAAAAAACTAATAAGCGTTTTTCGTTAATCACGTCATTTGCAATGTTTTATGATATTGAAGATCCAAATCTATTTTGTAAAGATATTAATAAACTTTTAGACAAAAATGGATTGTGGGTTCTTGAGTTTTCATATTTCCCACTATTATTAAAAAATTTGACCTACGATCAAATCTGTCATGAACATATTACTTATTATACCTTAACGACTTTTAAAAATGTTATTTCTAAAAATAATTTAAAAATAATAGATTTTAGTTTCAATGAAATTAATGGTGGAAGTATCGAAATTACTTGTGCAAAAATAAACAGTAAACACAAACCAAAAGAAAAAAAAATAAAGGAAATCCTTTTGGAAGAGAAAAAAATTGACCATAATTCTTATAAAAGGTTAGCCAAAAGGATTGATAATACCAAAAATAATATTAAAAATTTTCTTAATTGGGCTGGTAAAAAAAATGTAATAGGTTATGGAGCCTCAACTAAAGGGAACATTGTTTTAAATCAATGTAATCTAAATTCTAAAAATCTTCAGTTGATATGTGATGCTAATCCATATAAACATAATAGGTATACTCCTGGCAGTAACATCAAAATTATTTCAAAAGAAGAAATGAGAAAAATACGACCTAAATATCTTTTTGTTTTGATATGGTCTTTTAGAAAAGAAGTTATTAGTCAGGAAATCGACTATATCAAAAAAGGTGGGAAATTAGTTTTTCACTTACCCATTTTTCACATAATTGATAAAAAAAATTATAAAGAATATCTTAAAGATGATTTTAAAACATTTTCTTTTGATTATTAATGGCTGATTTTAATAGAGAAAAAATACTATGAAAAAAAAACTTTATATTAAAGATCTAAATAAGTTTTTTAAAAAAAAAAGAATTTTAATAACAGGCCATACAGGTTTTAAAGGTATTTGGCTTTCAAGAATTTTGAGAAACTTTGGAGCAAAAATATATGGTTTTTCTCTAAAAGAACCATCAAGAATAAAAAACTTAAAACTATTTAATTTAGATAAGGAAGTTGTTACTCATTATGGCAACATTAAAGATAAAAAGTCATTTTATAAGTATGCAAAAAAAATAAATCCACACATTTTATTTCATCTAGCAGCTCAACCACTGGTAAAAGAATCTTATATTAATCCATACGATACCTTTGAAACGAATGTAATGGGAATGTTGAATGTTTTAGAATATGCAAAATTTTCTAATTCTTTACGTAGCGTAGTTTTAATAACTTCTGATAAATGCTACAAAAATAAAGAACTATCTTCTGGTTACAGTGAAAACAGTGAATTGGGTGGAGATGATCCTTATAGCGCATCAAAAGCAGCAGCAGAAATTTTATTTTCTTCGTACAATGTGTCTTTTTTCAAAAAAAAAAAAATTGGTATAGCTACTGCTAGAGCTGGAAATGTAATAGGT
The DNA here is from genome assembly GCA_902518185.1 of uncultured Pelagibacteraceae bacterium. Taxonomy (GTDB): domain Bacteria; phylum Pseudomonadota; class Alphaproteobacteria; order Pelagibacterales; family Pelagibacteraceae; genus Pelagibacter. The sequence goes on along the minus strand of CABYFG010000007.1, from coordinate 5,269 downwards.
GGTGGTGATTGGTGCAAAGACCGAATCATACCTGATGCAATTAAGTCAATTATTAATAAAAAAAAATTAATTATAAGAAGTCCAAATGCTGTTAGACCTTGGCAGCATGTCTTTGAGCCCTTATCTGGCTATATTAAGCTTTCTTATTATCTCTATAATAATAAAAAAAATAATCTTAATCAGTCATGGAATTTTGGACCTAATCTTGAAAAAAAGGTTACAGTTTTAAGTGTGATAAAATTAGTTTTTAAATATCTAGATATTAAGAAAAAAATAATTATTAAAAAAAATAATCAAATTAAAGAAACTTTAATACTTAGATTAAATTGTTCAAAAGCAAAAAAAAGTCTCAATTGGCAAAGAATTTGGAGTACCTCGCTATCAATCAAAAGAACTGCAGAATGGTATAAAACATATTTAGAACAAAAAAATATTTTACAAGTTACAAAAAAACAAATTAATGATTATTTTAAAGGGGGAATATGATCTCAGGTGTTGAGATTCATAAGAAAAAACAATTTATCGATGAGCGTGGAAAAATCATGCGAATGTTAAGAACTGATGATGAAGAATTTAGGAAATTTGGGGAAATTTATTTTTCATATATTTATCCAAATGCTATTAAAGCCTGGCACAAACATAAACTAAATACATTAAACTATGCTGCAGTATTTGGAAAAATAAAGCTTGTGCTTTTTGATGATAGAAAAAAAAGCCCTACTTTCGGACAAACCCAAGAGATATTTCTTTCAGATGAGGATTATTTTACTGTTACTATTCCTCCAATGATATGGAATGGATTTAAAGCTATACAAGATCAACCAGCAATAATTGCAAATTGCTCTGATCATGTTCATGATGAAAATAAAATTGAGAGAAAAGACTATAATGACATTTCAATAGGCTACGATTGGAAAATAAAATATAAATAATTAATATATAATGAAAATTTCTTTAGAGAGTACTCAAGTTGTGATACTTGCAGGTGGTTTAGGTTCTCGTTTATCAGAATTGACAAAAAAAATACCAAAACCAATGGTCAAAATAGGCAATAAACCTCTAATACAACATATTATCGAATCTTATAACAAATATGGATTTAAGGATTTTATTATTGCTGGGGGTTATAAAAACAAAATAATAAAAAATTATTTTCAAAATTATAAAAAAAATAAAATAAATATTAGAGTGATTAACACTGGATTAAATTCTTTAACAGCAACAAGAATTTTAAAACTAAAAAAACATCTTCAAAATCAAACTTTTATGATAACTTATGGAGATGGAGTTTGTGATGTTAATCTTCGAAAACTTTTAGTTTATCACAAAAAAAATAAAAAAGTTCTAACTTTAACTGCGGTTCATCCTCAAGCAAGATTTGGAGAGTTGGAAATAAAAAATAATTTAATAAAAAAATTTAATGAAAAACCTCAATTACAAAAGGGTTGGATAAATGGAGGCTTTTTTGTTGCAGAACCCGAGATTTTTAAATTTTTATCAAAGAAGAATCAAATGTTTGAAAGAGAACCAATTACAAAACTTGTAAAAAAAAAAAAATTAATTGCCTACAAACATGAAAGTTTTTGGTTTTGTGTAGATACACTTAGGGACAAAACGGTTCTGGAAAGTATCTACAAGAAAAATAAAAAAGCTTGGTAAAGAAAACTAAATGAAAATATTTATTACTGGAGGTTCAGGATATATAGGAGATGTACTAGCAAAAAAATTATCAACTGAATTTTTGATCATTTCTGGTTGTCAAAAAAAAAATATATAATTCAAAAAAAAATAAAAGAATTAGATATAAAAAAATAAATTATTATTCTTTAAAATCTTTAAAAAATAATTTCAAGGGTGTCGATGCGGTAATTCATTTGGTAGGTATGAATAAAGAGGAATGTAAAAAAAATAAAAAAAAAAGTTTAATTTTTAAGGAAAAGGTCACATTAAATATTATAAATGCATGCAAACATAATGGTGTCCAAAAATTAATATATTTATCATCATCTCAAATTTATAAAGATTTTCAAAATAATTCTATTAATGAAAAATCAAAACTTGATAAGGGAAATTTTTATTCCAAAGGACATATTCTAGCAGAAAATAAAATTTTACAGTTATATACAGATAATTTTACCATTATTAGAGCATCTAACATATTTGGATTTTTAGAGATAAAAAAAAAAGGAGAACAAAAAAAAAATCTTGTCCATATGTTACTTGAAGATGCAATCAAAAAAAATGTAATAAAAATTAAAAACCCAAATATTATTAAAAATTTTATGCCTGTGTCATTATTGGTGAAAAATATCAAGCTTATTTTGAAAACTAATAAATATAACAAAAAGATAATTAATCTTGGCTCCAAGAGTCTCTCCTTATATGATTTGGCACTTAAGATACAAAAAAAATTAAAAACTAATAAAAAAAACAAAGGAAAAATAAGAATAAAGATTAGTAAAAAAATAGTTAAAAGTAATTCAAAACATGCCTATAGAAGTTTGGTAAAAAAAATCACATTTTCTCCAAAATTATTTAATATTGAAATGGATAATATAATAAATTTATTAACCAAAAAAGTTTATTAAAATGGTGAAACTTTCTATTTGTATTCCAACATATAATAGAATTGAATGTTTGGATAATTGTTTGAATTCTATACTAATAGCTAAAAAAAAACATAATTTTAATTTTGAGGTTTGCATTTCAGACAATTGCTCAAAAGATGATGTTAAAAAAATAATAGATAAATATAATGATTTTTTTGATATCATATTTCATCGAAATCCTACTAATTTAGGATTAGGAGTTAATATTCTAAAGGCAGTTTCGTTAGCAAAAGGGGAGTTCGTATGGCTCTTGGGAAATGATGATTTGTTACTTCCAGAAACATTTTTGCACTTAGAAAAAATATTAAAAAATAATTTTTCCGTAGATTTTTTTTATATTAATTCATATCACATAAACTCATCGACCATTCTTAATGGCCAACAACCTTATGATACAAAAAATTTACCAACTAACATGAAAAAATTTTCATCTTTTCCTTATAGTTTTAAATCAAAGTTTTTAGATTTAATAAATCATAAAATTTCATTTGATTTTATTTTGGGAATGTTTCTAGTAATATTTAAAAAAGAATTATGGGATAAAAATTTATATAGAATAAACAAAGCTTGTATTGAAGAAAAAAAAATTTACTCTACGTTTGATAATACTGCACCGCATGTAATAATTTGGTCATCAGCTTTTAAAGACTCATCAGCTTATTTTCAATCTAAACCTTTGAGTGTAAATATGCATGGAGTTCGTGAATGGGCTGATTTATATCCATTTGTTGAAAGTATTAGAATACCAGAGGTATTAAATTATTACAGAAAAGCTGGTCTAAATTTATATAAATATTTTTATTATAAAAATTTTGCGGTAAGAAAACTTTTTATTAATTTGATAAAAATATATTTTTTTAAAAATACTAAAGGAAAAGAGTATATTGATATAAAAAAGCATGTATTATCAAATATGCTTTATCCAAGTATTTATTTTGGGTTAGTGTACTTTCCTTTAAGAAAAATATTAAAGTTGATTTTTCGAATTAAAACAAAGTTAAATTGAATTTTTTTTTACCAAATGAATTAAAAAATTAAAAGAAAATTTAAGTACAATAAAATAATGAAAATTCAAAAAAAAATAAAAAATAAAAAAAATCTAGTTAGTGTTATAATGAATTGCTATAATGGAGAAAAATATCTCAAGCAAGCTTTAAATAGTCTTCAGATGCAATCTTATAAAAACTGGGAGCTAATCTTTTATGATAATTCTTCCACAGATAAAAGTGCACTAATTATTAAAAAATATAAAGACAAAAGAATTAAATATTTTAAGTCAATCAAAAAACATAATTTAGGGATAGCTAGAAAATTGGCATTAAAAAAGGCAAAGGGTAATTTTATATCTTTTCTAGATACCGACGATATATGGACAAGAAATAAATTAAATAAGCAACTTAAGTCTTTTAAAGATAAAAGAGTAGGTTTTTCAATATCAAATTCTTTATTCTTTAATAAATCAAAAAATAGACATTTTTATTCATCAAAAACTAATTTTGAAAAAAAAGTTTTTTATAAATTAATTGAAAATTACTTCATAAGTTTTGATACAGTGATAATAAGATCATCTTACTTAAAAAAACTAGATCATATGTTTGATGAAAAATTTAATATTATTCATGATATGGATTTATTAATTAGATTAAGTGACATATGTGAAATGAATTACGTGCCTATTTCACTATCAAAATGGAGAATGAGAGAGGAAAGTTTAAGTTACAATAATTTCAATACTATTATAAGAGAAAAAAAAATCTTTATAAAAAAATTAAGCAAATTAAAAAAAAATGACTTACAATTTTATGAAAGTAAAAAAAATTATTTAGATACTCTCAATCGTCAAGAGATATTATTTTTTTTATCTCAAAAAAAAATATTTAAAGTTTTTAGATTATTAAAAAAATTAAAAGTAAATATGAAAAACATTATATTAATATTCTTGATTTTTTTTCCTTTTAAAAAAATTATTTTTAAAAATTTTTTTAATTTAAAATATTAATTTGATATGGAATTTTTATTTTCTCATGGACGAACTGCTTTTAAATATGGATTGATACATCTAGGAATAAAAAAAAATGATAAAATAATGATACCAGAGTATATTTGTGACATCCTATTAGATCCATTAAAAGATTTGGGTATCAAACCAATATTTTATGAAATTAATGATGATTTTACCACCAACTGGAAAAGTTTAAGAAAAAAATACCAAAGTTCAGTAAAAGCAATAGTTGTAATAAACTATTTCGGTTTTGAAGAAGAAAAAAAAAAGTTTAGTATTTTTTGTAAAAAAAAAAATCTTTTTTTAATTGAGGATGATTGCCACTCTTTAAAAATGAATAATAAAAAACTAGGAAATTATTCAGATTTCATTTTTTATTCAATACGTAAATTATTAACAAAAAAATTACCAAAACCTCTTATTAAAATTAAAAATAAAACTATATTAGAAAATATAATTGATTATCTTAAAAAAAGTGGTGTTAATGATTTCATTATTGCCACAGGTTATAAGAATCAAATTATCAACAAATTTATCAAAAAAAAATATAAAAATTCTCAAATTAAAACTTTGTATTCAGGGGTCAATTCTGACATTATTTATCGAGTACAAAAATCATCTAGATATTTAAAAAAATATCTTCTTGTTTGCTATGGTG
>CABYFG010000006.1 GCA_902518185.1 uncultured Pelagibacteraceae bacterium | reverse complement strand
TGTAATTTTAAGCTTCTTCCGTCTACAACAAGCTTAGCACCTTCTTTTACTCCTAAGTCTACATATCCTCTCACTTTTTCTAAATGCTCTTTTGTTACTAAAGGTCCCATTTCAGAATTTCTATCCATTCCTGGTCCTACTTTTAAAGCTTCTGCTTTTTTTGAAAGTCTTGAAACTAGCTCATCACCTATATCTCCAACTGCTACCGCAACTGATTGCGCCATACATCTTTCCCCTGCAGACCCATATGCAGCTCCCATTAAGCCATTTACCGCGCCATTTAAATCACAATCAGGCATCACTACCAAATGATTTTTAGCACCCCCTAAAGCCTGAACTCTTTTTTCGTTCTTGGCTGAATTCTCATAAATATATTTTGCAATTGGAGTAGAACCAACAAAACTTACTGCCTTTATATCTGGGTTTGTTAAAATAGCATCAACAGCCTCTTTGTCTCCATTAATCACATTAAAAACACCGTCGGGTAAACCTGCTTCTTTTAAAAGTTCAGCTAATTTAATAGAACAAGAAGGGTCTTTTTCAGATGGCTTTAATATAAAAGTATTTCCACAAGCAATTGCAATTGGAAACATCCACATCGGTACCATTGCTGGAAAATTAAAAGGCGTAATACCTGCCACTACACCTAATGGCTGTCGCATAGACCAACTATCAACATTTGTACCAACATTTTCTGAAAATTCACCTTTCAGTAAATGAGGAATACCACAAGCAAATTCAACAACTTCTAAGCCTCGAGTTAGTGAACCTTTTGCATCCTCATAAACCTTTCCATGTTCATTCACAATTAGTTGTGTAAGTTCATCTGAATTTTTTTCTATAAGTTCTTTGAATTTAAACATGACTCTAGCTCTCACTAAAGATGGTTTTGCTGACCATTCTTGAAAAGCTTTTTTTGCTACCTCTACCGCACTATCCAAATCTTTTTTAGACGCGATTCTTACCTCTTTTTCTTGTTCACCAGTTGCTGGATTAAAAACTTTACCCTTCTTATATGATGTTCCGGGAATTATTTTTCCACCAACAAAATGTTCAATTAATTTCATGAATAGGATCTTTTAGATTAAAAATTCTTATTAGTCTATTGTTTAAATATTAGCTGTTGCTAACATTTTTTTTATTTCAGCAATTGCTTTTGCAGGATTTAAACCTTTTGGACAAGCGCTGGTACAGTTTAAAATTGTGTGACACCTATAAAGTTTAAGTTCATCTGCTACTTTTTTTAATCTTGAATTTCTCTCCTCATCTCTACTGTCTATAATCCAACGATAGGCTTGTAAAAGAACTGCAGGTCCTAAATATTTATCACCATTCCACCAATAACTTGGGCAAGAAGTTGAACAACATGCACACATAATACATTCATATGCACCATCTAGTTTAGCTCTATCTTCTTTAGATTGAAAAATTTCTTTAGTTTCCGACTTTGAATTTGATTTTAACCATGGCTCAATTGATTGATATTGTTTATACAAACCATCCAAGTCACCAATTAGATCTTTTTTTACCTTAAGGTGTGGTAGTGGATAAATATTAATATCACCATCTATTTCTTTGTGGGGAGTTGTACAGGCAAGGCCATTTTTTCCATCCATATTCATTGCACACGAACCACAAACTCCATGAGCACAAGATCTTCTATAAGCCAAAGTTGGATCTATCTCATTTTTAATTTTATTCAAAATATCTAAAACTTTTGAGGGACAATTATTCATATCAACTTCGTAAGTGTCAATTCTAGGATTTTCCTCTGTAGACGGGTCCCATCTATAAACATTTACTTTTCTAAGATTTGTTGAGCCAGTTTTATCCTTAAAATATTTACCTTTTTTTATCTTAGAATTATCAGGTAAACCTATTTGAACCATCAATAAACTCTTTCTTGAGGTGGAAAATATTGCACTTCATTAGTTAATGTTGATTTGTGAACTTCTCTATAACTAATTTTTGTATCTTTTCCATCACACCAAGCAAGAGTGTGTTGCATAAATTTATTATCATCTCTTTTAGGAAAATCTTCTCTCGCATGTGCTCCTCGACTTTCTTTTCTATTATAGGCTGAGTCAACTGTTACTACAGCTTGTCTTATTAAATTATCAAACTCTAAAGTTTCAACTAAATCAGTATTAAAAATTAAAGATTTATCTTTAACTGATAAAGAGTCTAACCCGTCGTAAGTTTTTCTAATTTCATTAACACCTTCCTTAAGAGTTTTTTCAGTTCTAAAAACAGCACACTTAGACTGCATAGTTTTTTGCATTGATAATCTTAACTCAGCTGTTCCGATATCACCCTGTGAATTTCTTATTTTATCAAAACGATCTAAGCATTTCTGAGTTTCTGTCTCACTGATGTCCTCGTGTGGAGTTCCTGGTTTTATTAGCTCTGCCGCACGTTTAGCAGCTGCTCTACCAAAAACAACTAAATCAATTAATGAGTTTGAACCGAGTCTGTTTGCGCCATGAACTGAGACACACGCTGCCTCACCTATTGCCATTAAGCCTGGAACAGTTTTTTCTGAACCATTAACAGTTAATACTTCTGCTTTATAATTTGTTGGAATACCACCCATATTATAATGAACTGTTGGAACAACCGGAATTGGTTCTTTAGTAACATCTACATTTGCAAATAATCTCGCAGCATCAGTTATACCAGGTAACCTGCTTTCGATAATATCTTTATCTAAGTGGCTTAAATTAAGATGAACATGATCTTGATCTTTTCCAACTCCTCTTCCTTCATTAATCTCAATTGACATAGATCTACTCACAACGTCTCTTGAAGCTAAATCTTTTGCTTTAGGAGCATATCTTTCCATAAATCTTTCACCTTTAGAATTTGTAAGATATCCTCCTTCACCTCTTGCGCCTTCTGTGATCAATGTCCCATGACCATAAATTCCTGTTGGATGAAACTGCACAAATTCCATATCTTGTAATGGTAAACCTGCTCTTAATACCATCGCATTACCATCACCTGTACAAGTATGAGCCGATGTTGCAGAATAATATACTTTGCCATAACCACCCGTCGCGATTATGACTGTGTGGGCTCTAAATCTATGAATAGTTCCATCATTTAAATTCCAAGCGATCAAACCTTTGCACGCTCCATCTTTCATTAACAAATCTAATGCAAAATACTCAATAAAAAATTCTGTTTTATGTTTAAGAGCTTGACCATACAAAGTGTGAAGGATTGCATGTCCTGTTCTATCAGCAGCAGCACAAGTTCTTTGTACTATCCCATTTCCATAATTCTTAGTCATTCCACCGAATGGTCTTTGATAAATTTTACCATCTTCAGTTCTACTGAAAGGAACACCGTATTTTTCTAATTCAACAACTGCCTTTGGCGCCTCTTTACAAAGATATTCTATACTATCTTGATCCCCTAGCCAATCAGCACCTTTAACAGTATCATACATGTGCCATCTCCAATCGTCTTCTCCCATATTCCCAAGAGCGGCGGAAATACCTCCTTGTGCAGCTGAAGTATGACTTCTTGTGGGAAATACTTTTGAAATACATGCTGTTTTTAGACCAGCTTCACTTAGGCCGACAGCTGCTCTCAAACCAGATCCACCAGCCCCTAATACCACAACGTCGTACTCATGATTAATTATTTTATAAGATTTCATAATATAATCAGTAATATAATTGTAATTAATGGAATTACCACTGCAGAGATGAATAAAAGCCTATTTGCGACATTTTTTATTTTATTATTCTTTATATAATCCTCGAAAACCTCACTTATACTAAGTGCTGAAAAAAAATAAGCATTAATTATAAAAATACTAAACAGAAACTTTGAAAAAGGTTCATTAAAAAAATTTAATACAATTTCAAATGATTTATCGTAGATGGAAATCAAGTTAATTATAAACCAAAGCATCATTGGAACTAATAGTGCCCCACTAATTTTTAAAAAGATCCATTTTTTTGTTGCAGAAATCATCTAAATAAAAACTTTTCCAATCAAATAAAAAATAATAGTCAAAAATATCGATCCAAATATTACTAGTAATCCAGTTATCTTAGTTGCACGCAATTCAAAACAATAACCAAGATCCATAATCAAATGTCTTATCTCACTTAAGGCCTGAAAAGAAAATGACCATGTAAGCCCTAAAATTAAAAATTTGCCCATAAGTGAACTTAAAAAATTATTGATAATTTCATAATTCTTTTCTCCAAAAAGAAGTGAAGATATCCAAAGACAAATTATGGTAATTAAAATAATGTTAATTATTCCTGTTATCCTATGGGTGATAGAAACTAAAGATGAGATATGCCACTGATAAACTTGAATATGTGGAGATAGTGGTTTTTTATTTTCCATAAAAATTATTTTTAATTAGCGCCTCTGCAATCTCGACAGAATTTAAAGCAGCCCCTCTTAAAAGATTGTCAGAAACAATCCATAAATTTAGACCATTTTTAATTGTTTTATCTTCTCTTATTCTTGAAATGAACGTATCATCTTTACCCTCAGCATCAATAGGTGTTGAATACCCTCCATCAGTTCTTTCGTCAATCACCTTGCATCCATCAAAATTATTTAAAGCATCTCTTACCTGCTTTAAAGTAAATGGTTTTTCAAATTGAATATTTACGGACTCTGAATGAGATACTGAGACGGGTATTCTCACACATGTAGCAGTCAAATCAATTTTTTCATCTAATATTTTTCTTGTTTCTTTCGCCATTTTAATCTCTTCTTTTGTATAACCATCATCGGAAAAAACATCAATGTGAGGAATAATATTAAAAGCGATTTGTTTAGTAAAGTTTTTAGATTTAATTTTTTTATTATCTAAAAACATTTTAGTTTGTTCAACTAATTCATCCATAGGAGCTTTTCCTCCTCCAGAGACTGATTGATAGGTTGAAACAACTATTCTTTTTACCTTGAATAAGTCATGAAGTGGTTTTAATGCTATTACGAGCTGCGCTGTAGAACAATTTGGATTTGCAATTATATTTTTATTTATTCTTTGTAAATCATATGAATTCACTTGGGGAACTACTAAAGGGACATCGGGATCCATTCTATAAAAACTGGAATTATCGATTACAAAAGAACTTTTTGAGGCCATAGGCACAAACTTTTCTGAAATTTTCTTACCAGCTGCAAAAAAAATTATTTTAGCTCTTGTGAAATCAAAAGTCTCTAAATCATGAACTTGATACTCTTTATCTTTAAAGTTTAACTTAGTCCCTGCACTTTTTGATGATGCTAGTAAAAATAAATTATTAAAAGATATATTTTTTTTTTCTAGTACTTCTAAAGTTTTTCTTCCGACATTCCCTGTTGCACCTACTATTGCGATATTCATGATTAAAGTTTTATACTAAATGAAGGGTAAATCGCAAACTGTTCCTGTGATTTTTTTTCCATCAATTTCTATCTTAAATTCATCTTTTTTATTCCAGAAGGATTTATTAATCATCGCGATTCCAATAACTTTTTTGAAAGTAGGCGAATAAGCTGCTGATCTAACAAAGCCAATAATATTATTGTTATCATCTTTTAGAGATTTTTCTCCATGCATATCAATTTTATCATAGTTAATTTTTACCCCCATCAATTTTCTTGATATGCCATCTTTTTTTATTTGTTTAAGTTTTTCTTTTCCTAAAAAATTTACTTCTGAATCTAAATTTATAAATTTATCAAAATTTGCCTCAAAAGGATTATCTTTATTATCAAAATCATTTCCATATGATAATAAAGCTGACTCTATTCTTTCTATAAGGTTTGGACAGCCTGCTCTAACATTAAATTCAGCTCCAATTTTAAATAAATTATCATACAATTCTTGACCTGCTTTATCATCTTCTACGTAAATTTCAAATCCACTTTGTTTTGACCAGCCAGATCGTGCAATAAAATATTTTTTACTTTTAAAAATAAAATATCTAAAGTTAAAAAACTTCAATTGTCTTATTTCATCGCCAAATATCTTTGCCATCAAATCGTCAGAGAGCGGTCCTTGGATAGCTAATATATTTACATTTGGCTCTGTAATTTCTACGTTGAATTTGTTCCCAGCGGCCAAACCTTTTGCAAAAAAAATAACATCAGAGTCTGCAATAGATAACCACCATTTATCTTCCGCTAATTTATTAATAATTGGATCATTAACTAAATAACCCTCATGATCTACTAATGGAGCATAATAACATTTTCCAATTTTTGATTGTGATAAATCTCTACAGGTCATTAATTGAACAAGTTTAGAAGAGTCTTTTCCAGTTATCTCGACTTGTCTTTCAGCTGCCACGTCCCATACCTGAACAAATTTTTTTAAATGATTATAATCTGCTTCCAAAGACTCAAAAGTTGCTGGGAGTAACATATGATTATAGACTGTATAACTAGTTACTCCATGAGACTCGATTCTTTCAGTATAAGGAGTGCTTCTTAGTCTTCTTGATTTTACTATAGAAAAGTTTTTCATTTATTTAAAATTTTAGACCTTGTCTCTCATTTCAAACAATTTTTCAATCTCAAATATCAAATAATTGCTAAAATTTTTTTCTTAATTCAAACTTTTGGATTTTGCCTGTGGAAGTTTTTGGTAATTCACAAAAAATAACCTGTTTTGGAACTTTAAACCCTGCTAAGGTTTCTTTACAGAAATCAATTAATTCTTTTTCACTAGCCGGCTTATCTTTGACGATTTCAATAAATGCACAAGGCACTTCTCCCCATTTTTCATCAGGTTTTGCAACAACAGCTGCAATAGATACTGAGGGATGTTTTGATAAAGTATTTTCAATTTCTATTGAGGAAATATTTTCGCCTCCAGAAATAATTATATCTTTTGATCGATCTTGAATTTTAACATAACCGTCTGGATGCATGACCGCTAGATCTCCAGAGTGAAACCAGCCTCCACTCATAGCTTTATTAGTTGCATCTTTATCCTTAAAATACCCTTTCATAACAACATTACCTTTAATCATAATTTCACCAATTGTTTTTCCATCCTTAGGTACTTCTTTCATTGTCTCTGGATTCATCACAGTTATTCCCTCGGTATTAGGATATCTCACTCCCTGTCTTGCTTTGATTTCATTTTGTTTTTCCTCATCAAAATTATTCCATTCATCATTCCATGCACATTGAGTAACATGACCATAGGTTTCTGTTAAACCATAAACATGCATAACCTCAAATCCAAGCTCTTTCATTTTTTTAAATATAATACTTGGTGGAGGAGCTCCAGCTGTGAGTACATAAACTTTTTGTTTTAGTTTTTTTCTATCAGTTTCGGGAGCACCTGTGATCATATTTAATACAATTGGAGCACCACCAAAATGGGTAATCTTATATTTTTCAATTAATTCAAAGATCTTTTTTACATCAATGTTTCTCAAACAAATTGTTCTTCCATTTAACATTGGCACTGTCCAAGGATACCCCCAACCATTGCAATGGAACATCGGAACAATAGTCAAAAAGTTTAATCTATTAGGCATATCCCAAGCAACCGCACTACCAGTAGACATCAAGTATGATCCTCTGTGATGATAAACAACCCCTTTTGGGTCACCTGTGGTTCCTGATGTATAACTTAATGATATTGCTTGCCACTCGTCATCTGGCATTTTCCAATTATAATTTTCATCACCAGTGTCTAAAAAACTCTCATATTCTAGCTCCCCAATTTTTTCACACTTAGATTGATCAGCAAATTTATCTACTATATCAATAATAGTAATTTTTTTTTTTAGAGTTTTTAATGCTTTTTTAACCTCAGTGTGCAGCTGTCTATCCACAACCAATACTTTTGCTTCACTATGATCTAAAATATAAGCAATCGTTTTAGCATCTAATCTAATATTAATTGTATTTAAAACAGCACCTGTCATTGGCACAGAATAATGACCTTCAAAAATTTCAGGAGTATTAAAGGCTAAAAATGAGACAGTATCACCTTTTTTAATTCCAATTTTGTTAAGTGCGCTTGCAAATTTAACGGTCCGTTTATACAACTCACTCCAAGAATATTTTCGATCTTCATAAATTACGGCTTCATAATTTGGGTAAATTTCTTTAACTCTTTTGATGAAGGTTAAAGGAGTTAAAGGAATATGATTTGCATTATTTTTATCTAGATTTGTATCGTAATGACTCATTTAATTAAATTTGAAATTCATTATATTTGAACTTCCAGTAATTGCCGATTTATAATGTTGTTCAGCTCTTGGAAGAACTTTATCAAAATAAAATTTAGCAGTATTTATCTTATCATCATAAAAATTTTTATTCTCATCATAGTCTTTGAAACTTACATTGAGAACTTTAATCCATGAAAAAGCTAAAGATATATAGCCAAGAGTTTTTAAATAATCATTTGCAGCGGCGCTTACATCATCTTTATTAGTTCCTAATCTATTAACAGTCCACTCGCTAAAGTTCTTAAGGATTTCCAAATAATAATTAAATTCTTTTATAAATGGCTTAACATTTTCGTTATTTGAATTAGTTTCAGATTTTACCAAATCTAAAAATTTATCTATTATATTTCCGTTTTTATTCGATAATTTTCTAAAAACTAAATCAGCAGCTTGAACAGAATTTGTTCCCTCATAAATCGGTGTAATTCTATTATCTCTATATAGTTGCTCTATTCCTTGGTCTTTTGTGTAGCCGTAACCTCCAAAAATTTGCATTGCATCACTTGTAATTTCCATTCCTAAATCTGAAAATAAAGATTTCACAACTGGCGTCATTAATGAGACCATGTCTGAGGCTTCTTGTTTTATTTTCTGATCATTATGATTTAAACTCACTTCAGTTTGTTGGGACAACCAGAAACATAATGCTCTCTCTCCCTCAATTATAGATTTCATGTTCAACAATGTTTTACGTATATCAGCATGTTCAATAATCGCATCAGCATTTCCATTTTGTGATTTATTGTTGTTACTTTTTCCTTGTTTTCTTTCTTTCGCGTAATTTAATGAATTTTGATAAGCAATTTCTGAAATTCCTAAACCTTGAATTCCAACAACGATTCTCTCTAAATTCATCATTGTAAACATTTGACTAAGACCTTTATTTTTTGGACCTATCATAACCCCTGTTGCATCATCAAAATTTAAAACACAAGTGGCTGAACCTTTAATACCCATTTTTGTCTCTATTGAACCTGTGGATATTCCATTTCTAGCTCCTATGGATCCATCTTCTTTTACAATAAATTTTGGAACTAGAAATAAACTTATTCCCTTAGTGCCTTTTGGGGAGTCTGCTGCTCTTGCTATAACTAGATGAATTATATTTTCTGTTAAATCGTGATCACCAGATGTAATAAATATTTTTTGACCTGTAATTTTATAAGTTCCATCAGGTTGTTCAACGGCTTTTGTTTTAAGCAAACCTAAATCTGTTCCACATACAGGCTCCGTCAAGCACATAGTGCCACTCCATTTACCTTCAACCATTTTTGGAAGATATTTATCTTTGATTTCATCTGGTGCATGATGATGAATACAATTGTAGGCACCAATTGATAATTCACTATAAAGCTTAAATGCTAAACTAGCCGATGATAACATTTCATCGAAAAATGCGCTTACTGTTCTAGGCATACCTTGTCCTCCATATTTTGGATCACAAGATAACGAAGTCCAACCATCCTGGATATATTTTTGATAAGCTTCCTTATATCCTGGTGGTGTTCTTACAACTCCATTTTCTAAAATAGCAGGACTTTCATCACCTACCTTAGCGAGTGGTAAAATTAAATTTTGATTTATTTTTGCAGCTTCCTCTAAGATATCTTTTACTAGCTCTGAGTTAACTTCTTTATATTTCTCTAACTCATTATAATTCTTATTATCCCTCAGTTTCTCGTAAAGAAACAGCATATCTTTGACTGGTGCATTGTAACTAGGCATATTTCAATTTTAAAATAAATAATTAATTATTGCAATTTTGAAATAATCGCATCACCCATTTGTGACGTTGATATCTCTTTCATTCCCTTAGATAAAATATCTTTAGTTCTTAATCCATCATTTAATACACTCTGAACAGCACTTTCAAGGGATTCTGCCTCTTTATCTAAGTCCAAAGAGTACCTCAAAGCCATTGCAAAACTTAGTATAGTCGCAATCGGATTTGCTACACCTTTGCCTGCTATATCTGGAGCTGATCCATGAATTGGTTCATACATTGCTCTCATCTCTCCTTCTTTATTTTTTGCTCCTAACGAGGCAGATGGCAAAAGACCTAATGATCCAGTTAACATTGAAGCTTGATCAGATAACATGTCACCAAATAAATTATCTGTCACAATAACATCAAATTGTTTAGGATTTCTGAGCAATTGCATAGCACAATTGTCTGCAAGCATATGACTTAACTCTACATCTTTATATTCTTTATCGTGAAGTGCCTGAACTTCCTCTTTCCAAAGTTGTCCAGCTTCCATAACATTTGATTTTTCGCAAGAAGTTACTTTGTTAGATCTTTTTTTGGCTAAATCAAAAGCAACTCTAGCCACTCTTATTATCTCATTGCTTGTATAAGTGTGAGTATTTATTCCTTTTCTCTCACCATTCTCTATTGGCTTAATTCCCCTAGGTTCGCCAAAATATATTCCTCCAGTCAATTCTCTTACAATCATAATATTTAATCCTGAAACAATTTCTGATTTTAAAGTTGAGGCATCAACTAATTGTTCAAAACATATTGCTGGTCTTAAATTTGCAAAAAGTTTTAACTCTTTTCTTAATTTTAAAAGTGCTCTTTCAGGTTTCTTAGAAAATTCTACACCATCCCATTTTGGACCCCCGACAGCGCCTAACATAATTACAGCACTTTCTAAAGCCTTATAAAAAACTTCATCTGTTATTGGGGTTCCATGTTTATCGTATGAACATCCGCCTGCCAAATCCTCGTCAATTTCAAAATCTAAAGATTTTTTATCGTTAAACCAATTGATTACTTTTTTAACTTCCGCAGTAACTTCAGGACCAATTCCATCACCTGGGAGCAATAATACTTTTCTTTTTTTAACTTTAATCATTAAATACCCAAGGCTTCTTAGCTTTTAAAGCTTTTTCAAAAATTTCAATTTTATTAGATTTTTTTAGTGATAGAGCTATATCGTCTAAGCCTTCTAATAAACACTTTTTTTTAAATGAGTCTACTTTAAATTTTGTCTCATTGTTTCCAAAAATGACTTTCTCCTCATTAAGATCTATGAAAATTTCCTCTTTCCTTTTTGCGTATTCTGATAACTCTTTGATTTTATCATCATCTAAAATTATCGGTAAGATTCCGTTTTTAAAACAATTGTTATAAAAAATATCAGCAAAACTTGAGCTAATCACACAAGTAATGCCGAAATCTAATAATGCCCATGGAGCGTGTTCTCTTGAAGAGCCACATCCAAAATTTTTTCCAGCGATTAAAATTTTTGAATTTATGTAAGGATCTTTATTCAAAACAAAATCATTTATTTCTTTGCCATTGTCATCATATCTCATTTCGAAAAATAAATTTTTGCCCAACCCAGTTCTTTTAATCGTTTTTAAAAATTGTTTTGGAATGATCATATCTGTATCAATATTAACTATTGGCAGATATGCTGGTATACTTTTTAAAGTGTTAAACTTTTGCATATTAATTTTGATATTTCCTTACATCATCAAGGTTTCCAGAAATTGCTGCTGCTGCAGCCATACCCGGGCTCACTAAATGAGTTCTTCCACCTCTGCCTTGTCTACCTTCAAAATTTCTATTTGATGTTGAAGCACATCTCTCCTCTGGTTTTAATTTATCTGCGTTCATTGCTAAACACATTGAACATCCTGGCTCTCTCCATTCAAATCCAGACTTTACAAAAATTTTATCTAATCCCTCTTGCTCTGCTTGTTCTTTAACCAACCCTGAACCAGGGACAACCATGGCATGAACATGAGATGCAATTTTTTTATCTTTTAAGATTTTTGCAGCTTCTCTTAAGTCCTCAATTCTACCATTAGTGCAGCTTCCAATGAAAACTTTGTCAATTTTGATGTCTTTAGCCGCCATATCTGGTTTCAAACCCATATAATTTAATGCTCTCTCTAAAGAATTTTTTCTATCCTCGTCTTTCTCATTATTTGGATTTGGTACTTTTTCGTCTATTGTAATAACATCTTGAGGTGATGTTCCCCATGTAATCATTGGTGAAATTTCACTAGCAGTTAAGTTTACTTCTTTATCAAACGTGGCACCCTCATCAGTATTTAAATTTTTCCAATTTTCTAAAGCTTTATCCCAATCATTTCCTTTGGGAGACATTGGCCTGCCTTCTAAATATTTAAATATTTTTTCGTCTGGAGCTATTAATCCTGCTCTTGCTCCTCCTTCAATCGTCATATTGCAAATTGTCATTCTATTCTCAACACTTAAAGATTTAATTAGATCACCTGCATATTCAATTACACATCCTGTTCCTCCAGCAGTACCAATTTTTCCTATAATTTGAAGAATTACATCTTTCGATGTAACACCTAACGGAAGTTTACCGTTGACGTTAATTCTAAAATTCTTTGCTTTCTTTTGAACTAATGTTTGAGTTGCCAAAACATGCTCTACCTCTGAGGTCCCAATACCAAATGCCAAAGCTCCAAATGCTCCATGTGTTGCAGTATGACTATCGCCACATACAATAACCGTACCTGGTTGAGTAAAGCCCTGTTCAGGACCAGTAACATGAACAATTCCTTGTCTTTTATCATCCATTCCAAAAAGTTTAATGCCGAATTCTTTACAATTTGCCTCTAAGGTTTCTACTTGAATTTTAGATTCATTATCTGAAATACCCTTTGACCTATCAGTTGTCGGAACATTATGATCTGCAACTGCTAATGTTAATTTTGGGTGTCTTACCTTACGTTTAGAATTTCTTAATCCTTCAAAGGCTTGTGGACTAGTGACTTCATGGACTAAATGTCTGTCTACAAACAATAACGCTGTTCCATCTTCTTGCTGATGAACCAAGTGTTCGTTCCAAATTTTATCGTAAAGAGTATTGGGCATTTAGAAAAAAATTATTTTTTTTCTTGTAAATTTTCAAGTTTTTTTTCAGTTTTAGCTTCAGCCTTAGGGGCTTCTTTCTTCATTTCTGACTTTGGAGCTTCGTCTTTTTCAAGCTCAGCTGTAGAAGTGGCCTCTTTTACAGACTCTGGAGCATTTTCTTTTTCAACTGGTGCTAAATTCTCCTCGGTAACAGTCTCGGGCTTAACGTCAATATCAATACCAATTTTTTTTCTAATCTTTTCAGCAATCCTTGCAGATTTACCAGTTCTATCTCTTAAATAATAAAGTTTTGCTCTTCTTACCTTTCCTGAACGAATTACTTTGATTGAGTCGATTACAGTTCCGTACAATGGAAAAGTTCTTTCTACACCTTCTCCAAAAGATATTTTTCTTACAGTAAAAGACGAATTAATATCTCTACTTTTTTTAGCTATACAAACACCTTCGAAATATTGAATTCTCTCTTTCTTTCCTTCGGTAATTCTAACACCAACTTTTACAACATCGCCAGGAAAAAAATCAGGAATCTTTTTTTCTGAAAGAATTTTTTTAACGTTGTTATGGTTTATTTCTTCAATTGTTTTCATTTTAATATTTATCAAATTAATTCTTCTTATATTTATGCCACAAATCTGGTCTTCGGTCGCGAGTTATAGCCTCTGATTGAGACAAACGCCAGTCTTTAATTTTAGCATGATCACCAGATAATAACACCTCTGGAACTGATTTTTCCTCCCAAATCTGGGGTTTTGTATATTGTGGATACTCCAAAAGGCCATTTTCAAATGTTTCTTCTGAAGCTGATTTATCATTCCCTAAAACACCAGGCAACAGTCTTAATACACTATCAATCACAACAAGCGCAGCAGTTTCTCCACCGGACAATACATAGTCTCCTATACTTATCTCTTCAATATTTCTTGTAGATAATACTCTCTCATCAACTCCTTCAAAATGACCACAAATTAAAGAAAAAGATTTTTCTAATGATAGATCTTGAGCAAGTTTTTGATTAAATACTTTTCCTTTTGGTGAAAGATACAAAATCCTTTCTCCTTTATTTACGTTTTGATCGATAGAATTTGCCAAGATGTCTGGTTTCAATAACATGCCTGTTCCACCACCATAAGGAGTATCATCAACTGTTTTGTGTTTATCTGTTGCTGCATCTCTTATATTTACCACGTTCAAACTCCACAATTTTTTAGACATTGCTTTCCCGTAAAGTCCTTTAGCTAAAGGTCCAGGAAATATATCTGGATAAAGTGTAAATACTTGAGCTTGCAACATTGATAGCCTTCAGTTTATTTCTTTTCCTCTTTTTTAGCTTCTGCTTTTGGAGCTTCTGCTTTTGGAGCTTCCTCTTTTTTAGCTTCTGCTTTTGGAGCTTCCTCTTTTTTAGCATCTGCTTTTGGAGCTTCTGCTTTTGGAGCTTCCTCTGAGCCTTCTTTTTTTCTATCTTTTTTTGGAATTGCTTTCTGAGGATTATTACCATTAGCAGGCATAGGCATTAATTCATTCTCACCTAAAATTCTAGCTACTCTTGTTGTGGGTTGTGCACCTTGACCCAACCAATATTTTATCCTCTCAGCCTCTAATCCAATTCTTTCTTTTTTTTCTTTTGGTAATAGCGGGTTAAAAAAACCAACTTTTTCAATAAATCTGCCATCCCTTGAAAAACGGCTATCAGCGACAACAACCCTGTAGACAGGTCTTTTCTTAGTGCCTCCCCTTGATAATCTTAGTTTTAACATATTTTTCCTTTCATTATTTCAACTGATTTAATAGCTCTGGAGGAATACCTTTATCAGTCATACCCTTCAGATTTCCTTTAGACATTTTTTTCATCATTTCAGACATCATTTTAAATTGTTTTAACAATTTATTGATAGTGGCTGGATCTGTACCTGAACCATTAGCAATTCTTTTTTTTCTTGAGCCATCTATTATTTTTGGATTTTCTCTTTCCTTGTTAGTCATTGATAAAATTATGGCCTCATTCTTTTTAATTATGCTCTCATCAATACCTGCGGCGTCCATTTGAGACTTAACTTTTGAGACCCCTGGCATAAAAGACATTACTCCCTCTATACCCCCGAGCCTCTTCATTTGTCTAAGTTGTGCTAAATAATCGTTTAGAGAGAACTGTCCTTTTTTTAAATTCTCCTCAGCCTTTTTTATGTTCTCTTCACCTAAATCCTGGGCAGCTTTCTCAACTAGAGAGACAATATCTCCCATTCCAAGAATTCTATTAGCAATTCTGTCAGGATGAAAAACTTCGAGATTTTCAATTTTTTCACCAACACCAAGAAACTTGATTGGGACTTGTGAAACAAACTTCATGCTTACTGCTGCTCCACCCCTTGCATCACCATCTGCTCGAGTTAATATAATACCTGATAATTCCAATGTATTTTTAAATTCTTTAGCCACAGAAGCTGCCACTTGACCAGTGAGAGAGTCTGCTACTAAAAATATCTCTGCTGGATTTATGGTATTTTGAATTTGTCTTATTTCACTCATCATTTGTAAATCTATTTGAGTTCTGCCTGCAGTATCAAACAATATGACATCAGATCCATTCAAGTTAGCCGCGTTTGTAGCTCTTTGACATATTTCTATTGGTTGTTGTCCGTCAACTATTGGTAATGTGAATATGTTATTTTGCTCACCTAGAGATCTCAATTGCTCTTGAGCAGCTGGCCTATAAATATCGAGGCTGACCATCATAACTTTCTTTTTTTTTGTGTTTTCCAAATATCTGGCTAACTTTGCAGTGGTTGTTGTTTTACCAGAACCTTGTAACCCAACCAACATCATAGATACTGGAGGAACTGCACTGAGATTTACCTCGTTATTTTTTTCACCCAAGAAATTTTTTAACTCATCATGAACAATTTTTACAACCATATCCCCTGGCGATGTTGATCTTAAGATTTCTTGGCCTAAAGCTTTTGGTTTTACTCTTTCTATAAAACTTTTTACAACATCTAGAGATACGTCTGCTTCTAATAAGGCTTGTCTAATGGATCTTAATCCTTCATCAACTTGATTTTCATCAAGAGAGGGCGCTTTTTTTAAAGAGGAAAAGACTTCCTCAAATTTATTTGTTAGTTTTTCAAACATATTTATTACATGCAGCAGTAATCGCACTAGTGGGCGAACCCTCGCAGACTAGTGTCGATCTCTTTGTTTCCAAAGACACCGCAAATTAATGTTTTTGCGGAAACTGGCTCAAACTATAATAGAGGTTCAAAAAGTCAATAAATAAGTTAAATACTTATTATATGTTTATTAAAGCTTTTAAAATGGATGGGTTGGGTAATGATTTTGTTATCATTGATAATAGGCAAAAAACAACAAATTTATCAAAAGAACAAATTATCAAAATTTGTGACAGAAATTTTATTGGTTGTGATCAATTGATATTAATAAAACCAGATAAAGAGGCTGATGCGTACTTAAAATTTTTCAATTCTGATGGTGGAGAGTCTGGGGCATGTGGAAATGGGACTAGATGTGTTGCAGATCTAATATCAAAAGAAACTGATAAAAAGACAGTATTTTTAAAAACTTTATCCAGAAACCTTAAATCGAATATATTAGAAAATAATATTGTTACAACAGAAATAGGAAAAGCTAAAATAAACTGGGATGAGATACCCCTGTCAGAAAATTTAGATACAAAAAATCTCAACATTAAGATTAACGATGTGAATGGTAAGAGTCATTTAGGTGGAACAGCTGTTAATGTTGGAAACCCACATATTATTTTTTTTGTCAATAAAATTGATAATTTCAATATACAAAAAATTGGTCCTAAGATTGAGAATTATAAAATTTTTCCTGAAAAATGTAACGTAACATTAGCTCAGGTAATTAATAAAAATTTAATAAGAGTTAAGGTTTGGGAAAGGGGTACTGGCCTAACAAAAGCGTGTGGAACTGCAGCATGTGCGACTGCATTTGCTGCTAAATTAAAAAATCTAATTGAGAACAAAACAGAAATTGAGTTTACTAATGGAAAATTAACAATTTTTATTGATGAGACAAATTCAATTCATATGAAAGGGCCTGTTTCAAATATAAAAGAAATAGAAATAAAATTATAATGGGAATTTTTGATAAATTCAAAATAGGTTTTAAAAAAAGTGCTACTGCTTTAACATCTGGTCTTAGAGAAATAGTTGTAAAAAGAGAGATCGATGATGAAAAGTTAAATGAAATTGAGGAATTTCTTATTCAATCCGATGTTGGGGTGGAGGCAGCATCAGAGGTTAAAGAAATTATTTCAAAAAAAAAAATTGATCCAAATAAAGATTTAACTAGCGAAATAAATCTTATTTTAAAAGAATATATTATTTCATTAATGAAACCATTAGAAAAAAATTCTTTTTTTGAGAAGAAAAAGAGTCTTAATGCAACTTTAATTTCAGGTGTAAACGGCGTTGGTAAGACAACTAGTATTGGTAAAATTGGAAAAATCTTAAAAACAAACGGAAATAAAGTAATGTTTGCTGCGTCAGATACTTTCAGAGCTGCTGCAATTGAACAACTAGAAAATTGGGCAAGTAAGATTGATGTTCAAATTATTAAATCTTCACAAGGCTCTGATCCAGCATCAGTTGCATATAAAGCTGTTGATGAAGCCGTTAAGAATAATTTTGATCAAGTTTTGATTGATACAGCAGGTAGACTTCAAAATAAAAAAAATTTAATGCAAGAATTTAAGAAGATAGCTAATGTAACAAAAAAAATTGATCCTAAAGCACCTCATGATGTGATTTTAGTTTTAGATGCAACTTCAGGGCAAAATGTAATAAATCAAGTTGAAGAGTTTAATCAGATCATTCCAATAACAGGCATAGTAATGACAAAATTAGATGGAACAGCCAAAGGAGGTATCCTCCTAGCAATCGCAAAAAAATATCAGCTTCCTATTATAGCATTAGGCCTTGGTGAAAAAGAGGATGATTTACAGTTATTTAAAGCTGAACAATTTGCTGAAGCCTTTACTCATAATAATTATTAGAGAGGAATTCAAATTAATGTTTAAGAATTTTATATTTTCAATAATGACTATTTTTTTGATATTAAGTTTATTTTTTGGTTTACTAAATTTTTTTTTGGGTGGAGTACCATTATTTTCAACATTCAAAATTAATATCTCGGATGCGGTATTTATTTTAAAAGATGAAAAATTTAAAGAAAAAAATAAGATATTTTTTGATAAAGATTATTATGTGGATCCATGTGGGCATAGCGAAGATGGTTTTCATAATTTAGCATACAAACAAGATAATTTTGGATTTAGAAATAATAATGAGGATTTATTTTATAATACAGATATTATAATTCTTGGAGACTCTTTTGGTGTATCAAGCTGTATTAACGAGCCGAATGATTTAACATCTAAATTAGGTAAAAAATTAAAAAATGATAAAATTTTGAATATCTCTGTTGGTGGAACTGGTCCATACTATCAAAAAGAACTTCTTAAAGAACTTATAAATAAAAATAATACAAAATTTGATACATTAATTTGGTTATTCTACGAGGGCAATGACCATGAGGACCTTAATAAAAATTATAATAGAATTATCAATTTTGAATTCAAAAGAAAAGAAAATGATAAAATGATTGAAGTTAATTATAAACCTGAGGTTAACCTAACTATTTTAAAAGTAAAAATTTTCTTTTCAAATTTTTTAAGAGGTTTTGGTACGCTTATAAAATATATCAAAAAATACCCAAATTTATTAGAGGATGAAAAAATTTACGATAACACCGTTAAAGATTTGGTTTTTTTTATTAATGAAAAAAAAATCAAAGATAAAATAATCTTTTATATCCCTAAATATACGAGATTAGCTTATAAAAAGATTAATCATCCTCAGCTTGATCAATTAAACAATTTAAAAAATTTAGTAAAGAAAACTGCAATTAAATATGATTTTAAATTTATTGATGGTTCAATATTATTTCATAATACTAGAGAACCTCTCAATTTCTTTCATTATAATTTACCTACACATTTTAATATTAAAGGTTATGATTTTATGGCTGATCAAATCAGTAAAAATTTAAAATAAAAACTTTAATAAAAAAACTAATAATTAATAACTTAGTTGCTTATCTAAAAAAGTCTTTGCTCAGATTAATTAATTAAATTACTAGAAATAAGTGGTTTATAAATATTACATTTATAATTTTCTTTAAATTTATAATATCCACAATCTTTTGAAAAAGAGGAGATTATAAAATCAAATTTACCATTGGTTGGGTAAACTTCTAACTTTTTTTTTGAAATATCAAATTTAAAATTTGCGTTAATACTTTTAATCGCACTTACCATAATTAAAGTTTGATCATCTTTTAAGAGATAATATGCAAAGTCATCTGGAAAAACTGGAAAATCATATTCTTGGAGAAAGTATTTTGCTTGATGTGGAAACCATTCGTAAGAAATTAAAGGTGATGATAATTTTGTTGTGTAATTATAAATATAAAGATCCCTAGGAAAATCATTAATGTAATTGCCTTCTTCTCCTCTAGTTAATACTGATTTTTCTCTACCTTTAAAATACAATGTAAACTCCTTATTATGAGATTTCATATAATCAATAAAAAAAAGGTCATCAGGACTTAAAGATTTATCTTTGGCTAAACAATAATTAAGGGAAATCAAATATATTAATATGAATAAATAAATTTTTTTCATGATTTGATGATAAGAAAAAATTTTGAGTTATCTTTGTTAAGATTATGGCTTAATTTAAACTTTTGATAAAAGTTTTAAGTGCTTTTAAAAGATTTTCATCATATTCCATCATATGATCGTCATTTTTAGTAAAGTGGGAATATTTAGGTTGATTTGAAATTTCAAAAATTCTTTTTCCCATTTCAAAAGGAACTATTTGGTCAACCTCTCCGTGCATTATTAAAATTGGAGAAAAAATATTTTTTATCTTATGTTTATTGTTATATTTATCTTTTAGTAATAGACCAACAGGTATATAGGGATAAAATTTTTTTGCAGCATCGACCATTGATGTAAATGGTGTCTCCAGTATAACACCAGCAAAATTTTTATTTTGAGATAGTTCTGTTGCAATACCAGTTCCTAAAGACTCTCCATAAAGTATTATATCTTCTTCTTTGAGACCCTTATTTTTTAACCAATTAATTGCACTCCTTCCATCTTCGTACAAGCCTTGCTCAGTGGGTTTGCCTTTGTTGCCACTAAAGCCTCTCCAAGCAATTATTAAAAAGTTAACATCCATCTCGCTAAAATGGTTTAACTTATGAATTCTATTTTCTAAAGAACCTGCGTTTCCATGAAAATAAACAATAGTTTTATATTTCTTTAAATCTTTTTCATGATACCAGCCTAATAAATCAATATTGTCTGAGGTTTTTATTTTCACCTTTCTAATTGATACAGATATCTGATCATTAGAGTAATTATTTTCATTTGGGTGGTACAATAAATTTCTCTGATAGAAATATAAAAAAACCAAAACTAAAATATAAACTACAATAATTATTTGTAAAAATGAGAACAAATTATCCTTAAACTTTTTTAACATTATTTTTTTTCGCAAAGTATATTCCAAAAAATACTAAAATTGTTCCAATGAAATGATAATTTTCAAATTTTTCATCAAATAAAAAGTATCCATAGATTGCACCATAAACTGTAAATACGTAAAGTGTAAACCCTGTTAAAGATGCACCTAATTTTTTTTGAGCAATTGTATAGAGAGTAAAAGCAATTATTCCAGGTGAAACAGCTGCAAAGGTTACCCATAAGTAAAATTCAGATACAAAATATGTTTGTTTATAGAATATTTCCTCACCAATATAAAAGGGTAGTAAACTTAATGCTCCAAAAAATGATATTAAAGTAAATCTCTCAAAAATTTTAAGTTTGGAATTCCAATAAAATAAATAAATAGAATATAGGGCCCATCCTATTGCAGCAGCTAACATCCATAAATCACCAATTGTGAATTCTAAATTAATTAAAAATTTTAAATTGCCTTTAACTATAATCGTGAACACCCCTATTAAACATGCAATCAATCCAATTATTTTGGTAAAATTAATCCTTTCATTAAAGAAAAAATATGAAATCAAAATTATAAATACAGGAGATGACGTGTATATAATTCCCATATTTGTTACTGTTGTAGTTTCGCCAGCTAAAAAAGGGAAAGCGCCACAAACACCACAACCCATGGACCCTAAAAAAAATAATTTTTTGTATTCTTTCTTAATAATTTTAAAATTTTTTTTTAAGCTTACATATGTGAATGGGAATAATAGTAAAAAAACCAGTGTCCATCTCCAAAAAGCTAATGAAATAGGTGGTACAAATTCTACACCTCCCCGAGCTACTACTAAGTTGCTGGCCATAAAAATTGGTTGAATAAATAAGAGAGAAAGCGGAAAAATATTAACGTTAAGATTTCTCAATTTTTGTAAAAGTTAACTTTTATCAAAAAAGGCTTCGTAAATCATCATTACGATAGCAGCGCCCATTAACAGATAAACAGGTATTACATCTAAAAATCCAATCATCATTGATCTGGTAAGAGTGGTTGCTAGACCGATTAAAAAGAAAACAGCAAACGATAAACCTATTATTGTAGTAATTTTATTCATACACTTATTCTTGACACTCCTTTTCTAACCAATTGGCAACACCTAAAAACCTATGATCATCATATTTATTACCAATTAATTGAACTCCTAATGGTAAATTATTTTCACCCTCAAGTAAAGGCAATGAAATACATGGTGTGCCTAGATAAGACCAAACTTTATTAAATTCTGCGGTTCCAGTACTTTTCAGTCCTTTAGGCGCTACGCCTGGACTAGATGGAGATAGCACTCCGTGATAATCTTCAAACACTTCCTCGTAAGATTCATAACTTCTTTTCATAAAGTCAATTGCTTCAGCATACTCTTTTGCGGTATACTTATTTCCATTAGAAATAGCGTCTTGCATATACTTTGAAAGTTTCTTTTTAAATTTTTTAAAATAAATAGAGAAATTATTAGCCAAATCTGTTTCATGAATAATTTGATGATACTTGTGTATATCTTTAAAGTATGAGGGAGTATCAAATATCTCAATATTTTTTTTAAAAGATTTTATAAAATATTCAAAAGACTCTCGAGATTTTTTATCAATTATTTTCCAATGATCAGTTTTATAAAAAATAAATTTAGGTTCAAAAATAGGACCTTTCTTTGTTTCGGACAAAATATTTTCTGTAGAAAAATGAATTGTAGCTGGATCATATTTATCTTTCTTAATTAGAACTTTTGCTAACATTGCTACATCCTCAACTTTACGACCGAACATGCCGATTTGATCTAGGCTGTATGATGTTCTTAAAACACCATTTCTTGAAATAAGTCCATAACTTGGCTTGTAGCCAACAACACCGCAATAAGATGCTGGTCTGACAACGGACCCTCCTGTTTGAGAGCCAATAGAAGCTGGGGCCATAAAAGAAGCAACTGAAGCCGCTGACCCACTTGATGAACCACCTGGTGTTCTATTTTTATCGTGAGGATTAGTTGTCGCTGGAGGCCCTAAATAAGCAAGCTCTGAAGTTGTTGTTTTACCCATTACAATTGCACCTGATGCATGAAGTAAGTCAATTATTTCAGCATTTTGAGAATAGGATTTTCCTTTTCTAATTACAGTTCCACATTCAGTAGGCATATCAACAGTTCCTATGATATCTTTCACTGCTATAGGTACTCCGTGCAGTGGTCCTACTGGTTTTCCTGATCTTCTATGGTCATCAGCTTCAGTTGCTTTTTCTAATAAAACTTTTTTATCAAAATGTGCCCAAGCTTTTATATCTTTTTCAAACTTATTTATTCTCTCAATATATTTTTCACAAACTTCGACTGATGTAAGTTGAGCATCTTTTATTTTTTTTGCTAATTCCTCGAGACTTAAAGAAAATATATCTGTCATTCAAAATTAATTTGCAAATAATGTCTCTGGTAACCAAAGTGCTATTCCTGGGAATAGATACATTAGAACCATCGCTAAAATTACAATACCTAAAAATGGCATTATTCCTCCAAAAATTTGCATAAGTTCAACGTTCTTTGATTGAACACCTTTTAAATAATATGCTGACATGGCCATGGGGGGTGTCAAAAATGAGGTTTGTAAGTTTAAAGCGATTAGCATTGCAAAAAAATATGGGTTAACACCAAAAAATTCAACTAATGGTAAAAATATTGGCACAAATATAATTAATATCTCGGTCCATTCAAGAGGCCAGCCTAATAAAAATATAATTAATTGGGTAATAACTAAAAACTGCCAAGGTTGTAAATTTAAAGATTTAAAAAAATGCTCAAAAACTTCATGGCCACCTAAGTATGAAAATACTGAAGCAAAAGTCCAAGATCCAATAAATAACCACATGATCATAGCTGTTGTTTTTGCTGTAAGAAAAACTGACTCTTTAAAATTTTTCCATTTAAGAGTTTTATAAAAATATGAGAGCACTAATGAACCAAATGCACCAACAGCGGCTGCCTCTGCCGGAGTTGCTATACCTGCAAGTATTGTTCCTAAAACTAGGATTATTAAAGAAAATAACGGTAAGAAAGAAACCAAAACTTCTTTCATAATTACCGCAGTAGGGGGTATCTCTTCTGCTGCAGGTTTTGGAGCTATCGAAGGATTCATCCAAGCCCTAAATATTGCATAGCCGATATAAAGTCCTGCCAACATTAAACCTGGGAAAATTGCAGCTGCAAATAAACGTAATGGCGACAATTGAGCAATAACAGAATAGACAATCAACATAATGCTAGGTGGAATTAAAATTCCTAAACATCCACCTGAACAAATAATTCCAGATGCAAATTTTTTATCATAACCAGCTTTAATCATTGCTGGCCAAGCAAGAAGACCCATTAACGTTACCACTGCTCCTATGATACCTGTTGCGGTTGAAAATAGTGCACAAGTAATTAATGCAGCAACTGCCATTGAAGCTGGAAGTTTGTGAGATGCTAATCTTATTGCAAAAAACAATTTTGCAACAATTCCGGCTCTTTCAACTAAATATCCCATAAATAAAAAGAGGGGGACTGCGGTCAAAACATTATTATCCATTACAGTATAGGTATTTTGAACAAAGAGTTGAAATATCCTGTTATCAAACAGATGCTCCATCTTGGTTGGATCAAAATAAGCGTAGTATCCAAAACCTAAACCCATTGCCATTAACGTGAAAGCAATTGGAAAACCTAATAGGACGGCAAATAAAAATATCCCCATCATCATGATTGCTACTTCTGGATTTGTTAAACTAAATAACATCTTCTTTGTTTCCTTGTTGTGAAGTTCTCATTAATACTTTTTCAGTTTCCTCAGCATCACGCTCTGTTCCTCTTTCAGGCCAACTACCTGTTTGAATACAAATGATACATCTAAATACCTCCCCAATTCCTTGGAGTGTTAAAAGTGCTCCAGATAATGGTATTAAGGATTTTGCCATATAAATTTGAATTTGTGCAGGACTATTCCAACTTGTTTCTTTAATTTTCCATGCTAATGCTGCATATTCATAACCATAAAAAGCTAAAGCAAGAACGCCAGGGAAGAAGAAAATAAAATATAAAACAACATCTATCCAGGCTTGCGTTCTCTGAGAAAATAATCTGTATATAACATCTCCCCTAACATGTGCTTCGGTGCATAAAGTATAAGCTCCTGCCATCATAAAAATTGCGCCATACATCTGAAGACTAAAATCAAAATTCCATAATGTTGGGGCATTCAAAGCATACGCCATAAAAACTTCATAGCATGTTCCGCCCATCAAAATTACTATACACCAAGAGAATGCCTTACCCATTGAGACACTCAAACGATCGGCAAATTTTATGTAAGCTCTTATCATAAATATAGAATCTTATTGAATTGCTCTAAATTAATCAAATAAAAAAGGGGGCCGAAGCCCCCTCATTAAAATTTGTAAAAGTTAATTATATCTTAACTTTTGCTATTGGACCAAACTCATTTTCATATGCAAGTTTGTAATTAGGCTGATTCATCAGCAAGTACTTCATTACTCTCTTCGCATAAGATTTTTGAGAATCAACAACTTTCTTAAAGAAAGGATCTTTCTTGTTAAAGTCACCAATTACTTTGTCCCAACCTTTTAATTGTTGAGCCAAAATCTCATCTGAAGTTTGGTAAACATTTACTTTATGCTCATTCATCAACTTAGCCAAGTCAGCTGAGTATCTTACTAAAGCTTTAAAGTAGTTATCACTGTTTGCAGCATAAGCAGCATTTTTCAATATCGCTTGGTGCGCTGGTGATAAACTGTTATATGTTTTTTTGTTAACTGGAATCTCAAACATCTCTTGAGATTGGTGGAAGCTTCCTAAGTGATAATGCTTAGAAACGTCTTGCATACCAAATTGAGAGTCTGAAGTCGGGTTGTTAAACTCAGCAGCTTCTATCAAACCAGTTTTCATGGCTGGCTGAATTTCACCACCTGGTAATTGTCTAACTACCATTCCCATTGCAGTCAAAACGTTAGTCGCTAGACCAACTGTTCTGTACTTCATACCTTTAACATCAGATACCTTTGTTACGTTCTTTTTGAACCAACCAAATGGCTGTGCTGGCATAGGCATGTGGAAAAAACCAATGTAATCGAAACCTACTTTTGCAAGTGTTTCATCATACAATTTTCTTCCTCCACCATACTCCATCCATCCCATAACTTCTTGAGATGACATACCGTATGAAGGACCAGTTCCAAATAGTGATGCAGCTGGATTTTTACCATACCAATATGCAGTCACCCAGTGACCCATATCTACTACACCAGAACTTACTGCTTGTCCGATTTCTGAAGTCTTTACGACTGCTCCAACTGGTTGAAGATCAATCTTAAGTGTACCTCCAGACATCTCATCTACCATTTTGCAGTAGTCACCGGCCATTTCAAAAAAGATGTTTGCTCCACTTGGCCATGCAGCTTGCATCTTTAAAGTTTTATGACCGCCAGCAGTTGCTATGTTTGGCATTGCTACCGCGGCTGCAGCTACGGCACTTGCCTTCGCAGCAGTTTTAAAGAACTTACGTCTTGAAGATGTTTTAATCTTCAATGATTTGTTTTCTTTAGTCATTATTTCTCCTACTAGTTAATTAACCACAATAATTTAAGCACATAATTGGATTAGAGTCTTTCTAAAAAAAGGTGTAGATGTCGCATAAGTTGAATTATATTCAATCCTGAGTAGAATTAATTAACTTTATTTACACAATTTCCTGTTTTGAAAAATTCATCAATATTATCTATTGCTAAATTTGCCATAGCCGTACGTGTTTCTTTAGTGGCACTTCCTAGATGGGGTAAAATAAAAGCACTTTTATGATTTAAGTAACCTGGATTTAAATTTGGCTCGTTTTTATAAACATCTAAACCAACTGCATAAACTTTTCTTCTATTTAAAGCATCTATCAATGCATTATCATCAACAATGTCACCTCTTGCAACATTAGTGACTATTGCACCTTTAGGTAAATATTCAATGGTTTCCTTATTAATCATATCGATAGTTTCTTTTGATGCAGGACAACAAATTGATAATACCTGACATTCTTTAAGAAAATCTTTTAAATTTTTATGATATATTGCCCCATCTTCTTTTTCATCACTTAATTGAGATCTATTATGATAATGAATAATCATGCCCAAAGATTTTGCTACTTTAGCAATTTTTTGTCCTATTCTTCCCATTCCTAAAATACCCAATTTTGTTCCAGTAAGTTGTCTCCCAATTAAATAATCGGCTGACCACTTCCAGCCACCTTGTCTTGCGCTCTCGATCCCCTCTGATGCTCTTCTACAAGCGCCTAAAATTAAAAGAACTCCAATTTCTGCTGTTGCATCAGTTAGTACATCAGGAGTATTAGTTACAATTATATCTCTTTTTTTTGCAGCATCTAAATCAATATTTCCAAAGCCAACTGCAAAATTTGAAATGATCTTTATGGTTTCTGGAAGCTTATTTATAGTATCGGAATCAAGTTTGTCAGTTAAAGACGACAATATGCCATCACAACCATTACTTAGTTCAATAATTTTTTTTTGAGAGTAAAGTTCATCATTTGAATTTAAAATTGCATTAAAACTCATTTCAGCTTTATCCTCACAAGATCTTAACAATCTTCTAGTAACCAAAATTTTTTTCATTTTTTTTAATTTTAATCAAATATCTTACCTGGATTCATTATATTATTTTGGTCAATACTTTTTTTTATAATTTTCATTAATGGAATACAGTCACCATGTTCTTGTAATAAGTAAGATTTTTTATGTAACCCTACTCCATGCTCGCCTGTTATTGTACCATTTAATTCTAGAGTTTTTTTTATTAATAGATCGCTAAAATCTCTAATTTTATCATATGTTCCCTCTTCCTTTGGATCGTAAGGTAAAATTACATGAAAATTTCCATCCCCTAAATGACCTACCATAGGAGCTCTGAGACCTAATTTCTTTGACTGTTCTTCAGCATAATTTACACATTCAGTTATATTCGAAATTGGCAAACATACATCCGTTGAATACACCCTGCCATTATTTATTAAAGCTTTAACAGAATAATAAACATCCCATCTTGCCTGCCAAAGTTTGTTTCTTTCCTCTAAATCTTTTGCCCATTTAAATGAGCTTCCATTATTATCTTTACTTATTTCTTCAACTATCTTTATATTTTCTTGATTAGATGTCTCTGAACCATGAAATTCAAAAAATAAAGTTGGTACAGACTCAAAGTCCCTCAATTTTGAATAATTAATACTAATTTCCATTTGCTCTTTATTTAACATCTCAATTCTTGCAATAGGCACTCCATACTGAATTACTTGTTGAGCGGTTAAAACTGCTTTCTCTAAAGAAGGGAAATGACAAACAGCGCTCATAATGCTTTCGGGAACTGGTGATAATCGTAATTGAATTTCTGTAATTATTCCTAAAGTGCCCTCAGAGCCAATAAAAAGATTGGTTAAATTATAGCCCGCTGAGGTTTTTTTGGTTCTACCTCCAGTTTTAATAATATCCCCATTAGGCAGAACAACTGTAAGTCCAGTAATAACAGTTTTCATGGTACCATATTTTACTGCCATAGTGCCCGATGCAGAAGTGGATGCCATCCCACCTATCGCAGCATTTGCGCCAGGATCTATTGGAAAAAAAACTCCATCTTCTCTTAAATATTCATTTAACTGTTCTTTAGTTACGCAGGCTTGAACTCGACAATCAAAATCTGTTGCATTGACACTTAATATTCTGTTCATTTTTTCTAAAGAAATTGTGATTCCTTTATCATTGCCAACAACATTGCCTTCTAAAGAAGTTCCAGTTCCAAAAGGAACTACAGGAATTTTATGCTCATTACATAATCTTAATATCTTTGAAACCTCTTCATTTGTCTCTGGAAAAACAACAGCTTTGGACAATACGGGATCATAAGTGTCCTCGCCCCTAGCATAATTAGCCCTTGTAGACTGTGCTGTTGAAAATCTCCCATTGAAAATTTTTTTAAACTCTGCTTGTACTTGTTCTTTCATTGGAAGATACTAATAAAAATTAAATCAAAAATACAGCTTATTTAGTCAACATTTTCTTTATATTTTCTAAGGCTTGAGAAATGTTATCTCTAGAAGCAGCAAAACTAAATCTTACATAGTTTTGACAAGTCTCACCAAAAGCTGATCCAGGTACAATTGCTACCCCAGCTTCATGCATAGCCTTCCTTGCGAATTCTGCACCATTCATTCCAGTCCCAATTACTTTTGGAAAAGCGTAAAAGGCTCCTCCAGGTAAACTGCATTCCACCCCTGGTAAATCATTTAAACCTTTATAAATTAAATCTCTTCTTTGAGTGAATTTTTCCATCATTTCATGAATTGAGTCATCTGGTCCATCAAGTGCTGCTATACCAGCAAATTGAGCTGCTGCATTAACACAGGAAACACTATTAATTAATAATTTATTTACATGTTCGATTAAATGTTGTGGCCAAAAACTCCAACCCAATCTCCATCCTGTCATTGAATAAGCTTTACTCCATCCCTCTAATACTATTAATCTTTCTCTCAATTCTGGATAGTGGAAAAATGAGGGCATTTCTTTATCATCAAAAATTTGTCTACTATAAATTTCGTCGCTTAATATTGTTACATGGGGATGTTTTTTCAGACCATCAGCTAAAAAATCTATATCTCTTTTCTCAACAAAGCTTCCTGTTGGATTGTTAGGATTAATCAAAATTAATAATCGAGTCTTGTCTGTGATTAAAGATAAAATTTTATCAGGATTAAATTTTAGGTCTTTATCTTCAGTTAAATCATATGGAACAGATTTTGAACCTGTATAGTTAATCATTGACTCGTAAATTGGAAAAGCTGGTGTAGGATGTATAATTTCTGCACCTGGCTCACCAAAACATTGTATTGCATAATGCATTGTTGGCTTGCCACCAGGCATAATGAGAATTCTTTCTGAGTCTACATCAACACTGTAACGTTTTTTTATCCACCTGGTAACTGCTTGACGGCATTCGGGAATACCATTTGACATAACATATCCATGATGTCCATCGTCCAGAGCTTTTTTAGCTGCTTCAACAACATGTTTTGGAGTCTTAAAATCTGGCTGTCCCAATCCCAAGTGTATCATCGGTTTTCCCTGAGCTTCCAATTTTTTTGCTTCAGCAAGAACCGTAAATGCAGATTCAGTTCCTAATCTATCTAAGCTTTTAGCCAGTTTCATATTTTTCCCCCTCTATTTTCTATAGATTAATTTTGAACTATTCAACTCTTTTAAATTCTTACACCCCATCAATACCATATTTCTATTAATTTCATCGTGCATAGTTTTTAGTAAATGTTCAATACCTTGTTGACCTCCTGCGGCCAAAGAGAACAAAAACATTTTCCCAAAACTGCATGCTTTTGCACCTGCAGCAATAGCTTTTAATACGTGTGTTCCCCTCCTTACACCTCCGTCTAGAATAATTTCTAGTTTATCTCCAACAGCATCTGAAATTGCTTTTACTTGGTCAAAGGGAGACCTGGATCCATCAAGTTGTCTTCCACCATGGTTTGAGATCATTATAGCTGTACAACCTATATCGATTGCTCTTCTTGCATCTTCAACAGACATAACACCTTTAAGAGCAAAAGGTCCATTCCATTTCTTCACACAGTATTCAGCATCTTTCCAGTTCATTGATGGATCGTATTGTTCATTAATGTATTCAATAACTGATTTTGCAATATTGGTGCCCTTATCTGTTTTTGTAGCTACATTTGCTAATTTAAATTTGCCGTGTGTAAGGTAGTTAAATACCCAACTTGGATGAAGGGCAAAACTCATTAAACTTTGTAATGTTAATTTTGGAGGCGTTGTAAAACCTGTTCTATGATCTCTTTCTCTATTGCCTGCCACTAAAGTATCAACCGTTAAACACATTCCATCGAAACCAGATCTTCTACAACGATCAATTAGATCATCAGTGATTGATTGATCTTTGTGAACATAAAGCTGAAATAATTTTGGTCCACCAGAAATATTTGAAATTTCCTCAATTGTATTATTTGCCATCGTAGACATACTATAAAATGTTCCAAATTTATCTGCAGCTCTAGCAGATGCTTTATCACCATCATAATGATAAAGTCTTTGCATGGCACATGGTGATAAAAAGAGCGGCATATCAATTTTCTTACCAAAAATAGTTGTTGATAAATCTGGTTTTCCAACGCTAGCTAAAATATTAGGAACTAAATCACAATCATCGAAGGATTTTGTATTTCTTTTAAGAGTTATTTCATCATCTGCGCCACCATCAATATAATGAAATATTGGTGAAGGTAATTTTTTCTTCGCAAGTTTTCTAAAGTCATCAAAATTGTAACAATTTTGTAAACTCACTATTTTCTAAATCTTAAATTATTTCTATTAAGATCTGATATTTTTGTACAACCCATCAGTTTCATATCTCGTATTAATTCAGATCTATATAATTCTAAAGCTCTTTCAACGCCTGGCTGACCGGCTGCTGCGAGCGCATAAAGATAAAGTCTTCCACCTGAACATGCTTTTGCTCCAAGAGATAATGCTTTGAGCATGTGGGTTCCTCTATGAATTCCTCCTTCACATATAACATCAAGTTTGTCTCCGACAGCATCAACAATTTCTGCCAGCTGATCAAATGGTGATCTAGATCCATCGAGTTGTCTTCCACCATGATTTGAAACCATAATTCCTGTGCATCCTATATCAACAGCCTTTTTGGCATCTTCTACACTCATTATTCCTTTAAGTGCGAAATGCCCACCCCATTGAGAGCAAAGTTTTTCCGCATCTTTCCAATTCATAGATTGATCTAACATCGTTGAAAAATAGTTTCCTATAGAAGAGTTTGTACTGGTGCCCTCTTTTACAAAATCTTGAAGGTGTGGTAATTCAAATTTACCCTTTGTTAAATAATTTATTCCCCACATTGGTTTAGTCGCAAAACTAAATAAACTAGATAATGTCAATTTAGGTGGAGAAGTAAAACCAGTTCTTAGATCTCTTTCACGATTTCCACCTGTAATAGTATCAACTGTCAAAGCCATTACATCAAACTTAGCCGCTTTCGCTCGCTCCAAACAAGAGTCATTCAAACCTCTATCCTTATGAAAGTAAAACTGAAACATTTTTGGGGTATCAATCATGGAAGAGATTTCTTCTACACTAACTGTAGCTAATGCTGAGACACCAAACATGGTGTTGAATTTTTTAGCCGCTTTTCCAACTGCTCTTTCACCATCATAATGAAAAAGTCTTTGTAAAGCAGTTGGTGAAAGATAAAATGGTAAATCTAATTTTTTACCAAAAATAGTCGTAGATAAATCAACATTCTCAACACCTCTTAAAACATTTGGAACTAGGTCAACATCATCAAAAGCACTTGTATTTCGTGCGTACGTAATTTCATCATCAGCTGCGCCATCGATATAATGAAAAATTGGTGATGGAAGTTTCAGCTTTGCAAGTTTTCTAAAATCACCAAAGTTGTGACAATCTTTTAGTCTCATTATCATATTGTGTTTATTTAAAACTTTTTAAGAAAATTAAACATATAACTATTTGCCCCAGGATTCTTCTCTCCTAAGCTTGCATTTGATAAATGGTTATAAGAAAAACCAAGTTGACTCTCTTTTGGTAATTCCAGCGACAATTGGATCTCACTTTTAAACTCTAAAGCATGGCCTAAATCTTTGCCATCACCCTCATTATAATATCCGGGTGTAAAACTTGGTGTAAAGTTGAGTGAACCAATTTTATAATGTGCCTGAACACCCGTATAAAAATATGTTGCATTATCTGCAGTTATCATTGCACCAGTTATTGGTGACAAGTTGCCTAAAAAAGTATCTCTATTTAATTCTTCATTCTGATGCTGGAATCCAACCAAAGTAGATCTTTTCTTATCATCACTAAAATCAAACATACCTGTATAAACATTAAATTCGGTATTATTGTTATCAATTTTTTTCTCATCAGCCATCGATAAGTATGAACAACACAAAGAAAATATAACCAATAAAATAATTTTTTTAAAATACATTTGCAGAATATAATTAATATTTTGTTTTTATTAATAATTTGAATATTATTGCACCTCCTACTAAAAACATCAATACGGGTAATAACCATAAAAAATAGGTATTTTTATTAAATTCTGGATCATATAAAATCCATTCTCCGTATTTATCTTTTAAATATGAATAAATTTCTTTTTCACTTTGACCATCTCTCAACTTATTTTGAACTAAAATTTTTACACTATTGGCAAATTCAGTATCAGAATCATAAACTGATTGACCTTGGCAAATTAGACAACGAAGATTTTTTGTAATCTTTATATTTAGATCGTTTATCTGATCTTCTGCTTTAATTGAACTCAAATTTAAAATAATCAAAATTAAGATCAAATACTTTATGATTTTCACTTTACTAAATCCTTTATTTCAAAAAAATTATTTAAAGAAATTGGACCTACAACTTTTTTCAATATCTTTTGATTATATATTAAATACGATTCTGGTACTCCATAAGCTCCCCATTCAATTGATAACGTCCCATCTAAATCAGAAATAATAATCTCATAGGGGTTTCCTAATTCATTTAAAAAATTTCTAGCATTTTTAATTTTATCTTTATAATTTATACCAATAATTTCTATTTTTTCACTTTTGCTAAAATCCATTAAAAATTTATGTTCATCTCTACAAGGCACACACCATGAGGCCCATATGTTTAATAAATAATATACATCATCTTTAAAGATTTCTTTAGACGATATTTCATTTTTAACACCCAATAACTTTGCAGTAAATGATGGAATATTTTTCTTTAAATTTACCTCAGGTGTGTAGATATTTGAATTTTGCAATCCTTTATAAAAACCAAAAAAAACAAATATCAATAATATAACTAAAAAAAATGGTAAAAATTTAACCTTCATATTTTTTGATAAAACTTATTACTCCACCGAAGCAAATCAAAAGAACTGAAAGCCAAATCCAAAGCATAAATGGTTTTACTTGATATCTAATATTAAAATAATCTTGATTTTGAATATAATTCATTGTCATAAATTTATCTGTTAAAAGATTTGTTTTTATATCAGCTTCACTTGTAACGATGTTTGGTTGATTATATATTCTTAATTCTGGATACATTATTTCGTTAGATCCATTAAGATCTTGAACAGTAAACTTTCCTTTAATTGATTTATAATTGTATTCATTTATTTCTTTAATATTCTCAAATTTGATCTTAAAATTTTCGTTTTCTAAGGTTTCACCAAGTTTTAAATTACTGATAACCTCTGTCGAAAAAATATTATTAAATAGAATACTTAGAATTAATAAACTAAAACCAAAGTGAGCTATATTTTGAGATAATCGTTTAAATCCTTTCACAAAGAAATCTCTAGAAGTAATAAAAAACAAGTAAAATGCCGAGGTAACTAAAACAGTATTTAAAAGAAAACTGATATCTAAATTTCTTATGATTAAGATTGATAAAAGAAGAGATATAATAAAAAATAAAATTAAATGTTTTTTATTTTCAAAATTTGATTTAATCCATTTTAGTTTAGGACCAATGGCCATAGCTAATAAAAAAGGAACTAAAAATGGAATTATCAATTTATTATAAAAAGGTGGTCCTATAGAAATTTTTTCAGAAGAAAATACCTCTAAAAAAATTGGATAGATTGTACCAATTAAAACAACAGAAAGAAAATACATCATAAACCAATTATTTATTAAAATTGCAGTTTCTTTACTAAGCCAAAATAAATTTTTTTTCTTTTTTTCAAATTTAAAAAAAAAGAAAAAAATAAAAAGTGACAAAAAAATTAAACAAAATAAAAAAATTAAAATATATAAACCCCTCTCTGGATCATTTGCGAAGGTATGAACAGAGTTTAAAATGCCTGATCTTACTAAAAAAGTTCCTGACATACTTAAGGTAAAAGTTGCAATAGATAAAATAATTGCCCAAGATGATAATAATAATTTTTTTTCTAAAACTAAAATACAATGTAAAAGAGTTGTAAGTGCTAACCATGGCATCAAGGATACATTCTCTACTGGATCCCAAAACCAAAAACCTCCCCAACCTAGCTCATAGTAGGCCCAGATTGAGCCTAGCAGAATTCCCAAGGTTAAAAAAATCCAAGAAACTAAAACCCACTGTTTAATATGTTTTGCCCAATCTTTTGAAACGTAATTTAATGTTGTAGCAGCTAGGGCTGATGAAAAAATTATAGATGAACCAACATAGCCTAAGTATAAAATTGGAGGATGAATAGCTAAAGCCGGATCCTGTAAAATAGGATTTAAACCTAATCCTTGAGCTGGAACTGGAAAGATATAATTAAATGGATTTGATGTTTTTATTAAGAAAAAGAAAAAACCAATTATAATTACTTGCTGAATCAAAGAGGTCAATATTCTATATTCCTTTTTTTGTTTTTGAGATTTTAAAAGAAATACAAATATAAAAAATGTTAATACTAAGAGCCAAAGCAATAAACTTCCTTCATGATTTCCCCAGGTTCCAGAAATTTTATAAAAAAGTGGTTTAGTTGTGTGAGAGTGATTAAAAACGGTCTCATTACTAAAATCTGAATAAACAAAAGCCAATATTAAAGAAAAAAAACTTATAGTTACAAAAAAAAACTGCAAAAAAGTAATCGATAAAATCTTATTATCAAAAAATTGAGAATTATTAAAATTTTTTACTGAAAAAAATATAATTAAAAAAGAACAGACTAACCCAAATGTTAACGAGTAAAATCCAATTGTGCTAGTCAAAATTTAATTCTCCTCTAATGCTTTTTTAACCTCTGGCGGCATATAATTTTCATCATGTTTTGCTAAAATTTTTGTGGCTGCAAAAAAGTTTCTACCTTTTAAATAACCCTCTGCAACAACACCTTTCCCTTCAGCAAATAAATTTGGAATAACACCTGAATAAGTCACATTTATCTCACTTTTGAAATCTGTAATTACAAACCTTAGCTTTTGTTCTTTAACAGAAATAGAATTTTTTTTTACCATCCCACCAACTCTAATTTTTTTTTTATCTATTTCAGATAAAATTTTTATCTCAGAAGGTGATTGGAAAAAAACTACATTTTTTTCAAGAGATTTAAAAATTAAAAAAATTGACAATGATAAAGTTATTAATATTAAAAATATGAAGAAAAATCTTAATCTAACTTTTTTACCATACATGATTAAAAGTTAAATTCTCGAGGTACTTGATAATATTTCTTTGTTAACACTTTGAGATTTTGCAATAACAGCCTTATGAGAATTTAAAGCACCAAATTTTGCAATAAACTTATTTTTTTCTTTTATATATTGAGACTTAGTTACAGCATATAACAAAAAGAAACTTAACAAAGTAAATGCGAAAGCGGACCAAACATAAAGTCCATAACCATTCATATAAATAATCTCATTTATCATAATCTATCTAAACCTTTATTTTTAACCTTTATCAGTTCTGTATTATATTTCATTAAAAAAATTAACAGAGAGAAAAGAGCAAATGCCGCAGTCATATAAATTAAAGGTATAAGCATTGAGATATGAATTGATGATTTTGAGAGAATATTAATTGATGCAGGTTGATGTAAAGTATTCCACCAGTCTACGGAGTATTTTATAATTGGAACATTAATAATTCCTAAAATTAAAATTAAAGAAGTGATAAAATGCACTTTATCTTTATTTTCATAAAGTCTCCACGCAATTAAATATAATATGTAAAACAAACATAATATTAGCATAGATGTAATTCTCGCATCCCAAGCCCACCAAGTTCCCCAAGTAGGCTTTCCCCAAATAGAGCCAGTTACTAATGCTATGATATTAAAAACTAAACCAGATGGTGCAAGACTTTTTGAAATTAAAAAAAAATTTTTTATTTTAAATATGTATCCAACAATTGAAAATAGTGTGATCAACGAAAAAACTCCAAGAGAAATCCAAGCAGCAGGAACATGTACATACATAATTCTCACAGAGTGACTCTGTATATAATCTTCAGGTGAAAAAATTAATGCCTCCGCTAATCCAATAGTTAATATTACAATAAATAATAATAAAACATATTTAGGTGCTTTGGATGTTATAGAAAAAATTTTGTTAGGTTCTAAATATTTTAACATATCTATTTTTTTTGAATATTGTCTTTTAATACGAAATAATAATCTGATCAAGAATGTAGAGGGAGATAATAACGAAAGATAAAATTTAACATCCTTGACCAGAATGACTTAGATATATTATGACGCTGTGTCAAAGATTTGAACTAAATGTGTTTAAAAGTTGATTGTTAGTTTGAGGGCTTGAAATAACCAGACCCTTTTTTTCCTGTAAAAACCTCCTCAATTAATGGGTGTTTAATAGGTTCATCTGAGTCATCAACTAAAAGATTTTGTTCTGAAACATATGCCTCGTAAGTAATTTCATCATTTTCTGCCAAAAGGTGATAAAATGGCTGATCTTTTCTTGGCCTCACATTTTTTGGAATAGATTGATACCATTCTTCAGAGTTATTAAATTCAAAGTCAACATCATAAATTACACCTCTAAAATCAAAATGTTTATGTTTTACAATATCACCAATTGAAAATTTAGCTTTTTGAATAGACATTATGTGTATGAGTATGGGTATTTAAAAATAAAAATCAATAAGAAAAATTAAAAGTTTTTGTGAAAATATTATTTATGTTAATATCTTTTTAGTGAATAAATCTTTTTTGAAATTTCTTACTGATTTCGGACCATTAATAATTTTTTTTTACTACTATTACGACAGTGACAAAGATCTTAAAATTGCCATACCTCCTTTTATTATTGCGACAATAATAGCATTAGCAGTTGTTTGGTTTTTAGAAAAAAAAATTCCTACTGTTCCATTGCTGAGTGGTATATTAATCACATTTTTTGGTGGATTAACAATTTACTTTAATAACCCAGTATTCATTTACATCAAACCAACAATTATCAATATTTTATTTGGAATGAGTTTGATTATAGGAAAATATTTTACTAAAGAACCAGTTCTAAAAAAATTAATGGGAAAATCAATTTCACTTACTGACGAGGGTTGGGAAATATTAAGTAAAAGATGGGTTTACTTCTTTTTTGGACTTGCGATTTTAAATGAATTAGTCTGGAGAACACAGTCAGAAGAATTTTGGGTAAATTTTAAAGTTTGGGGTTTATTACCAATAACATTTATCTTTACAGCTTTTCAAATCGGATTAATAAATAAATATAAAACAAATGAACAATAATATTAGATTAATAATAAATAACGTTAACAGTAAAAAAATTGAAAATGATCATTTTTTTGAGGGAAACGAGTTAAAAGTTATTTTAGATTTATACGCTCAAATGGTTTCTAAAGGCTCCTGGAAAGATTATGGTTTAAACATATCAAGCAAACAAGTAGGTTTTAGTGTTTTTAAAAATTCTACAGAAAATGCGCTCTATAAAATATGCAAAAATTTTAAACCAAGAAATAAAAATCTTAAGTATTGTATTACCGATACAAATGGTAAAATACTTAAAAACTCATTTGATCTTAAAATATTACTTAATAATACTAACTGGAAAAATTTAAAAAAATAGATTTATCTTCTCTGACCAAACAATCTTAGCAACATAATAAATAGATTGATAAAATCTAAGTAAAGAGTTAACGCACCCATTACTGCTTTTTTTCCAATCATCTCGCCACTATCACTTGCTGAATACATATTCTTTATTTTTTGTGTATCATATGCCGTTAAGCCTACGAAAATTAAAACACCTAAAATAGAGATTACAAAATACATCATTGAAGACTTCATGAAAATGTTAACTAATGATGCAATAATAATTCCAATAAGTCCCATCATTAAAAAGGAGCCAAGTTTTGTTAAATCTCTTTTAGTTGTGTA
Organism: uncultured Pelagibacteraceae bacterium; assembly: GCA_902518185.1. Classification (GTDB taxonomy): domain Bacteria; phylum Pseudomonadota; class Alphaproteobacteria; order Pelagibacterales; family Pelagibacteraceae; genus Pelagibacter. Next base: position 8,943 of record CABYFG010000006.1, on the reverse strand, counting down.
TCCATAAATACTCATTGCACCAAATGTTGCTGATGAAATAAAGAAAACTCTTGTAACGCTCATTCCTGTGTAAACTAATAGTATTGATGACAATGAGAGTCCCATTAATGCTGCAAATATCCAAAAGGTGGTTTGAGCTTTTGATGTGCTCATTTTATTAATTCCAAAACTCATGTAAAAAACAATTGCTAAGGGTGCTAACATTACCAACCATTTAAGTCCTGACATATAAATTGCATTACCAATCTGGGTTAGTCCAATTATAGATCCTGCATCATCTGTCACTACAGACATTTTAAAAGTTAAGAGAGCAATAATTCCCGTTAATAAGACGCCAGTCGCCATGTAATTATAAACCTTTAACATGTAGCCTCTAAGGCCCTCATCCATCACAACGGTTGATTGATGTGCCTCTTTTGCTCTTCCTAAAATCCCTTTTTTATTAAATTCCATACGGCAATATATATAGCCTTTTACTAATTATTCAAGATACCTTAAAAGATTAGTTTGATATTTTATTAATTAACTCATTATGAATTACAAAAAACTAGGAAATACAAATCTAAACGTGAGTACAATTTGTCTCGGCACTATGACTTGGGGAGAACAAAACACTCAAGAAGAAGGGTTTGAGCAAATGGACTATGCTTTAGACCATGGTGTTAATTTTTGGGACACTGCAGAAATTTACTCTATTCCAATGAGAGAAGAAACATACGGAGAAACTGAGAGAATAATTGGTAATTGGTTTCAAAAAACAAATAAAAGGAGTAAAGTTATTCTAGCAACAAAAGTTTGCGGGAATACCTCGAATAAATATATAAGAGGAGGTGGATATAATTTTGGTAAAAAAAAAATTACTCAAGCTTTAGATGAAAGCCTTAAAAGGCTCAAGACTGATTACATTGATTTATATCAACTTCATTGGCCTGAAAGAAACACTAATTTTTTTGGAATGCACGGTTATGAACATGATGAAAAAGATAATGACTGGACACCTTTTGAAGAAATTTTAGAAAGTTTAAAAAAATTTATCGAAGAGGGGAAAATCAGATACATAGGATTATCAAATGAAACAGCATGGGGTTTATCTAAATTTCTAGAAATATCAAAATTAAAAGGGCTTCCTAAAATGATGTCAGTTCAAAATCCTTATAATCTACTTAATAGATCTTATGAGGTAGGTCTCGCAGAAATTTCTGTAAGAGAGAAAAGTGGATTATTAGCTTATTCTCCACTTGCATTTGGTTATCTAACAGGAAAATATAGGAATAATAAACTTCCAGAAAAATCCAGAATGAAATTATTTAAAGATTTTACAAGATATAAAAATGAGAATGGCCAAAAAGCCATTGAAGAATATTACAAAATATCAAAAAAATTTAATATTGACTTTACTAAAATGTCATTAAAATTTTGTGAAATTCAACCCTTCATGACTAGTGTCATTATTGGTGCAACGACAATGGAACAGTTGAAAACAAATATAGAAAGTGTAAATGTAAGTTTAACAAGTGAAATAATCGATGAAATTAATAAAATTCAAAAACAATATCCTAATCCATGTCCTTAATTAAAAAATTTTTCTATTTTTTTACAATTGTTTTAATTTTTTCAATTTCAAAAACACTTGCGGAAGACCTTAAAAAAGTTGGTAAATTTAAAGATTGGGATGTAATGGTAATTTCCAACAAATCAGGTAAAGTTTGTTTTGCTCAATCGACGCCTGTTTTGCAAGCACCCAAGACAAACAAAAGAGATGCAAGATTATTTGTAACCTTTAGACCGAACGAAAAAATATCAAATGAAATAAGCACTACTGCTGGATATGAGTTTAATAAAAATAATTCAGTTTTAGCTACGTCTGGTAACAACAAATTTAAATTTGATATTAAACAACAAGGTTTTGCATGGATGACGAGTAACAAAAAGGAAAAGATAATGGTAAAAGTTATGAAAAAAGGTTCAAGAATTATGGTTGCTGGTTACAATAAAGAGGGGTCACAAACTATAGACCATTATTCATTACTTGGATTTACAAAAGCATACAACACTGCAAAAAAAGCTTGCAGTTAATAAATGAAATCAAAAAAAAGAATTGTATTAGCTTACTCAGGTGGATTAGATACTTCAATAATACTTAAGTGGCTTCAAGTAAATTATGATGCCGAGGTAATTTGTTATACAGCAGACATAGGCCAAGAAATAAATAAAAAAAAAATAATTTCAAATGCAAAAAAGCTCGGTGTTAAAAAAATAATTATTAAGGATTTAAAACACATTTTTATTAAAGATTATGTTTTTCCAATGCTTAGAAGTCACGCAGTTTATGAGGGGGTTTATCTACTTGGAACCTCAATTGCAAGACCGTTGATTGCTAAAGATCAAATCAAGACAGCAAAAAAATATGATGCATATGCAGTATCACATGGAGCAACAGGAAAAGGAAACGATCAAGTGAGATTTGAACTTGGATATCACTATTTTGGACCAAAAATAAAAATAATTTCACCATGGAGAATATGGAAACTTAAATCAAGAACTGATTTAATAAATTATGCAAAAAAAAATAAAATTCCGATTCCTAAAGATAAAAAGGGTGCTCCACCATTTTCAGTAGATGATAACTTATTTCATACCTCAACCGAGGGAAAAGTTTTAGAAAATCCAAAAAATTCTGTACCAGAATTTATCTATCAAAGAACTATTTCTCCTGAAAAAGCTCCAAGTAAACCAACATATGTAATTATAAATTTTAAAAAAAGTGATCCAATTGGAATTAATGGAAAAAAGTTTAAACCAGCTAATCTTCTGAAAAAACTAAATCAGCTGGCAGGTAAAAATGGAATTGGCAGAGTTGATTTAGTTGAGAATAGATTTTTAGGAATTAAGTCTAGAGGTATTTATGAAACCCCAGGAGGCACATTACTTCTTCATGCGCACAGAGCAATAGAATCTGTAACATTAGATAAACAAACAATGCATAAAAAAGAATATATAATGCCAAGATATGCTGAACTCATTTATAATGGTTTTTGGTTTTCAAAAGAAAGGGTAAAACTTCAAAAAATAGTGGACCTTAATAAACAAAAAGTTAATGGCTCAGTTAAATTGAAACTTTATAAGGGTAATATAACGATTATCTCTAGGCTTACACAAAGTAGTGCATATTCTTTAAAAAAAGTATCCTTTGAGGAAAATAAATCTTTCAATAGGTTAAATGTTGAAAAATTTATCAATTTTCACAAAAAAAAGTTAAGAAATTAGCAATATTTAAAGACAATATTTTACATTGTTTATTTTTAAAAAAAACTTAATTTAATTTTATGGAATCTTTTAAAAATTGGATGAGAGATACTGCAAATATCCTCTTTGATGACAGCAAAAATGATCTCAGATCATTACCAAAAACTGTAAGATTACAAATTCTATTAGTTTTAAGCTTTATCTGGACCACTGTTTTTAGTTTGTACGTATTTTCTTACACAACCTTTGTGTTTGGATGGACTGGACTTTTCTTAGCACATATTGGTTTAATATTTGCTGTATATTTAACATTTAAACATTTTCATAGAGCTGAGGAAAACTCAGCAAGTGTATTTAAAACAAAAAACTTTGATCCTTTCAAGATAATGGTTCTTGTTTTTGTAATAGTTTTTATATTTGTTTTTTCAAAAGGAATTGAGGTGTTAACGAGCCCGAACCCATATTCTTATTCTATTCCATACGATGGCTCATCAAAATCAGTGTTTGAAAAATGGCTGCCATTTAGTAAGGACAAATAATGGAAAAGATAGCCAAAAATCTACAACTTATACTTATGGTTATTATTTTAATTAGCACTGTAATTGCTGTTGGGATTGAAATTAATAAAATGTTTTTAATTCAATCAGTCACCTTGGCTGACTTACTTTTAATGTTCCTTTACTTAGAAGTTTTAGCAATGGTTAGAGTTTTTTGGAACCAACAATCAATCAGTATTACATTACCATTGTTAATAGCTATTACTGCGTTAGCGCGATTTATTATCCTACAAGGAAAGGAAATGGATCCCACTGCGTTAGTTTATGAGGCGGTAGCAATTGTTTTAATTGCGGGTGCAATTGTTATCTTGAGATTAAGACACAGCGATAAATTAGGTCTTAAGAAAAAAAAATCGAAATAATTTCAAATGAATTTTGAACCCTCGCGGGCTAAAGCCTTGGACAAATTAAATAATTTTGTTGAAAATAATCTATCTGAATACTCAAAGCTTAGAAATTTTGACTTTGGACCAGAAAATAGATCTAATGTTTCTTGCTTGTCCCCATATATCACTCATGGCATTATCAATGAAAAAGAAGTAATAAACAAATCATTAAGTAAATTTTCTTTTTCAAAGAATGAAAAATTTATTCAGGAAGTTTTGTGGCGAACTTATTGGAAAGGTTGGTTAGAATTAAGACCAAATGTTTGGTCAGACTATTTAACAGAGTTAAATAAAATTAGAGAAGACTTCAAAAACAATCAAAATTATATTAATGCTGTTGAGGGTAAAACAAATATTGAGTGCTTTAATGTATGGGTTAATGAGCTAAAGCAAAATAACTATTTACATAATCACACAAGAATGTGGTTTGCTAGTATTTGGATTTTTACCTTAGAATTGCCTTGGCAATTAGGTGCAGAATTTTTTATGCAACATCTTTATGATGGTGACGCTGCATCAAATACCCTTGGATGGAGATGGGTTGCTGGGGTTCAGACACAAGGAAAACATTATTTAGCAAGCGAGTGGAATATTAAAAAATTCACTAATAATAGATTTAATAATATTGAATTAAGTGAAAATGCTCCTCCAAAAATTTCTGAAAAAACTTACTCAATAGTTAAACAAGATTTTATTAGTAAAAATATAGATGATGGAAATCTTTTTATTTTTGAAAATAATTTGTCATTTGAAACTACTGATTTTCAAAATAAGAAATTTAAAAAAATTTATATAATTTCAAATAAAAATGAAAATAGATCTATCAAGCTAAGTGAAAAAGTTATTAAATTTAAATCTCTTTTAATTAATGATCAAAAACAAAGATTAGAAAATAATTCTATCGCCTGCGAAGTAGTAGATATAAGTGAAATTAAAAATATAAGTGAGAAAATTATTGCCTTATATCCAACTGTTGGTGAAAACCTGGATTATTTAAATTCAAATAATTTTAAATTAGATTTTTTGTATAGGAAACTTGATCAATTTTCGTGGCAATATTGTAATAAAGGTTTTTTTAATTTTAAAAACTATATACCCAAGATAATTACAATTTTTAATTAAACCACCTAAACATTCCAATAATTCCTGCTGTGGCATAAAAAAATTGTAAAAATAATATTCCTCTATGACCACCCCTATAAGCCCAAATTCCAATTAAGATTGCTGATATAAGTAATAAACAAAATCCAAAAAACTCTATACCAATATTCATAGCTACAAATAATGAGTATAATATTGCAGTAACTACACCTGCCCACTCGAAAATTTTATTATTCATAAATTTTATCTTGCGAGTTTAATGAAAATATCACCCATACCTGCATCTAAATTTTCTAAAGGTGTATTATTTCTCAACTCACAATATCTACCCGTCACTTGATGACTTTTAACAAAGTCTATCTCATCTTTCGCACAATTTTTTCCATTGTGCAATAAACCTATTACTATTCGATCATTAAGACTATACACTTCTGATTTATTGATTTTTTCACCATTGCAAAAATAATCTTTATTTACTCTATTAGGAAAATCTTTTTTAGAACAAGGATTTTTTATTGTTAAAACATAGAATTCTTTAAAACCATCCTCAAATTTATGTTTCATCTTTTGGGCTTCAGAATACTTCATAAGATCACACGAACATGGAACACAACACCTATAATAGTTTCCACAAATTTTTTTGCTCGTTTTACTTTCTTTTATAAATAAGAATTCTGAGTCACTATTTGGGTCAATTAAAGACCCAGAAACTGCACAATATAATTTGTTAAATTCAACAAAGTCTTTGTAAGTTATTTTTTTATCTATGATGTATTTAAAAAATTTTGGTCCTGCAGCATTTCTATTTTTATCTGGGAATATTCTAGACCAATCAGTAATAAGCTCTTTGTGATAATTTTTTTCTCCAGCAAACGACTTAAGCTGAAATGATATTAAAAATACAATTATAAATATATTGAATATTTTTTTCATTTCTGCCTTACAATAATTGTTTGGTTAAGTTTCTTTATATCAATCATTTCTTTACTTCCATTTGTCCATCTAATTTCTACTTTAAAATTTTTTTCTTTTTTTCTAATTCCATAATGTGCCACAGGTTCCATTTGGCATAAGTAACCGGATCCTGCATCAATTGTTTTTGAATGTTTTCTTTGATTAGTTATTAAGGTAACAGTGGCTCCTCTTGCTGGGGCACCATACTTATTTAATGGTTTAATCCTTAAGTATTTACTTTCTTTATCAACTTTTGCTTTATACAAAGTTAATGTTTGTGCTTTACTTTCACCACGAGAAACTAATAATTCTAAAATTCCATCATTATCTATATCCGCGACTGCAGCACCAGTTCCATATCCATTAGCTTCGAGTCCTACCTTAAAATTTATCTGCTCAAATTTTCCATTATCTTTAATACGAAATAACTTATTTGGTTCTGCTATATTGTTCATGAAAACTTCATCAAAACCATCATTATCAAAATCTGCAGAAATAATTGTTCTTATTCTAGAGGGTTCATCAAAATCTTTATTTCCAATGTCTATAAATTCATTATTTTTCAAAACCCAAGCTCTGTGATATCCAAGCCAATTACCACTTAAAATATCTAATCTACCACGATAATATATGTCTGATAAAGCTGTACCCCGTCCATTTTGGATTGCATCATCTAATCTATAATCAAATGCAACATCATCAAAATTTCCATTATTATTTTTAAAAAGAAAATTTGCTCCTCTCTCATTAGCCGCAAAGATATCGGCTCTTTCTGTCAAGATATGCCCAGATACAACTGATCTTCCACCAGTAATATTATCCAGATTTAAATTCTCAGCTTTATCTTTGATAAGTTCATTTTCAATCTCATAAAACCTTGTTGGTCCTCCGTAGTTTGCAACATAAATTCCATATTCACCATCTCCCTTTCTATCTACACAAACAACAGATCTTCCTGCTGTTAAATTTAGATTTTCTTTATTTTTTTCTAATTCAAATAAATCAAAATAATTATTATCTTTTATATCCAATAATCTGTCTGAATATTTTTTAACTCCACTATATGTATCGGTATTTAAAAAATATATTTCCTCAAAGCCATCTTTATCAATATCACACGCAGCAACTCCAATGGTTTTCTTTGAAATATCTGAAAAAATTTTTTGTTGGTTTATATTCTTCAATTTTCCATCTTGAAAAGATAACGCTAAATTCGGAAAACCAAAACCTGTGACTAAAAACTCATTATTTCCATCCATATTAAAATCTGTCACTGAAATACCATAGCTCAGTCTTTTTTCATTATTCTCAATAATTTTTGATAGATCCTCAAAAAATTCTGCACGAGCGTCGTTTGTAAGAATTATTAATAAAAATAAAATTGAATATTTATAAAAATTTTTTATTTTTTTGATGAACATTTTTTTGAACAATACTTAACTTTTTTCCCAATTAAGTCTCCATTTTTTTCTCCATTTAAATGGCCTTTGACATATTGGACAAACTTTAGTTGGTAAATTTTCTTTTTTCACTAAATTGTATTTTCTTTAATGAATTTATCTGCAGCTGACAAAATCAATTTTTTTCTATTAGTTTTCATCTTATCGAAAATTCTCACCATCATTGAAAGCCTTGGATTTTTTAAAAAAAACTTTCTATTTCGATCTATAAATCTCCAATAAAGCCCATCCATTATATTGCACCAATCACCCCTCTTAAAATCCATCATCTTCATAAAATAACTTGATCCACAAATGTATGGTTTAGTTGCAAATATTCCACCATCGCTAAACAATCCCATTCCATAGACATTTGGAACCATCACCCAATCTGACGAGTCCACAAACATTTCCATAAACCACTTGTAAACAATAGTGGGTTTGATCTCACAAAGGTTCATTATGTTTGATAAAATCATAAGTCTTTCAATATGGTGAGACCATCCATGATTTAATGCATTCTTTATTGCATAATCCAATGGTGGTAATCCAGTAGTGCCGTCATACCAAGATTTTTTCATCTTACGATTTTGTTTGAAAAAATTTCCTGTCTCCATTTCAGTAGAATAACTTTGATAAATTCCTCTCATAAATTCTCTCCAACCAATTATTTGACGAACATATCCCTCTAAAGAATTTAGTCTTATTTTTTTACTTTTATGAAAATCTAAAATTTTTTTAATTATAAATTCTGGAGTAATAAGACCTAAATTTACATAAGGGCTTAGTGCACTATGAAATAAAATATTATCTTTTTGATCAACTGCATCCTCGTAATCACCAAATAAATTTGATTTTTCTTTAATAAAAAAATTTAAAAGTTTCAACACATCATTGTGTTCTGTAGCAAACCAGAAATTTTTAGTACTGCCAGGATGATCCTTAAATAGCTTTTCAACAATAGGTTTTAGCTTTTTGGTATGAGAAGTTTCGTTTATTTTTGGAAATTTTGGGATAGAAATATTTTTTGGTAATTTATTTCTATTATCCTCATCAAAACTCCACTTACCTCCAGTAGGATTCCCATCAGCACCCATTAATATTCCAGATTTTTTTCTGACATCTTTATAGAAAGTTGCCATAAATGGTTTTTTGGATTTAGATAAATATTTTTTAAAATCCTCTCTTGAATTTAAAAACATTGGCGTCTGGATAATATTCCATTTTATTTTTTCTTTATTAACAAATTGGTTAATTTTT
>CABYFG010000005.1 GCA_902518185.1 uncultured Pelagibacteraceae bacterium | reverse complement strand
ATTTTGTTCTTCTTCTCTAACTTTTAGATCAATATCTCTCCTGTTTTGTGTTTCTTCTTTTTCCTTTAGCTCCTTTTGTTTAATTGTCAGGTCTTTAGCTACTTGCATCAAATGTTCATCTTTTTTATTTAATCTTTCATCTTCAGTTTTTAGTTTTTCCTCAAAAGTTTTTAATTCTCTATCTTTTGATTTAAGTTCAATCTCATATGATTTGATCTTATTATTTTCTTTGATAATTTTTTCTTCCCAAGCTTTTAACTCTTTTCTATCTTTTAAAATTTCATTTCTTTCTTCAAGTTTTTTTAATTTAATAGCTTTTATTTTCTCTAATTCTTTATTTTTTTTATACTTTAGATATGCACTACTAATTGATTTTGTAGTTATAGAGGCAATTTTTGCAAACCCATTACTTCTTTTAATTAATTTTTTTTTATTTTTTTTTTTTAACGGCATATTTCTAATTCTATTATTTCACTAAATTAAAAATATTTTTGCAATAATAATTTGAAAAATAATTAATTTTAATGGTTATTATAGTTTTCAACTTTAAATTGAGATTATTAATTAAATTGAGTATTTTCTTTATCCTTTTGACTTTCTTTTCTATATTTTACTCCTTTTCTCTCTAATATCTCTTTAACTTTATCAGAATATGGCTCTTCTATGTGTTCTGTACCTGGATTAAGTTCAATTCCAGCAGGCGTGATAGTTTGTGGCATAGGAAAAAATTGGGAGTCTGGATTCTCCATTGTTGGTCTGATTTTCATTCTATGTAAACCAAATAATCCAATAATTGTATGAAATAAAAATAAAAAAACAAAAAAACCATTGGGCCCGATCATATCCATCGCAATAGAACATAAAAATGGTCCACCCATTGCTCCTAAACCAAATAAAAATTGAAGACCCGCACCTGCAGCAACAAATTTTTCTTTTGAAATATAATCGTTTGTATGTGCAAGAATCAAAGAAAACATAGGCAAACTACAAAATGAAAATAAGATAAAAAATATATAAAAAAGTGTTTTACTTGTAGCTAAACCATCAGGTAAATACATCTGACGTGAAACAAAGATAGTTAAGATTGAAAAAGTTGCAGCAGCAAATGATGAAAAAATTATTACTTTTCTTCTATCATAAATATCTGACAATTTTCCTATTGGAAATTGCGCTATTGCACCAGAGATCGCAAGCAAAAAAGTTACTATTGAAATTTCCAAAATTTTAAAATTCATCGAAGTTGCATATACTGCTAACAATGTAAATAAAGCCGACTGAATTGTACCATAAAAAAATGCGCTCACCATTCCAAATGGTGAAGAATTATATAATTCCTTTAAAGACATAGCTTCTATTTTTTTAAAATTTGGTGGTTTTTTTTTTGTCAACAAAATTGGTATTAATGCAGCTGAGGTAATTACAGAAATAAGAATAAATGGTTGAAAATTTTTTGGTGTACTAAAATTTAACAGAAACATCCCAATTCCTAAAGATCCATATAAAATAACCATGTATACTGAGAGGACACTTCCTCTATTTTTATTACTAGATCTGTCGTTAAGCCAACTTTCAGCAACAGTATAAATACAAACCATACTTATCCCTGTGAGAAATCTCAATAAAAACCAAATAAATGGGTTTATAAAAACTGAATGGACAAGTATTACTAAAGATGACAATGAGGCGAATGCTGCAAAAACTCTAATATGACCAACTCTTGAAATAATATTTGGAATTGTTGCCGCTCCAATAAAATATCCAACGAAATAACCTGACATCATGAAACCAGTCGCAGTAATAGTAAATTCTTCCTGAACAGCTCTTACACCTAACAAGGTACCCTGAAAACCGTAGGCCATCATTATAAATGCCATTCCTAAAAATAATGCCCATGAATTTTTTAAAACTTTGTTCATAAAAATGTGTAATTATCTGCGATGTAATATGAAATCAAGACTAAATTGTGATCAGTCTAAGAATTTTTCAACTTTAAGAATGAGTGAAAAGCAATAGTTATAATTATAACCAAGCCTCCAATCAAAGTTTCTAAACTTGGTTGTTCTTTTATAAATAACCATACCCAAATTGGGCCTATAATTGTTTCGAGCAAGAAGAAAAGGTTTACCTCTGCCGCAGGTATAAATCTAGGTGCGATTGTTACTAATACAAAAGGTATTGCTACACACATTATACACATTATTGGGACTATAATTAAATCATTTTCAACAAGGTCAAATGTCTCAATAAATATTAATGCAAACAGTGCAACAAATAATTTTCCAACAACTGCTGCTGGTACTAAATTTTTAGACTTGGCAGAACGAATTGTAATTGCTCCCACTGCTAGACCGATCGCGGTAATAAATCCTAAAGCATCACCATAAAGATTTCCTAATTTAAGTGAATCAAAAAAAATATAAATAATTGCAAGAAAAGTAATGAAAATTGAAATCCATGTTTTTTTATCAGCGTTTTCTTTTAGAAATATAGATCCAAGTATTGCAGATAACATTGGGGCTGTCGCTATCATTACAAGAGTGTTTGCCACATTTGTATTTTGTATTGAAACAACAAAAGTTATGTTAGTGATACTAAATGTAAAAATATAAATTATTCCGTGAAAACCACTTTTAAACAGTATCTTAAAGAAATTTAACTTATAAACTATCAACATACCAAAAAAGACAGTAAAAAAAGGAATTATACCTCGGTAAAATACCAATCCCCATGTATCTAAATTTGAAAGCCTTATAAATAAAGAGTCTGGAGTAATAAAAATTACAGCAACAAAAGCAAGTAAAGAACCCTTTTGCTGATCATTTAGATTTTTCACGCTTTTAATTCTTTCCAGAAGGTTGATGCTAAATTTATTTTTGAAAGATCGTAGAAAGTTTTTAATCCAGTAGGCGATGTTACATTTATATCACCATTGAGCTGCTCATCTATAAAGTCAATTCCAGCAAAAAAAATTTTATTTTTTTTTAAATCTTTGCTAATCAACTTTGATATTTTCATTTCTTTATTAGTTAATTTTATATTTATTGGTTTTGCACCTTTACTTAAATTGCTTAAAAATGAGCCTTTTTTTGGAATTCTTGATATTGCGCCACAAACTTTACCATTTATCAAAAAAACTCTCTTATCTCCCTCTTTAATATTAGGTAAATATTTTTGACACATAATATGATTGTGTTTTTTAATAAATTTTTGAAAAAATCTTAGATTAAACTTTGCAAATAAATATATATTGTTTCCACTATAGCTATTTATAGGTTTTACAATCACTTTCTTATGTTTTTTAAAAAACTTTCTAATTTCATTGATATCTCTTGAAAAAATAGTATCTGGCATAAATTTTTGATATTTTGTGGAAAAAAGTTTTTCAGATACATTTCTGATTGCTGTTGGATCATTAATAACTTTAACTTTTTTTTTTATTTTATCTAAAATAAGAGTTGAACAAATATATTCTAAATTGAATGGTGGATCTTGGCGAATAAGTAAATATTTACACTTAATTAGCTCCAGTTTCTGTTTTTTTAAAATTTTAAAAAATCTTTTCTTTCTGTAATCAAATATGACGAAAAATCCATAAGCAATTACTTTAAAATTAATAATAGATAAATCTTTTGGATCATAATAAAAAATTTTATAATTCTTCTTTTGTATTTCATGAGCTAAAAAAATACTGGTATCTGTTATAGGGTTAAGTTGAGAGGGATGATTTCCCTGGATAGCAACAATTTTATTTGTCATATAATTCAGTTAAATCTTCATTTTTAGAAAATTTAATAATCATATGATGTGCATTTGTAGTTTTATTATCAATCACTTTTTGTAGATGATTTAAAAATATGTTCTCATTTTTTCCACTTTTATTGACTATATCTCTTTTTTCTAATCCCTTTTTAGATAAATTTAATAATAATGAAGACCAATAAAGCAGGTCTTTACCCATAAGCTGGGTATTAAAACCTTTTTGTGGTACTTCTAAATATGCATTTATAATTTTATCTTTATCCCAACTAGAAATTAATTCATAAACTTCATCTAAATTTCCATATAACATTCCAACATTAAATGCTGGGCCTGCACACAGACAATCCCAACCACAAGTATCCATCGATCTTAATTCAATATATCTTTTAAGTCTATTCTCCGTAAAAATTGTACTTAAATGAGTTGATAAATCATTCTCATTGGGCAGACGATTGTTTATTTCTCTAATATTTCCTGACATGAAATCACTAAAATTGTATCCTTTACCTGAAAAATAATTTTCTTTTTGTTGTATAAACAGAATTGGAAAATTAATCACAAAATCTGTATATTTTTCAAAATCAAAGTCTTCTAGGAATAATTTAGGCAAACCACCCCGAGAAGTATTTTGCCATACTTTAGATCGATACGATAAATAATTACTTTTTTTTTTCTCAACTATTGATGAATTAGCGAATAAAGCAATTGAAATAGGTACCAGAGAATTAACTATCTTAAATTTTTTTTTAAAATCTTCTTCTGAGCAGTAATCTAAATTCAACTGAGTTCCACAGGTTCGATACATCATATCGAGACTTAATTCTCCCCCAAAAGGCATATCTTTTGTCATTAGTTTGTATCTTTTTTTGGGGTTATTGGGGATCTCATTTAATTTTGATATTGGATCAAAACCAGCACTTACAATTTTAATGTTGAGTTTTTTTGTAACCTGTTTTAATTCAAATAAGTAATCATAAGACTCTGCACATGCTTCATGGATATTAGTAAGTTTATCACCTGACAATTCAATTTGATTACCTGGCTCAAGAGTAATATTTTTTCCACCCTTGTTAAGAGCAACAATATTATTGTTTTCTAATACTGGATTCCAACCAAATTCAAGTAGGGCTGAGAACATCTCTTTTATTTTTTGATAATCAATTCTCTTATTATTTGCACTATTAAAAAGAAATTTCTCATGTTCGATACCAATTCTAAATTCTTTTTTATTTTTAATCCCAGACTTGAAATATTTAATTATTTGCTCTTTTTTTGTTATCATAAGTATAAGTTTTGTTTTTAATTTTTCGTCAGAGAAGAATATGGTTTTCTAGAAAAAATTTTCTTTAATATTGGTTTGAAAAATTCCAATGATAAAGATTCATATTTAGGATCAAAAGAATTTTGATCATATTTTTCACAAAAATCTACTGTATCCTGATAATATTTATGACCTTTATATTTATCTCTTCTGTTCTTATCACCGCCTAAATGATGTGCATAATAATACATTTGAAATTCTCCATGTTTTTCAACTATCCAATGAGTTTTTTCTGATACATAGGGCTTTAAAATTGATGCAGCATACTCAGAATGATTCATTGGTGCCAACTCATCCCCGATGTCGTGCAACAGACAAGCTATAACCATCTCTTCACTTTCGCCATTTCTATGAGCTCTTGTAGCACATTGAAGTGAGTGCTCGAGTCTTGACACCTGATAACCTTCGAGAGTTTCAGTTAGTCCAGACATGAATTTTAATATTCTATCAGCAGTTTTGCTGGCAAAATCTTTTTCATGCTTATCTAAAAAAAGATAATCTTCTTTAGTACCATTTTTCATTTCAGTAAAACTTACTTTTTTCATTTAATTATTAGATGCAGTATTTAACAACGACAATTGTGTGATTTTACTATCACCAAGTTCATCGATAGGTTTAACAGGGTAATCTCCAGTAAAATAATGATCAGTTAATTGAGGATAAGTTTCATTTCTTTTCTCAAAACCAATTGCTCGATACATCCCATTTACTGACAAAAATTTTAATGATTTTGCACCGATGTAATCACAGATTTCTGAGTTACTTTTATTTGCCGCAAGCAACTCTTTTTTAGTTGGAGTATCAACTCCATAAAAATCAGGAAATTTTATTTCTGGACAGGCAATTCTTACGTGGACCTCTTTTGCACCAGCGTCATATAGCATTTTTACTATTTTATGAGAGGTTGTACCTCTTACTAATGAGTCATCTACCAAAATTATTTTTTTGCCTTTAATAGTTGATTGATTAGCATTTAATTTTAATTTAACGCCCAAACTTCTGATCTTCTGACTTGGTTCAATGAAGGTTCTTCCTACATAATGATTTCTGACTAAACCAAGCTCAAATTTTACGTTCAAGGATTGTGCGAAACCCAAAGCTGCTGCATTTCCAGAGTCTGGCACTGGCACAACAATATCAGCATCTATATCATTTTCTTTCGCAAGTTCAGAGCCCAGATTCTTTCTATGCTCATATGCAGTTTTTCCGTCAAGCATGCTATCTGGTCTTGCAAAATAAATATATTCAAAAACACAAGGTCTAACTTTTTTTGGTGGAAATGGTTTAATACTTTTTAATTCGTTATTTTCAATTAAAACTATTTCACCATTTTCAACCTCTCGTATGAATTTTGCACCAATTATATCTAAAGCGCATGTTTCAGATGCCAGGACATAACTATTTTTTAATTTTCCAATTACCAAAGGCCTGATACCAAAAGGATCTCTAACACCTACTAATGAAGTTTGAGTTAACATCACTAAAGCGTATCCACCTTGTATTTGAAAAATTGCGTCAACAATTTTATCTATTGTTTTTGCCCGTTTCGACTTAGCAATTAATTGAACTATTGTTTCTGTATCAGATGTTGTGTAGAAAATCGCACCTTCATCAACTAATTTTTTTCTTAAAGAAATAGAATTGGTTAAATTTCCATTATGAGCTACGCCGATTCCTCCAGCATTAGTGTCAGCAAAGAAAGGCTGAATGTTTCTAAGAGTATTTTCACCTGTTGTGCTATATCTATTATGACCAATAGCATAATCCCCTTGAAGCTTTTTTAATATTTTCTCTTTATTAAAATTATCACCTACCAAACCAAATCTTTTTTCAGAAAAATATTGTTTACCATCAAAGGTAACGACTCCACATCCTTCCTGACCTCTATGTTGAAGGGCATGAAGTCCTAAGGCAGTTAGTGCAGAAGCATCCTTAGTATTACTTATTCCGAATATACCACACTCTTCTTTAAGCTTAGGATCAAATATTTTCAATTTTCTCTTTAGATTTTTGATATGTTTTTTCATCAGGAAATTTATCTAATAAATAATTACTACCTTTTTCTAAATATGGAAAGATTAATGATTTACTTAAATTTACTGGCCATTTATCGTGATTATAGACAATGTGTACACTTGAGAAGATACATACAGATATAATGTAAGCTTTGATAAATCCAAAAAAGAATCCAAACATTGTATCTAAACTTCCAAGGCCAGTAAATCGGACAGCTTTTCTTATACCTCTGTTAATCATTAAAATTAAAAATACAACAATTACAAATATTGTAACGCCTAAAACTATATCCAGAACGTACTCGTTATCAATTATGCCTTTTAAATAAGGTTTTGTTCTAGGGAATATTATCAATGTAATTATGTAGGCCAGAAACCACTTAGCCATCGACAGAATACTTAAAACAAAACCTTTTTTGCAACATCCAATTATTGTAAAAATTGTAATTATTAAATATGCGATGTCTATAACATTTGTAGTTTTGTAAAAATCTACAACAAGATCTTGCATTTAGTTATTTATCAAACGGTTTGATCATTAATATTAAAGATGGAAGCAACGTTAAAACTGAGACCATAGCTAATAACATGGCTAATCCAGTAAAAATACCAAAATAAATTGTAGGTATAAATTTTGATAAAACCAATATAGAAAATCCAAAAACTATTGTTATAGATGTATTTAAAATTGCTTTACCAACTGTAGAGTGGCACAAAATTAGAGTTTTGTTATAATTTTTCGAGGTATTAAATTCTTCCTTAAATCTATAAATATAATGAATACTATTATCAACAGCTATTCCAATTGTAATTGCGGCTATTGTGATTGTCATCATATCTAGCGGAATACCAATTAAACCTATTATTCCTAATATAAAAAAAGCTGCTATAAAATTTGGAACTACACCTATTAGAGAAAGTTTAATATTTTTGAAAAGAATTACGAACATCCCAAATATTCCTATCATCACTAAACCCAATGTTAGTATTTGAGATTTAAAAAGACTTTGGAGTAAATTATTAAATAGAATTAATACCCCGCCAAGTTTGAACTCGCTTTCTTTTAAACCCAATTCATTTTTCAAGTCATAATTAATCTTTTTTATGAGATCGTTTCTTCTCAAATTTTCTTGCGAGTCAATAATCCTCAAATTAATTCTTGCTTCGTTATCTTTTATAGAAATATATGGGTCAATTATCTCGGTCTTGATACTTTCAGGTATTTTTGAATAAAGGACACCCATTTCTAATGTTCCCAAAGGCTTATTGTTATTGAGCATCGTTGCTACATCGATTATTGATGAAAAGGATAAAACTTTTCCAACTTGAGGTAAATCATCTAGATAATTATGAACAGATGTAATTTTATCTATTTTATCTTTAGTAAACCAATATTTTTCATTATTTTCATTATCATCACTGCCCCAATCCTCAAAATCATCTTCCTCATTATCTTCCTTAATTTCTTTCTTTGGAAACTTCAAAATTACCTCTAGTGGAGTAGTTCCACCTAATTTTTCATCTATTAGTTTCATGCCTTTATAAATTTCAGTTTTTTTACTAAAATAATTAATGAAACTATTTTCAACTTCTAGTTTGCTTATACCGATTAAACTTAGAACGATTAGCATAATAGTAAAAGTAAAAACAGTTTTGTGATTATTTAAAGATACTTGAGCTAAGAAAGAGGTAATTTTTGACACTTCTTGTTTTTTTAAAATGATCTTATCTTTTGGCATAAAACTTATAAGAGATGGAAGTAGTGTAAATGTAATAATAAATGAAGTAATTAAACCTAGTGTCATCATCCATCCAAAATCAATAATTGGTTTTATTTCACTGAAGATTAAAGACAAAAAAGCAATAATAGTTGTTAAAGCAGTATATAAAATTGGCCAAAACATTTTATTAGTTGTTAAAGTAATCAGCTCTATAACTTTTTTGTTTGGATGAATTTCTTTAATTTGTAAAAATCTTGTGCTCATGTGAATATTCATCGCCATTGTTAAAATTAACATTAGTGCAATGAAGTTTGAGGAAATAACTGTAACTTTCCATCCTAACAAACCAAGCAAGCCTGTCATGATTATTACTGAAAAAAAACAACTACTTATTGGGACAATAATCCAAATAAGTTTTCTAAATACAAACCACAATGTTGTTATAATAAATAATAAAACACCTAATCCAAATACTACTATATCACTTTTAATAAATGTCATCATATCGTCAGCAATCATAGGAATTCCACCTAAATTTATTTTTCCAATATTGTTGTAGCTTTTAATGACATCTCTAATTTCAAGAATATTTTGATGATTTTGTTTTTTTATTAGGTCTTTATGAGCTTCAATCTCTTCTTTTGTTTTATTAGAAATATTTTCTATTATTTTTTTACTTTTAATATTTACTATAATTCCAGAGGTTTTCCCATCCTCGCTAATAACAAAGTTTCTAAATACGGGGCTACTTAAAATTTCTTTAAACCCTCTTTCTTTATCTATGTCATCATCTTTTAAAGTCTTAAAATTTTCTAATCTCTCTTGTAAAGGTGCATCCGAATTATTTAATAAAGGAATATCTAAAAGTGTAATAACACTATGAACCCATTTTAAACTTTGAATTTTATATTTTAAACTGAGAAGATTGTTTATAGAAACATCAGAAATCATCCCTTCATTAGGAGTATAAGTTAATATCAAAAACTCTTTTGACCCATACCTCTTTGTAATTTCTTCGAGATATTTAAGGTCTGGATCCCCTTCAATTAGCAATGTCTCCGATGAAGCATCTAATTTAAAATCTTTGGAATAATAGCCAAAAGTAAATAAGGCTATAACCAAAAATATCAATATAAACTTTGGATTTTTAAGAATTGTATTTTGATAAAATTGGGCAATCATCTTACCCTTTTATATTGGAATTTATTTAATTTGAGTATCTTTAAATTTAGTAAACATTGCTTCAAACTCAAGGAATACATTTCCAGTTGGACCATGTCTTTGTTTACCAATGATTAATTCAGCTAAATTAGAAACTTCATTCATTTTTGCTTGCCATTCAGCATGCTCTACAGTTGCTGGTTTTGGTTCTTTATTTTCTAAATAATATGACTCTCTGTAAACAAACATCACTACATCAGCATCCTGTTCAATTGAACCAGACTCTCTTAAGTCGGACAATTGAGGCTTTTTGTTATCTCTTTGTTCTACCTGTCTTGATAATTGAGAAAGAGCTACGACTGGTATAGATAATTCTTTTGCAATCGCTTTTAATCCCTGAGTAATTTCTGATACCTCTTGAACTCTTCCATCTTTGTAATTTGTAGTTCCCCTCATCAATTGAATATAATCAACTATTATTAAATCAAGACCATGTATTCTTTTTATTCTTCTTGCTCTGTTACTCATAGCGGCAATAGTTATTGCTGGTGTCTCATCAATATAAAGTGGTAATTCAGAGATATTTTTCGAAGTTTCTAAAAATTTGTCAAATTGTTCGTCAGAGATTCTACCTCTTCTAATGTCATTTGATTTTATTCTTGATTGTTCTGCTAAAATTCTAGTTGATAATTGTTCTGATGACATCTCAAGTGAGAAAAAAGCAATGGAGGATTTTCTTTCACTTTCTTGTAATTTTTTAGCAGCATTAAAAGCTATATTTGTGGCTAATGCTGTTTTTCCCATTCCAGGTCTTCCAGCTATTATAATCAGATCAGATTTGTGAAGACCACCTAATCTGTCATCTAGATCTCTTAATCCAGTAGGAACACCGACTATACCTTCTTCATTTTTGTATGCAGCAGATGCCATTTCTATCGTCTCTTTAAGAGCTTTATCAAATTTAATTATTGAGGAATTAAATGAACCTTTCTCAGCCAATTTAAATAATTCTTTTTCAGAATTTTCAATTATTGTTTGTCCACTTTTATTAAGGTCACCCAACTTAGCATCATCAATAGTTTGTTCTGAAATTTTTATCAATTCTCTTCGAACAAACATATCATAAATAATTTTTGAATATTCAATTGCTTGCCTTATCGAGGTTGAGAATTTTGTTATTTTAACTAGATACTCTGGAACATTTATTTCATCCTTTTCATCTTCAAAGTAATTCTTAAGGGTGATCGGATTTGCTAGTAAACCTTTATAGATTAAATTTTCTATAGCTTGATAAATTTTTTGATGCATCGGATCATAAAAATTGGAACTTGAAATTATCAAACTTATCTCATCAAAAATTTCATTTGTGACAAGAATAGATCCAATCACAGCTTGTTCTGCTTCAATATTATTAGGCAATTCCTTAAAATTATCTTTTACGAGACTTAGATTATTTTCCATTCTTTATCTTATTATAATATTTATATAAAAAAATTTAAAAAAAAACCTGGGGAAAAAAATGTATAATTATTGAATAATATCAGCAGTTACCACATTTATAATGATCTCAGCATCAACTTCAGAATGAAGAGAAATTTTAGCATTGTATTTACCTATGCTTTTTATTTCATTCTCGGGTTGTATCATCGATGGTTTTATATCAATCGCATCAATTTTTTTTATTATTTTTGATATTTCTGTAGGCTTAACTGATCCATACAATTCATTATTTTCAGTGCTTAGTTTTTTAATGGTGTATTCTTTTTTGTTAATTTGTGTGGCAATTTTTTTTGCATTTTTCTTTTTCTCATTATCTTTTTTTGACAGATCATTCTTTATCTTTTCTACTTGATTGATATTTTCCTTGGATGCAAATAAGGCTTTATTATTAGCAATTAAATAATTTCTGGCAAAACCTCTTTTCACCTCAATTATCTCTCCAATTGAGCCAATTTTTTTTATATTTTCAAGTAAAATTACTTTCATTATTATAACAAAGCTAGGTTTCTCGCCCTTTTTATCGATAGAGATAATTCTCTTTGTTTTTTTTGACTTACGTTAGTTATTCTTGAGGGTAAAATTTTACCATTTTCAGATACATATTTTTTTAATAATTTAATATTTTTGTAATCGACCTTTGGGGCACCCTTAACTGACAAAGGGCAGTTTTTTTTAAATCTATTTTTATTTGGTTGAAAAATACTTAATTTCGCAAAATTACTTTGTTTGCTTTTTTTATTTCCACCTTGTTTTTTTGGCATAATTATTTTTTATTATCTTGTTTTTTTTCAATATTTTCTTTTTTTGAGAAATAATTGGTGTCAATATCTAACTTTTTAACCTTTACAGTTAAATACCTTAAGAGTTTTTTATCTATAGCTTCATTTTTTTCCAATTCAGCTATTGTTTCTCCATTTGCTTTGATCTTAAAATGAATGTAACTGCCTTTTCTATTATTTTTAATCATATGAGATAAATACATTAAGCCCCAGTTCTCAGTTTTAACAATCTCTCCATCTTTTTTTTCTATAATTTTCTTATATTTTTCTGTTAATTGTTTAATTTCACTTGGCGAAGTGTCTTGTCTTGTAATTATAGTATGTTCGTAAAAATTCATTTAAATTCTTTAATAAAATCTGAGGATATACTATTATAAATCTTCAATTACAATAACAAAATGTTAGAATTTAAGTGTTTTTTATTATGTTTTCTGTAATTTTTCCAGGACAAGGATCTCAATTTGTTGGAATGGGAAAAGATATTTTTGACAAATACGATCTTGTAAAAAAAATTTTTAAAAGTGCTGATGATGTTTTAGGATTTTCCTTGTCTAAACTTATTCTTGAAGGACCCAAAAAGGAATTAAATTTAACAAAAAATACGCAACCAGCAATATTCTTGGTAAGTTACAGTATCTTTAATTTAGCTATTCAAGAATTTAAGATCGAATTAAATAAGGCAAAATTTTTTGCTGGTCATTCATTAGGAGAATATTCTGCCTTATCTGCAGCAGGATATCTAAATTTTTCAGAAACTATAAAACTCTTAAGGCTACGGGGAGAAGCAATGCAAAATGCTGTACCCTCTAATATGGGAGGAATGATAGTTACGTTAGGATCTAAAATAGATGACATAGAAAAAATTTTAGACAAGAATCAAAACAATATAAGAATTGAAATAGCCAATGATAATTCTGATCACCAAGTTGTTTTAAGTGGATTAAATAATGATTTAGAAAATTTTGGAAAAATTTTAAAATTGAATAATATTAAATTTCTTAAATTACCAGTCAGTGCGCCCTTTCACTGCAGTCTTATGAAGAAAGCTACAATAAAGATGAGAGATGAGATTGAAAAAAAAAACTTTATCAATTTTGATAGCAAATTGATCTCAAACGTAACTGCTAAAGAAATTTCTGATAAAGAGGAACTAAAAAAACTATTGGTAAAACAAATTGAAAGCAGAGTTAGATGGAGAGAAAGCGTAATTTATATGATTAATAATGGTGTGAAACATTTTATTGAAATCGGACCAGGTAAAGTATTAACAGGATTAATAAAAAGAATCAATAAAGACGTAAAAATAAATACTATTAATAACGATATTGATATAAAAGATTTAGAATTATGAATTATTTAAACGACAAAAATATAATTGTTACTGGCGCGACAGGTGGAATAGGAAACTCAATCGTTGAAAAATTTATTGAAAATGGTGCAAAAGTTTTAGCCTCAGGTACTAATAAACAAAAATTAGATGATTTGGAGACTCGTTTTAAAAATATAAAAGTTTTGAATTTTGATATTTCTAAATCAGACAATATAAGTGAATTTATTGATAGTGCCACAAATGCTTTAGGAGGAAAGCTAGATTGTATTGTAAATAACGCTGGTATTACCAGAGATAATTTAACAATCAGAATGACGTTAGAAGAGTGGAGGAAAGTAATAGATGTTAATTTAACATCAACCTTCTTATTAAGCAAATTTGCTATAAAAAAAATGCTTAAAAATAAATCGGGAAAGATCGTAAACATCACATCTGTAGTTGGCCATACAGGAAATTTAGGTCAAGCAAACTATACTGCCTCAAAAGCAGGTATTGTTGCAATGTCTAAAACTCTAGCAATAGAGTACTCGAAAAAAAATATTAATATCAATTGTATATCTCCCGGATTTATAAAAACAGCAATGACTGATAAAATCGATGAAAAATATAAAGAAATGATTTTATCAAAAATACCTTCTGGAAGATTAGGAGCGCCAGAAGATATTGCAAATGCTGCTATATTTTTATGTTCTAATCAGTCTGATTATATTAATGGAGAAACTATCCACGTTAATGGGGGCATGTATATGGCTTGACAAAAGATGTTTTTAAACTAATAAGAATTTAAAACAATAAGGATCAATATGTCAGAAGATGTTTCAAGCAAAGTAAAGAAAATAGTTGCAGACCACCTGGGTATAGATGAGTCTAAAGTTACAGATGAATCTAGCTTTATTGATGATTTGGGTGCTGATAGTTTGGATACTGTAGAACTAGTTATGGCTTTTGAAGAAGAATTCGGCTCAGAAATTTCAGATAGTGAGGCTGAAAAAATTTTAACAGTTGGTGACGCTGTTAAATTTATTGAAGGAAAAGCAAACTAGTTTTCGATGCCCACCAATAATGATGGGGTAATGATTATTTTATCATCTCCCTCTGGGGCTGGGAAAACAACTTTAGTTAATTTATTATCCAAAAAAAAAAATTTTGAGGTATCAATATCTCATACAACTAGAAAACCAAGACCATCAGAAACCCCTAACAAAGATTATTATTTTATTTCTGAGACTGAATTTAAAAGATTGATAAATAATGAAGAGTTTTTGGAATATGCAAAGGTTTTCAATAACTTATACGGAACAAGTAGAACACCGGTTATTGATAAACTTAGTAAAGGTAAGAATGTTTTATTTGATATAGATTGGCAGGGAGCTGATCAAATTAAAAATAAAAAATTAGACTATAAGTTGATTACTTTTTTCATACTACCCCCAAGTAAAGAAGTTTTATTCCAAAGATTATCAAATAGAGACATGAAGGATAAA
This sequence comes from uncultured Pelagibacteraceae bacterium, assembly GCA_902518185.1. GTDB lineage: Bacteria > Pseudomonadota > Alphaproteobacteria > Pelagibacterales > Pelagibacteraceae > Pelagibacter. Next base: position 79,942 of record CABYFG010000005.1, on the reverse strand, counting down.
TTAATTGTTGAGGAGCGAATGAGACAGTTTAGTCGAGATGTTTTGCACTGGATTAATTATGATTATGTGGTCGTTAATGAAAATTTAGAAAATTGTTATCATAAAATATACAGTCTCATTAATGCAGAAATTGAGAATAAATCAAAAGATTATGACGCCGAATATGTAAGAGCGCATGTTGAAAAACTAATACAATAGTTTTTCATACTCTTTTGTTAATTTATAATATGTATTTAAATCAAGATTTTGAGGTCTTGAATTGAGATTTATTTTTAATTTTTCAATTATATCCTTATTATCTTTAAATAATTGTTTATAACTTTTTTTAATCATTTTTCTTCTGAATTTAAAAAAAGTTCTTGTTATTTTTTCTAAATTATTTGGATTCTTAATGGAAATAATTTTTTTCTTATGTGAAAATAATAATAAAGAGCTGTACACTTTTGGTCTTGGATAAAAACATCCTGGACTAATATCACAAATTTTTTTTATATTTAATCTCCAGTTGGATATAATTGACAATCTTCCATAATCTGACTTATCATGACTTGAAATAATTCTATCAGCAACTTCCTTTTGAAACATTAATATTAGATAGTCAAACCAAATTTTTTTTTGACTTAAATTTAATATCCATTTACACAAAATCTCTGTTGAAATATTGTAAGGCAAATTTCCAAAAACTATCAATTTATCATTGTGTATGGAGCTCTCATCTAAATTTAAAATATCATCGTTGATTATAGATATTTTTTTACCAAATTTTTTTTTTAATAAATCAACTAACTTGTTGTCTTTCTCAACCAAAAAAGTTTTTTTAGGTTTTTTTTTTAAGAGTCCTTTTGTAAGATTTCCTGTACCAGGACCTATTTCAAGAATTGATTTATCTTTGATGTCTAGAACATTTATTATTTTTTCAATTATATTATTGTCTATCAAGAAATTTTGACCTAAACTTTTTTTGGGAAAAATATTCACTGATTTTCAAGAAATCTTATTGCAGAAATTAAACTTTCAGGACTAGATTTATTCTGACCTAACATGTTTTCGTTTGGACCATGATCTGGTGATATTCTAATAAAAGGAAGTCCAAGAGTAATATTTATTGAATCGAAATTATGCAATGCCTTAATAGGTGTCAAAACTTGGTCATGATACATTCCAATTATTACATTAAATCTTTTTATATTATTTTTCATAAAAAGACTATCAGCCGGATATGGACCTGATACTCTCAAATTTGTTTTTTTGAAAAAATTAATTGCTGGGATTATTATATTTTGTTCTTCACTATTATTAAAATTATTTTCACAATGGGGATTTAAACCTGTAACACCTATTATAGGATTTAAGCGTAAATTTTTTTTATAAAATCTGTTTATAATTTTTATTTGATCTATTATTTTTTTTTTTGTAATAATTTTTGAGACCCTGTTTACCGGCACATGGGTAGTAATTGGACTAACTGCAAATTTTTTATTGTATATTAACATTGCAAATTTTTTTGTGTTTGTTTTTTTCGCAATATATTCAGTTATCCCTAAAAATTTTTTTTTTAGAAAATGTTTTTTTGAAATTGGACCATTTATTAGACCTAAGAATTTTTTCTTTTTAATTAATTTTAAGGCTAATTTGAATGATTTTTCATTATATTTTAAGGAAATATTTGAAATTTTGTTAAAGGGTTTTGAGAATTTAAAATCGATATTAATACAATTAATTTTATTTAAACTTAATTCTTTCGACTTAAATTTATCATTAATTATATTTATAGGGACTTTGTACTTAAGATATCTCATCTGGCTTACTAATAAATCATGAGATGCAATTACTACTAATGGTTTTTTTAATTTATACATTTTGTAGGTTTTAAATAAAATTTCAGTAAAAACACTGTTAGGCTCTGCTGCAACTATTAATATAGGAATTCGATTATTCATTTACTAAAAAATTTTTTTTTATTTTATTATAATGAATGGTTGAGAAATTGTTTAATTGATTATTGATTTCAAAACTAGCTAGTTTTTCCAATTCTTCCTCTAAATTTTGATTTAATTCGACAATTTTTTTATCTTCTAATTTAAGTACTAACATTCCTGAGGAAATTAAAATTGGCTTTGTGATTTGACCAATGTCTATTTTATTAATTTCATTTTGAATTTTTTTAGATAAACTATTATTATTAACCCAGCCTAATAACCCTGAATTATTTTTAGTATTTGACTCACTAAATTTTAATACAGATTCATTAAAACCAAATTTACTTATGTGATTGACTAATTCATTGTATTTTAAATCAATTTCGTTTTTATTTTTTATATTTATAACAATTTCGGAGAGTAAAAAGGACTCCATTTTTTTTTTGTTCTTTAGGATTTTTGATTTTAATTCTTCTTCATTCACATAAATTTTTTCTTTGAATAATTGATAAATCATTTCATTCCAAACTGCCTCGATTTCGAGTTTTTTATATACATCATTAAATTTCAAATTATTAATTTCTAAATAATCTTTGAATAGATCTATTGATGTAAAATTTAATTTTCTGTAAATATTTTCAATTAATTTATCTACTGTCTCATTTTTATTACCTAGCTCATAAAATTTCATAATTTCAATTTTTTTTATATTTTCTTTAATTAAGGAATTTTTAGCAAACTCAAAGACTTTTGTTTTATCAATATTCTTTAGAGATGTGTTTAAAGTTACTAAATAATCAAATTCTTTATCTACATCGATGTTAGTAATAATATTATTTTCAATCTTTGCAACAATTTTGACATCTTGCGCTTTTACAGGAGAGAAGAAAATAAACAGGATTGTTAACAAGAAAAAAAAATTATATTTCAATTTTTTTTTTAACTTCATTTGTTAGTTTTTAAGTCAAGCAGACTCCCCGTTTGAGTTGATCCCAGTGGAATTAAAGTTATATTAAAAAATAATTCTTCATTGGGTTTTTTTGTATTGTTTGAGTAATATTCCTTATTATATCTTAACGAGGCAACTAAACAATCAGTTTTGTATTGATAAACTAAGTCATAAAATTCTGTCAAGTTATCTTTCTTATTATTTCTAGTTTTGAACGAAAATGAATTATTTTCATTTAGTTCATAAGCAAATTCATTTTCATAATAACTTTTATCTCCTATTAAATTATTCTCTTCATAAAAAGTAAAAGTATTTATAAAATTATTAACTTTAAATGAATTTTCAAAAACATGTAAGTTGATTTCATCTAAATCATCATTCAATGAGTAGTTATAATCAAAAGTTAAATATTTGTTTGGATTAAAATTTATCTCACCAACAATATCAGATTGTTTTTTACCTAAAGTACTTTTAATTGGTAAATTTTCGTTAATTTCATCTCTAAAAACTGTTGCAATTTTAGAGGTAAAATAATTTTGATTATTATCCTTAAACCTTTTATCAAAATCTATACCCAGTGTTAAGGATGATCCACTTTCAATGGTTTCACTAAAACCTATTCTATTGAAGCTAAAAACATTGTCTGTATTCAAAAACCTCTCTTCATTTTGCATGTTTTTACTGTCATTTGGGCTATATCTCATAGAGAGTTTTGGTGTTAAAAAATTATTAAATTTGAAACTATTTTTAATCATCGGTAAATTAATATCGTAAGATAACATTGTTAAAATCTCACTCTGACTTTTTTCTTTTAATTTTTGAGAATTTTTACTATCAGAGTTTACGTTTTTGAGAATTGTTTTAAAGCTATGGTTTAAGCCAAAATCACTAATATAATTTTCTCCATTAAAAATAAAATCATTGATCTGAACAGCCTCATAAATATTAGTTGAATGTTTTTTTTGATAACCACTTGATACAAACTCAAAATTATTTAAAATTTTTTCTTCAAGATAGGTTGTTTTTTGCAATGTATAATTTGGATAAACAAATTCATATCTATCACTTGTTGGCTTTCCTAATGTCTCAAAACTTTCTAGTGAAAGATTTAGATTAAAATCGTTAAGAGTGCCGTTAAACTCAAGAATATTTTCTAATGTTGAGGTATCTTTTATTATTGGACTGGTATTTTCCAGTGAATACAAGTCTATATAATCATCATTAGATACCTTTTCGATTTTAAGATTTAAATTACTTTCATCAAAAAAATTTTTCTGAAAATCAAGCTTTGAATTTGAAAAAAAGTGGGTATTTCTTCCTTTTTCATTATCTTTGTTGGTTTTGTTTAAACTGAAATCAATTATATGTGAGGAATTTTTATTTTCTCTTCTAAGTTCTGTTTGAAATAGTAATTCGTTACTTGAGAAAAATCTTGGCTTAATAGTTAAATCTTGACTATCTGAAATTGCATAAAAATACGGTATTTTAACAGACGCACCTAAATTTTTTGACTCTCCAAATGAGGGCATTAAAAATCCTGATTTTCTTTCTACAGTAGGATCAGGATGAAAAAATTTTGGAAAGTAAAGAACTGGAATGTTATAAATTTTTAAAAGCGCATTTTTATATTTTATCTCTTTTTTTTCTTTATCATGAATTATTTCATTAGCAGTGATAACCCAAGGAGGACAATTATTATTTTTCTTACATGATGTAAAAATCCCCTTTTTTACAAGTGTTTTATTGTTTTTTGAAATTACTGAATTACCTTTTAGTTTTGGTTCATTTTCAGGAGTGCCAAAGATATTATTTCTCAGATTAATTTTGACATCTTTACCTAATAAAATATTTTCGTTTATTTTCAAAAAACCTTTATCAAGAAAATATTTATTTTTTTCGTTATCAAAAAACTCAATATTGTTAGCGATCAAAATTGCATTTCTATCATTATATCTAAATGTTGATGATGTAATTTTATTATTTAAATTATCTACAAAAGATGAGTCCTTATTGGAATATATAATTTTTTCATCTAATAAAAAATTCACATCAGAAGATTGTCCTTTATAATTCTTTTTAATATTAAAAAAAGTTTCTCCACTAGTAACAATTTCATTTTTATTTTTATAGAAAGTTACCATTTGTGAAGTTAATTCGATATTATTTATTAAGTCTATTGAGCTAACATTTCCCTCTGCAACAAGTTTATTTTTAATCTTATTATAGGTAATTTTGTCAGCATAAATTTCAAATTCACCATTAATCTTTGCTTCAACTTCATTTTTACCAATAATAATATCTCCTTCTTCAAAAGTTAAAATTTCTTTAGCTTTTAGATTTATTTCATTTGAGTAAAGGTTATTTTGAAAGAAACTTAAAAATATTAAACAAAGGTATGTTGCTATAAATTTCATAAATTTATTTCTCATTCAATCTTATAACTCCAATTGTTGAAAATGATGATAACATTAAAATTGGAAACCATACTGACATTATTAATGGCAACTTTCCACTTTCACCTAAGAGACTGGAAAAGTGGCTCAGATAATAAATTGACACCGAGAAAAATATTCCAATAAATAGATTAAATAGGAGATTTTTTTTAAATTTATTGTAGATCATTATAATTGTACCGATAATTGTCATAATACAAAGAAGAAATGGCAACGAGTAGAATCTATGCTTTTGGATTTTAATCTCGTTTGTTGAATAACCTATTGAATTATAATCTTTTTCTAACTTGAGAAGTTCAAAATAGGTGAGTGAGGATAAATCAGAAAATAGGTTAATTATTCTTTCCAGATCGAAGTTACTTTTAAAATTAGTTTTTTTAATTTTTTTTGAAAAATTATCAAAATCAGTGATTATTACGTTATTAAGTATCCAATTTTTATTTTTTATATCTATTTTTTCAGCAATAATATTTTCTTTAACTTTAAAATTTTTATCTAAAACGGTGATAGATGAGTTAATCAAAAACCCACCTTTAATTTGATCAGCATTTATTAAAATAGTCTCGTCATCAAAACTATCTTTAATCCAAATACCATTTTTAGTTATAACTGCTAAGTATTTCTTATCATCTGCATAATTATTTTTTATCTTAAGATACTCATTTTTAAGCTGCGATGAAAAGTTATAAAATATAGTTATAATTATAATTCCAAAAAAAAATGTAATCAGTGTTAAAAGTTTTAATAGAGAAAAATTATCTATCCCAAATAGTCTTAAGGTTTCTATTTCTTTTTTTTCATAAATATCAATAAAGAAGAATTGTGTTGAAACTAAAAAAATAAATGGAAACATCTCATACAATAAAGATGGTGCATTAAGCGTTGTTAATAAAATTGGTGTTAAGAATGATGTGCTGGTGTCTTTTAAAAAACTCGTTTCTTCAATTAAATTAATTATCATAACCAATACAAAAAAAATTGAGGATATAAGAAGAATTTTTTTTGAAAATTTTTTAAACAAATATCTTTTATATGTTTTAACCAGCAATTTTTTTTCCTCTCAAACTATGAACAGTGAAATAGATATACATATAGATTAAAGTAAATAGTAAAATTGGAATAAAAAAGTATGTTAGCATATTACTAATACTTAACCCTGAATATCTAAGAGTTATTTCTGAAATCATAATTAAAATTATTCCTAAACAAAAAATTAATATATTTTTAAATTTGTAAAATTTTTCATGTTTACTCGATAATACAACCAAGGAGGAACTTAGACCAATAAGAATTATGAAAATGGGTGAAAAGAATCTTTTTAAAAACTCTTCTAAGATTGGAATGGAAATTTCAGTGTTACAACCAACAAAGAAATTTTTTTGATCAATATTTTTAGCGTTTTCAAACTTTTCAATTCGAATAATACACTTTATCAAGTTTAATGAGCTCATCTCTTGTATTTTTGGGTGAGTGACTGTTTGGGGATTAAATTTACTTAGGTCTAGATTAAATTTTGAAAAATTTATTATATTTTGATTTTTATTTTTAGTATTAATAATTTTACCATTATTCAAAACTATTTTTCTTGAAATATCTTCACCTGATAATATCTCACCACTTTGCGCAACGATTATTTGGGATTCATTTTCATCTATTTTTTCTTTAATAATAATATTTTTTAGTAAATTACTCTCCCTTTTTTCAACAAAAATTGTTAAATCTTCTATCCCATCTATGAATTTTTTTTGTTTTACTATTGAGGAAAAAAGATCAACGTCAGAAGATCTAAAAAACGATCTTCCTTTATCAAGAGTATAAGGAACAATTATGGTAGTTAGTAAAAGCTGTAATAGAAAGTATAGAAACGAAATTTTTATTAAGTTGTTTATAAAATTTAATTTACTTATTCCGTTTATCCAATAGATTATTAACTCATTTTCTAATTCATATTTAATAATTATGTAAAAAACTGAAATCATAAATATAAATGGTAAAATTTTACTTATTATTTTTGGTAAAGAAAAAAGAGTAAATAAAAAATAAACTTTTAAGCCATGACCATCTTCCGAAATGATATCTAAAAAATTAACTGCTTGAATAATCCAAACTATTATAGAAATACTTAAAATAGTTATTAAAAAAAAAAGACTTATGTCGTTTGTTATTTTTTTAAATATTAATTTTTTCATTGAAATATTAAAAAATACTACTTATATACATCACATTATCTGTTTATAACTTAATACAACTTAAAGTACATATTAATAAAATGTCAATAAATATAAGCTTAAAAAAGAATATTGCGTCAAAAAAAATACAAAATCACATTTTATTTTGTGATGAAAATTTCAATATTCAAAATTTAAAAAAATTTTTATCAAAAAATGAATTTCAGTATATTTCTGATCTTATTAAATCTAGCGACACTAAAAAGGATATACTTTTTTTTGAAATTAATTCAAAAAAAACCATTTTTTTAGTAGCTATTAGAAAAAAACTTTCCCCTTCGGAAATAGAGAGCCTGGGAGGTAAACTTTATAATTTAATAGATAACCGAAAGAAAATCGATTATTTGATTAACTCTGACTCTGCAAATAATAAGATAAAAAATTTTATCGGTTATTTTTTACATGGTTTGAAACTTAGATCTTATAAATTTTTAAAATATAAAACAAAAAAAAATAATAAATCAATCAATGTAAGTGTTTATGGAAACAAAAATTATTTTTCAGCAAACAATCAACTAAGGTTTAAAGCACTAGAGGAGGGCACTTTTTATGCAAGAGATTTGGTTTCTGAGCCTGGAAATATTTTACATCCGGATGAATATGCTAAAAGATTAAAATATCTAAGAAAATTTGGTTTAAAAATACAGATATATGACAAAAAAAAAATGAAAAAAATGGGAATGAATGCATTATTAGGTGTCGGTCAAGGAAGTATAAGAGGGTCTTATCTTGTAACAATAGAATGGAATGGAGCTAAGGACAAATCTAAACCTTTAGCATTTGTTGGCAAAGGCGTATGTTTCGACACTGGAGGTTACTCATTAAAACCTGCAAAGTTTATGGAGGATATGACTTATGACATGGCAGGATCAGCAACTGTAGTGGGCTTAATGAAAAATCTTGCTATAAGAAAAGCAAAAATAAATGCTGTAGGTGTAGTTGGTCTTGTAGAAAATATGGTGAGTGGCAATGCTCAGAGACCAGGCGATATTGTAAAATCATTCAGTGGAAAAACTATTGAAATATTAAATACTGATGCTGAGGGTAGATTGGTTTTAGCCGATGCGTTAACATTTACTGAAAAAAAATTTAATCCAAGGTTTATTGTCGATCTAGCAACATTAACTGGTGCTATTATAGTATCTTTAGGATCTGAATATGCTGGGCTCTTCTCAAATAATGATAAATTATCAAATCAATTAATTGAAGCTGGAAAAAAGGTAAATGAGAAACTTTGGAGAATGCCCTTAAGTAAAAATTTTGACAAGTTAATTAATTCTAAAAATGCAGATATGCAAAATATAAATTATATAGGTGGCGCAGGCTCAACCACTGCAGCACAATTCTTACAAAGATTTATCATAAACAAAACACCCTGGGCACATTTGGATATAGCCGGCATGGCTTTTTCAAAGTATGGTGGCGCAATTAATTCGGAAGGGGCGACAGGTTACGGTGTAAGACTTTTAAACCAATTGATTGAGGATAATTATGAGCGAAATTGAAAAGACGCTATCAATTATTAAACCAGATGCAGTTGAAAGAGGATTGGAAAATGAAATAAAAAAAATTTTTGAAAAAAAAGGTTTTTCAATAATAAAAGAAAAAAAAATTCAGATTGATAAATCTGAAGCAGAAAAATTTTATAAAATTCACGAAACTAAACCATTTTATAACGATTTATGCTCTTACCTATCTTCTGGTCCTATCTTAGCGATGGTTCTTGAAAAAGAAAATGCTGTTTCAGAAAACAGAAAATTAATGGGAGCAACTGATCCAAAAGATGCAGATGATGGAACAATAAGAAATAAGTATGGTATATCAATAGATAAAAATTCAGTGCATGGTTCTGATAGTATTGAGAATGCAAAAACGGAGATCGACTTTTTTTTTAGTGATTAAATATTTTTAATATCGCTCTAGGATATAATTCATGTTCTTTGAACAGAATTCTTTTAGCTAAACTTTTTGGAGTGTCATTTTTCTTAACTTTAACTTTTTCCTGTAATATGATTTTTCCCGAGTCTAATCTTGAGTTAACAAAGTGGACTGTGCAACCTGAAAATTTTTCGTTATTTTTGATTACACGTTTATGAGTATCTAAACCCTTGTATTTAGGTAGAAGAGATGGATGTATATTTATTACTTTTCCGTCAAAATTTTTTAAAAAATTTTTTGAAAGAATCTTCATAAAACCTGCCAAGCAGATAAGGTTAATATGATTTTTTTTCAAGACTGATAGTGTTTTTTTTTCAGCTATAGTTTTTTTTTTAAAATTGATAAATTTTTTTTTAATCTTGAAAATTTTAGAATATCTTAAGCCTTTTGCACTTTGCCTATTTGATAAGATTAATTTGATGTTTATTGGAGATTTTTTGTTTTTTGAGAAATTAATTAGACTTTTTAAATTACTACCAGTGCCAGAAATAAATACTGCTGTATTTATTTTTTTAAATCCAGTTGACGGACCCATTTAACTTCACTTTTTTATTTCCTTTAAAAATTTTTCCTATTACGTAAGGTTTATATTTATTTTGAAAAAAACTTTTTACTTTAGTTAAATTTTTTGGGTCAATTATTAAACAAAAACCTACTCCACAATTAAATGTTTTGTACATTTCATAATTTGAAATATTATTTTTTTTTATCCATTTAAAGATTTTATGGGTCCTAATTTTTTCTAGATTAATAGTTGCTGTTTTTTTATCAGGTATTACCCTTTTAATGTTATCTGCCAATCCTCCACCGGTTATATTAGCGCAACCATTTATTAAATCCTTGTCAATTAATTTTAAAATCTCTTTGACATAAATTTTTGTTGTTTTTAATAGTTCATTCTTTAAAAATCTATTTCTTTTTATATTAATCTTTTTTTTTTTTATTATATATCTAAGAAGGCTATATCCGTTTGAATGAAGCCCATTGGATGGAATTGCTAAGATTAAATCATTATTTTTAATTTTCTTTTTTTTTAAAATTTTTTTTTCCTCAACTAGCCCAACCGCAAAACCTGCTAAATCGAATTTACCTTTTCCATATGTATCAGGCATCTCAGCAGTTTCTCCACCAACTAAATCACAACCAGCCTGCTTGCAACCATTTATAATACCTTTAATTATAGATTTAAGTTTTTTTAAATTAATTCTATCTATTGAAATATAGTCTAAAAATAAAAGTGGCTTAGCACCTTGAACAATAAGATCATTTACACTCATTGCAACCAGGTCGACCCCAATTGTATCAAATTTGTTAAGAAGATTTGCTATTTCAATTTTTGTTCCAACCCCGTCTGTGCAGACGACAATTTTTGGCTGTTTTATTCTCTTTGGGATATCAGATATTGAACCAAAACCACCAATATTTGAAAACTTTTTTTTGCCCTTTTTTTTTGATGAAACTAATGAAATAAATTTTACAAATTTGTCAGCTGCATTTATGTCAACACCGCTTTTTTTATATGTTAGTGTTCTATTATTCATAATTAAAAAGAATGAAAAATTATCATAGAATTTTTTTTATTAAAATATTATATATTTTATTTATCATTCTATCTCTTAATATATTTTTCTTTTCCACAACAAAAGTCGTCGGAAAATCTTTTGAAATATCCAATATAAGTATATCCCGACCATTTGAGATTAATTTTAATAAAAATGATGTAATTGATGAGGGTTTTAGAGTGTCTTATAAACAATTACTTTCTTTAATATTAAATTCATCTGACCAAAAAAAAATAAATCAAGTAAAATTAAATGAAATTAAAGGTATGATCGAGTCTTTCACAATTCAAGAAGAAAAATTTATTGATGAAACTTATCATGTAAATTTAGGTGTTTCGTTTAATAGAAAAAAAGTTTTTAGTTTTTTAGAGAAGAAAAATATTTTTCCGTCTATTCCTAAGACTAAAAAATTTTTATTCATTCCAATTATAATTGATGAAGACAGCAAAAATTTACTTTTATTTTATAATAATGAATTTTATAAAAGGTGGAATTCAAAGGAATCAAATTCTCATTTAATACAATACATTTTACCTACAGAGGATATAGAAGATGTTAATTTACTAAAAGACAAATTTGATTCAATTGAAAAATATGATTTCAAAAGTGTAATCAGTAAATATGACTTAGAGGACTTTATAATAGCATTAATTTTTAAAGATGAAAAAGGTTTGAGGATCTTATCAAAGATTACTTTGAACAATAATGTTATTTTAAAAAACCAAACTTTAACAGATATTGATTTAAATAGTTTAGATGAAGTAGACAATATAATTCAAACTTTAAAAGTAATTTATGAAGATCATTGGAAAAATATCAATCAAATAAATACCTCAATTAAACTCACTTTAAATATTAAAGTAAGTAATAGTGATAGTCTTAAAATATCAAGATTTGAAAAAGTTTTAGATGAAATAGATTTAGTCTACGATTTTGCTATATTCAAACTAAATAAAGATTTTGTTTATTATCAAATTATTTTTAATGGAACGCCTAATATTTTTATTAAGAAGATGGATAAATTGGATTTTAATTTTGACACTCAAAACCAAATTTGGATTTTACAATGAATGAATTTAATCAGAAGATAATCAAATTTGAGTATGAAAAAAATTTAACACAAAATGATTTTTTCGTTACAAAAAGCAATCAACACGTATTTAAGCTAATTAATGATTGGCCAAAATGGGAAAAAAAATTCATTAATATTTATGGTGAAAAGTTTTCTGGTAAAACTCATTTGATTAATATTTTCTTAAAAAAGAATAATGGAATTAAAATTGACTCACAATCATTCAACGAAAGTTATTTAAGAAAAGTAAAGATTAACGAAAATATAGTTCTCGAAAATCTTGAAGTCGACATCAATGAAAAATTATTTTTCACATTACTAAATATTATTGAGCAGGATAATAAATATTTGATAATAACGTCTCTAGACCCTGTAACAAAAATCAATTTTAAACTAAAAGATTTAAATTCTAGAATGAAAAATTTCATCTTACAGAATATTGAGAAACCAGATGATGAGTTAATTTTTGCAATATTATTAAAAAATTTTTCAGATCGCCAAATATCTATAGAAAAAAAACTAATCGAATTTACTATTAAAAGAATTGATAGATCATATGGTAAAATCTTCGATTTTATATATAAGATCGACGAAATGAGTCTAAAAAAGAAAAAATCCATTGATATGAAGATAATTAAAGAAGTTTTAGGAGGTATGTCTGAGTAGATATAGAAGCCATCATTGCAATGAACTTAAAACACGAGATGTTGGAAAGAAGATTTCCCTTTCAGGATGGGTGAATAAGAAACGAGATCATGGTAATCTTTTATTTATTGATTTACGTGATAATTATGGAATTACTCAATGTATTATTGATAAAGATAGTTTGTTTTTTAAAGATTTAGAGAAAACACAATTAGAAACAGTGATAAAAGTTGAAGGCAAGGTCGTCAATAGATCTAAAGATACTTTCAATAAAGATTTGGATACTGGAGAGATAGAAGTAGTGATCGAAAGTTTCTTAGTTCTAGGCAGTTGTAAAGAATTGCCAATGCCCATTTTTAGCGATCAGGATTATGCAGAGGAAATAAGATTAAAATATAGATTTTTAGATTTAAGAAGAAAAAAAATTCATGACAATATTTTGTTGAGATCAAAAGTTATATCCTTCATAAGATATCAAATGGAAAAACTAGGATTTTTTGAATTTCAAACTCCAATTTTAACATCATCAAGCCCTGAGGGTGCAAGGGATTTTTTGGTTCCAAGCAGATTAAATCCAGGAAAATTTTATGCGTTACCACAAGCGCCACAACAATTCAAACAGTTAATTATGGTCTCAGGTTTTGATAAATATTTTCAAATAGCTCCTTGTTTTCGAGATGAGGATGCTAGAGCAGATCGAAGCCCTGGTGAGTTTTATCAATTGGATATTGAAATGTCGTTTGTAGAGCAAGAAGATGTATTTATGGTTGTTGAAAAGTTGTTGATTAATACTTTCAAAAAATTCTCAAATAAAAAAATATTATTTGAAAAATTTCCTAAAATTTCTTTTAAAGATTCAATGCTGAGATATGGATGCGATAAACCAGATTTAAGAAATCCATTAATAATTAATGACGTGACTGAAATTTTTTTAAGAAAAGATGTAAATTTTGAAATTTTTAAGAAGTTAACCAAAGGTGGTTCATTTGTAAGATGTATAGTTACAAAAGATACAAAAAATAAACCAAGAAGTTTTTTTGACAGCATTGATAAATGGGCAAAAGATAAGGGAGCATCTGGTTTAGCTTATTTCACCATTGAGGAAAATAATGAAAAGGTAATTTCTGCTAAAGGACCTGTAGGAAAATTTTTTTCTGAGGAGTCTCTAAAATTAATTATGAAAAAAACTGAAGCAAAAGTAGGAGATAGCATTTTTTTTGCATGCGCAAAGCAAACTGAAATAGAAAAAATTACATCTTTAGCACGAGACAAAATTGCCCGAGATTTAGGCCTAATTGATGAGGACACTTTTGCTTTTTGTTGGGTTGTTGATTATCCAATGTTTGAAAAGGATGAGGAAACAAAAAAAATTGTATTCAGTCATAATCCTTTTTCAATGCCCCAAGGAGATATTAAGAGATTAGATTTTACAAATCCTTTAAATATATTAGCTTATCAATACGATATTGTCTGTAACGGTATAGAACTTTCATCTGGTGCAATTCGAAATCATATTCCTGAATTAATGTATAAATTATTCTCAGTAGCGGGTTATGAAAAAAAAGATGTAGAAAAAAAGTTTAGTGGAATGATAAATGCTCTAAGCTATGGTGCTCCACCACATGGAGGTATTGCACCTGGAATAGATAGAATTGTAATGCTTTTGGCTAATGAAAAAAATATTAGAGAAGTTACAATGTTCCCAATGAACCAAAACGCACAAGATTTAATGATGAATGCACCCTCTGAGGTTGCAGAAAGCCAATTAAAAGAGCTTGGTATTTTGCTAAAACCAAAAAAATAATCTATTTATTTCCTTTAAGATTTATTTTGATATCAGACAAATCAACTAAATTTTTTTTATAATTATTTCTCACAAATCCTTTGCTAGTAATATCCTTTACAATTTTTAGAAATTGATTTTGAGTATCTAAATTATCCTCATCTATATTTGAGCTTTCAGTTGATCCTATTGCTGGTGTATGGGCAAGATCCTCACGGTTCTGATAAGAAATAGCAAGTTCTCTAAATATATAATCTAAAATTGATGAAGCACTCAATATTCTATCATTACCATATACTTTACCAGATGGTTCAAATTTTGTACCAACAAATGCATTTATAAATTCATCTAAAGGAACCCCATATTGCAATCCCAGTGAAACGGCGATTGCAAAATTATTCATTAAAGCCTTAACTAGTTCTCCTTCTTTACTGGTATCTATGAAAATTTCACCAATCTTTCCATCTTCGTATTCTCCAGTATGCAAATAAACTTTGTGATCTCCTATGGTAGCTTTTTGAATATAACCCTTTCTCCTATCTGGCATGCTAAATCTTTTACTTGAGTTTTCATTGTTAGTTCTTTTTGAATTTATTAAATTTTCCAAAGTCTTGGGATTTGTTGGACTCTCACTTTTTACTATATCAATTTTTTTGTTTTTTATTACTCTACTATCTTTTGGGTTTAAATTTTTTGTCTTTCTGTTGTCAAGTTTAACATCTAAAATTTCAAATTTTCCATCATCTCTTTTTTCAAGATTTTTAAGTTCAGTTTCATTAATATCATCTAAATAATGATTTACTTTAAATGTACATGTATAATAAGTCTCAACTAAGTATTTTGCCATTTTACCTCAATTTTTAATTTTAATTTGAAATTTGAATCAAATTATTTATATACAAATTCAAATTATAGTCTAATTTAATTTATACAATTATTAATTGAAACTAAATACATTTTAGATGTTGACAATATTAAAAAAAATTTTTACTTGGTGGAATCGTTATACCTTATCTACAAAGTTAAAGACTATATTTTTTGGAAGATTTGTTGGTAGTGATACATTTGGAAATAAATATTACGAGAGTAAAAGTGGAAAAAGATGGGTGATATACTCTGGTGAAATTGATGCATCTAAAATACCAGTTGAATGGTATTCGTGGATCCATTTTACACAGAATAAAATTGAAAAAAATCATAATTTAGAAAAATATGAGTGGCAAAAACCTCATAAACCTAATCTTACAGGAACAGAATCTGCGTATTTCCCCAATAAAAATAAAGATGCCCTTGAAAAAAAATATAAAAGCTGGAAAAATTAAATCAATTATTTTTAAATTTTTTTCAATTTTTTTATTTATTCTTTTTAATAATCAAGTTTCATCGGAAAGTTTGGAGGGAAAATCAACACATATAAAAATTTTAGATAAGATAAGTTCAAAAAATATTTTGCTTAAACTTTCAAATGGCAAGGAAATCAAATATAAAGATCTTTTAATTAAAAGTATTAAATGTAAAAATTCTCAATTTGATGATAATCCTGAAATTACAGCTTATCTTCAAGTTGAGGATTTAATTGACCAAAATAAAGATGATGTTTTTGTTTTCAATGGATGGATGTTTTCATCTAGCCCATCAATAAAACCATTTGACCATCCAGTTTATGATATATGGCTAGTTGGATGTTATTAAACTATCTTTTCTTTATCAAGCCAACTAACATTAAATTCAGATTTAAGAAATTTTTCGTGATTTAATAGCTTTTTATGCAAAGGTATGGTCGTTGTGATTCCCTCAATAACAAATTCATCTAACGATCTATTCATTCTTTGAATTGCTTCAACTCTATTTCGGCCATGACAGATTAACTTACAGATCATACTATCATAATAAGGAGTAACTTTATAGCCTTGGAATATGGCCCCATCAACTCTTGTTCTAAAACCCGAAGGTTGATGACACATATTTATAATACCAGGAGAAGGTTGAAAGTTTTTACTTGGATCCTCAGCATTTATTCTACATTCAATTGCATGACCTCTTGGATTAATATCTGATTGCTTAAGTGCAGTTTCACCAGAGTAGGCTATCCAAATTTGCTCTTTGATTATATCAATTCCAGTGACCATTTCTGATACTGGGTGTTCTACTTGAATTCTTGTATTCATCTCAAGAAAATAAAATTTTCCCTCCTCGTAAATAAATTCTACTGTTCCCGCTCCCTGATATCCAATTTTTTTGACCATATTTACTGTTTTCTCAAATAAATCTTTCCTAATTTCATCATTAAGAACAGGACTAGGAGTTTCCTCTATCAATTTTTGATGTCTTCTTTGAACCGAGCAATCTCTTTCATGTAAATGAACAACTCTATTTTTCCCAGCTAAAATTTGAACCTCAATATGTCTAGGATTTTGAAAAAACTTTTCAATATAAACTTCGTCGTTTCCAAAATATTTTTTTGCTTCAGATTTTGCTGTTGAGAAAAGTACATCAAAATCATTTAAATTGTTGACAATTTTCATTCCTTTTCCACCTCCGCCGCCAGACGCTTTAATTAATACTGGAAAACCAATTTTTTTACAAAGTTCTTTGGCATCTCTTGGGTTACTAATCCCTCCTTCTGATCCCTCGATAATTGGTAATCCGTTTTCTTTTGCTATTTTTTTTGCTTGTATTTTATCACCCATCATTTGAATATGTTTAGATGATGCCCCAATAAAACTAATTTTATTTTCCTCTAAGATTTTTGCAAAACTTGTATTTTCAGATAAAAATCCATAACCAGGATGAACAGCCTCTGCATTAGTTAGTTCTATTGCTGACATCAATGCTGGTATATTTAAGTAACTATTTTCAGGTAGGTGTGATCCGATACAAACACTTTCATCTGCCAACTTAACATGCATACTTTCCCTGTCCACATCGGAATGAACTGCAACAGTTGAAATTCCCCACTCTTTACAAGCTCTAATAATTCTGACTGCGATCTCTCCGCGATTTGCGATTAATATTTTTTTGAACATTACTCTAGAACAATTAATGTTTGTCCAAATTCTACTGGCTGACCATCCTCAACACACACCTCTTTGACAACACCATCAATTGTTGAGGGTACATGATTCATAGTTTTCATTGCCTCCACAATCATTACAGTATCTCCTTTTTTAATTTTCTTACCTATCTCAACAAATTTTTTTGCCCCAGGCTCTGGCGCATGGTAAGCAGTACCAATTATTGGCGAAGTAATATCTGAACCTGATTTAGTTTTTTTTTGGATTTTTGATTTTGGATCTGACTCATACCCTGATGGTGCAGGATTATTTACAGAAAAATTATTTTTAGAGACTTTTATCTTTGTGTCTTTATCAGTATACTCTAATTCTGTTAGCCCAAACTCTTTGAGATAGTCACTTAATTCTTTAATAATTTTTTTGTTAATTTTCATTTTTTAAAAGCTTTTGAATTGCAATTATGGCTAAAATATAACCATTATCATTCAATCCAAATATTCCACCAGTAACTATATCACTAATTAATGATTTTTGTCTAAATTCCTCTCTTTTATAAATATTAGAAATATGGACTTCAATAATCGGTTTCTTGAAAATACTAAGAGCATCTCTTATCGCTACTGATGTGTGTGTAAAAGCTGCCGCATTGATAATTATTCCATCATATTTTTTTCTAGCATCTTGAATTAAATTCACTATGTCTCCCTCAAGATTAGATTGGGTAAATTCAGCGTCAAGACCTAATTCTTTTGATTTATCTAAACAATTATGTTTTAATTTTTCGAAAGTTATTGTGCCATATTGTGATTGTTCTCTTTCTCCTAATAGATTAAGATTTGGACCATTGATAATAATTATTTTATTATTCATTCACACTTTATATACGATGAAAAATATAAAAAAAATAAAAATTAAAATAAATGGAAAATATAAGCTTATTCCTAATAATTACAAAATATACAACTTAATAAAAAAAATGAAAATACCTATTAATAAAGTGGCTATTGAAATCAATCAAGAAATTATAGATAAAAAAAAGCTTAACAAAATAAAAATTAGACAAAATGATAAAATTGAAATTGTCCATTTTATTGGAGGAGGTTAGTTTTGGAAAAAAGTAAATTTGTGATAGCAAATAAAAAATTTACATCAAGACTCATAGTTGGTACCGGAAAATATAAAAATATGCATGAGTGTGCTAAGGCAGTAAAGTTATCTGGGGCAGAAATAGTGACAGTGGCAGTAAGAAGAGTAAATATTTCTGATAAAAAAAAGCCGTTGTTAATGGATTTTATTGATCCAAAAAAAATAACTTATCTTCCTAACACTGCTGGTTGTTTCACTAGCCAACAGGCATTGAGAACACTGAGGTTGGCGAGAGAAATTGGTGGATGGAAATTAGTTAAGTTAGAAGTTTTAGGAGATAAAAAAAATTTGTATCCTGAAATGATAGAGACACTTAAATCTACTGAGATTTTATCAAAAGAAGGTTTTCAGGTAATGGTATATTGCACTGATGATCCATTGATGGCTAAAAGACTTGAGAACTCTGGGGCCAAAGCTATTATGCCTTTAGCTGCCCCGATAGGTTCTGGTTTAGGTATACAAAACAAAGTAAATATTAAAATCATAAGAGCTCAAACTAAACTACCTCTAATTATTGACGCTGGTCTAGGTCAAGCATCAGATGCAGCAATCGCTATGGAATTAGGATGTGACGGTGTTTTAGTTAACACTGCTATCGCAAAGGCCAAAAAACCATTTGAGATGGCGCAAGCTTTTAAACATGCAGTATTAGCTGGAAGAAAATCTTATTTATCTGGAAGAATTTCTAAAAACTTAATGGGAGAAGCCTCTTCACCTTCACAAGGGGTTATTTAGTTTTTTTATAAAAATTTTTTTTTTCACAGATTTTTTTTTAAATTTTTTTTTAGCTTTTAAGTTTATTATGTTATCATTAACTTTTTGTAATTCTAAATTTTTCAATTTTTCGTAATGTTCTATTAATTGAATAGTTTTTTTCGACTTATTTTTAAGATCAATAATATATTCTGGTATGACTAAATTTTTGTCTATGATTATATCTATTTTTATTTTATTTTTCTTTTCAAAATGAGTTAAATCTCCAATAAAATTTTCTTTTAAAAAATCCGATATTTTTTCACAAACTTTTACATCAACAAACTTAGCTTTGTTTAATACTGTTTTAATTTCAACCAACTTTAACAACTTTTGTGCGAAAGATTCATCTGTTAGCCCTACTTTCCATTTAACAGCACTTTCTCTTAACCTTTGCCTAGACATTTCAAGTAATCCAAAATTGCTAATTCTTCCAATTTGAATACGTGCTCTATCTGCCCTACATTTTTCTTTTAATCTTCGTTCAACTGTTTTTCTATTTCCAAAACTTAGCATATCTATAAAATCAATTATTATAAGACCTGATAGATCTCTTATTTTGATTTGTCTTGTTATTTCGTCTACTGCCTCGAGATTTGTATCCAAAGCAGTGTTTTCAACATTTTTTTGTTTAATTGAACTACCAGAATTGACATCGATAGAAACTAAAGCTTCAGTTGGATTTATTACTAAATATCCACCAGAGTTTAGTTTTATTTCTGATTCAAAAATTTGATTTAGTTTCTCCTCTATACCTTCTTCAATAAATAATGATGTTTTTCCTCTATACTTTTTTATTTTCTTAACATGAGAAGGCATCATTGTTTTCATGAAATTTTGAGCTCTTTTAAATCCCTCACTACCCTCAACTATAATATTTTTTGTGCTATCATCGTACATATCTCTTATAGTTCTTTTTATGATCTCACTTTCTTGATGAATTAAAGCAGGTGCAATTGAATTAATGGCATTTTCTTTAATTTGATTCCATGAATTAATAAGTGAATTTAAATCCTGATTAATTTCATTTTTAGTTTTATTACTCCCTGCTGTTCTAACTATCAATCCCATTTCTTTTGGAATTTCAATTTCATTCAAAATAATTCTTATTTTCTTTCTATCAGCTGGATTAAAAATTTTTCTCGAAATTCCCCCACCTTTTGGAGTATTTGGCATTAAAACAATATATTTTCCCGCTATGGATATAAAAGTACTTAGAGCTGCTCCTTTCTGCCCCCTCTCATCTTTAATTACTTGTACTAATATTACCTGGTTAGGTTTGATTACCTCTTGAATTTTATATCTTTTAAATTTAGGTTTAAATTCTCTCTTTTCTATTTCTTCAAAATTTTCTTTATTCTCATTTTCAATTTCTTTATTTTCTAAAGGATCATCAATTTCTAATTTTCCTTCAGCAATATTTTCTTCTTCTTTAGCTTCTACTTTTTTTGAGAGCTCTTCTCTTGCTCTCTCTTCTTCTTTTTTTATTATTTCAATATCATTTTTGGGTATTTGATAATAGTCTGATTGAATATCATTAAATGATAAAAATCCATGCCTTTCTCTACCGAAATCTACGAAAGCTGCTTGAAGAGATGGTTCAATTCTACTTACTTTACCTAAATAAATATTGTTTTTAATTAAATTATTTTTTAAGCCCTCGTACTCATAATCTTCAATCTTGTTATTAGACTTAAGCACGACTCGTGTTTCATTTGGATGCGTAGCATCAATATATAAATTTTTTTCCATAGTTTTTTGTTTGATTGACTCATTTAAGCTATTTGATAAATTTTGTTAGTTTTCATGCCTTATCTTTAACAAATTCCTATATAGAATGGAAATAAAATGAATAGGATAATTAAAAAATTATTACTAGTTTTTCTAGGCTTTTCGTTGTTTTTCTCTTTATGTATTTTGGTACTATTATGGAATTTTTCTAACAAAATACCAGATTATAAATTTTTGAAAAATTATAAACCTTCTGTTTCAAGCAAAGTTTATTCTGGGAATGGAGATTTGGTTGCCAATTTTTCAACAGAAAAAAGAATTTTTGTTCCATATAAATCTATTCCAAAGACAGTTGTGCATGCTTTTTTATCGGCAGAGGATAAAAATTTTTTTACTCATCCTGGTGTTGATGCAAAAGGGGTGGTCAGAGCAACCCTTAATAACATTGGCAATCTTATAAAATCAAAAAGATTGGAGGGAGCATCTACTATTACTCAGCAAGTTGCAAAAAATTTTTTATTAACAAATGAAGTAAGCTTGAATAGAAAAATTAAAGAGGCAATTTTAGCCTTCAGGATAGAGAGGGCTTTATCCAAAGAAAGAATTTTAGAACTATATTTAAACCAGATTTATTTGGGAAGCGGTGCATATGGAGTTGCTGCTGCTAGTTTAGAGTATTTCGATAAATCAATAAAAGAATTGAATTATCATGAGGCTGCTTTATTAGCAGCTTTACCTAAAGCGCCGAGTAAATATAATCCTTACAAAAATATTGATCTTGCAAAATTTAGAAGAAATTTAGTTTTAAAAAACTTATATGAAAATGATTTTCTAAGTTATGATGAATATCAAAACTTAAAAAAAAATAAAATTAAGTTAAAAAAAATCAAAAAAGTTTTCTTAGAAGACTCTCAATATTATATTGAGGATGTAAGAAAAAAAATAATTGAAAAACTCACATATGAAAAAGTTTATAAACAAGGTTTTAATATAAATACTCCCATAAATTTAAATTTACAAAAAATTGCCACAAATTCATTGAGAAAAGGTTTAATTTCATATGATAGAAGAAAAGGTTGGCATGGAGTCTTAGAGAATAAAAAATATAATTCTAATTGGGTAAAAAATTTAGAAAAATATAAGTTAGAAAAATCAATTAATTGGAAATTAGCTATTATTAGAAAAGTAGATAAATTTTCATCAATTATTGAGACTGAAAATAATATTGAGGGTACTTTAGATTATTCTGATATTTCATGGACAAAAAAAAATTTTGATGAAATACTTCAAAAAGGTGACATTGTTTATGTTGAGAAGATAGATAAAAAAAAATATTCGTTAAAACAAATTCCAAAAATTAATGGTGGAATAGTTGTTATGGATCCTTATACAGGAAGAGTTTTAGCACTCACTGGTGGATTTAGTTTTAAGAATAGCGAATTTAACAGAGCGACTCAAGCATTGAGACAACCAGGTTCAGCATTTAAACCTTTTGTATATGCTTTGGCATTAGAAAATAATTATACTCCTTCCTCATTAATTCTAGATGCACCGTTAGTTTTGGAACAAGGTTCAGACTTAAAAATGTGGAAGCCGGAAAATTACGGTAGAAAATTCTATGGATTGTCTACACTTAGAACAGGTTTAGAAAAATCAAGAAATTTAATGACTGTTAGAATAGCCCAGAATTTGGGTATTGAGAAAATTACTAAATTTTCAAAAGAGCTTGGAATTTATGAAAACCCAGAAAAATTACTATCCATGTCACTTGGATCAGCTGAAACAACATTGTTAAAATTAACCAGCGCTTATTCATCATTTGTTAATGGTGGAAAATTAGTAAAACCAATTTTAATTGATAGGATTCAAGATAGCGAAGGAAACACTATTATGAGAGATGATAAACGATCATGCCTAAACTGTGATGAGATATCATTCACTAGTAAAGATTTTCCCTCTATAAAAGATGAGTATAAAGAAGTTTTCTCACCTCAAACAGCCTATCAAATTACCTCTCTTTTGGAAGGAGTTGTTCAAAGGGGAACAGGTAAAAAATTAAAAAATCTAAATATTAATATTGCAGGCAAAACTGGTACGACTAATGACAACACTGATACTTGGTTTATAGGTTTTACATCAAATTTATTAGTGGGCGTTTATGTGGGGATGGATAATCCCAAGCCGCTTGGTAAATTTGAAACAGGCTCGAAAGTTGCACTTCCTATATTTAGAGATTTTATCAAAGAAGCAATCAAAAAATCTGATGCAAGACCTTTTAAGGTAGCGGATGGAATCACAATGATGGTAATAGACACATTAACAGGTTCAAAAGCAAAATTTTCCTCAAAAGATACAATTATTGAAGCTTATAAAGAAAAAAATGTTGTAGAAGGAAAAGTTTTATATTCAAATAATAATAGATTCGACTCAAATAATATATTAAGATTTTATTAATGGATAATAAATATTTAATTCTCAAAAAAGAAATAGAAAAAGTAAATCAAAGAATTAAGGAGTATCTTTGAAAATAATAAGATTTATACTCAATTAGAAGAATTAAATAAAAAAATTGTTGAACCAAATTTTTGGAAAAACAAAATAGATTCAAAAAAAATCCTTAAATATAAGAAATTATTGGAGGATATGGTTAATTCATTTAAGACCTCAGTTATAAAATTGAGAGATTTAGATGATTTATATCAACTAGCAGAGGAAGAAAAAAATAATAAAATCCAAAATGATATACTAGTAAGTGTTGAGAAATTAAAAAATGAGGTAAAAAAAAATGAGATTAAGTGTTTTTTATCAAATGAGTCTGACACATTAGATTGTTATATTGAAATTCATGCTGGGGCTGGAGGCACAGAAAGTCAGGATTGGGCAGATATGCTTAGAAGAATGTACTTAAAATGGTCAGATAAAAAAAATTTTAAAAGTAGTTTAATTTCTGAACACAAAGGAGATGAGGCAGGTATAAAATCTTCTACAGTAAAGATAGAGGGAGAATATGTTTTTGGTTGGCTTAAAAGCGAGTCAGGTATACACAGACTGGTAAGGATTTCACCTTTCGATTCGGGAGCTAGGAGACACACTAGCTTTGCAAGTGTCTGGATCTATCCTGTAATTGATGAAAATATTAAGATTGAAATTTTGGAGAAAGATTTGAGAATTGACACTTATAGATCGAGTGGTGCAGGCGGTCAACATGTCAATACTACAGATAGTGCAGTAAGAATTACTCATTTACCCTCAAAAATTGTTGTTCAATGTCAGAACGAAAGGTCACAACATAAAAATAAAGAAACTTGTATTAATATGCTTAAAGCAAGGCTTTATGATTTTGAGATTAAAAAAAAAGAAAAAGAGAATGAAAATCTGGAGTCTACTAAATCAGATATAGGATGGGGTCATCAAATAAGATCTTATATTTTGCAACCTTATAGGTTGGTAAAAGATAATAGAACAAACTTCGAGAGCACAAACCCAGATAAAATATTGAATGGAGATATAGATGATTTCCTTGAAAAATCATTACATCAAAACAGATGAGATTTATATTAAAATTTTCTACTATTTTGTTAACACTTATTTTAATTTTAATCTTTTATAGCAGCTTAATTGGCTTTGAAACACAAAGATTTAATAATCAAATATTAAAAAATATTAATAAGATAAATAAAGATCTTATTATTGAATTGCAAAAAATTAAGATAGTTTTAGATCCACTTAATTTTAAGCTAAATATAAGAACTTTAGCCCCAAAATTAAAAAATAAAGATGGCATTATTGAATTAGAGTATATAAAAACACAAATTCCTCTAAGATTATTATTTTCAAAAAATTTTTTAATTAAAGATTTGGAAATTTCAACGAAGGCTCTTGAAATTCAGGAAATATTATCATTTTATAAAGGTATATCTTATAAGCCTGAAATATTTTTTTTTGAAAGAATAATTAAAAAAGGGTATGTGATAGCTGATATAAAATTGGAGTTTAACAAGGACGGAAAAATAAGAAATAATTATAAGGTTAAGGGCATTTTAAGAGATACAGCTTTAAATATTTCAAAAAAATACAATCTTAATAGAGTAAATTTATTATTTGATTTTAGACAAAATAATTTAAGTTTAAGTCAAATTAATTTTGTTTTAAACGATTTAAAATTTTTTTCTGAAAGTATAAATCTTATAAGTTTGAATAATGACTTAACTGTAAAAGGGTCTTTAGAAAACAATAACATTAACTTAAAAAAGCAAAATATAGATTTATTTCTTAAACCATATTTAAAGAACTTAAATATAGATAAAATATTATTCAAGTCAAAAAATAAATTTTCTTTTATCTTAAATAAAAAGTTTGAATTTAATGATTTAATTTTTAACTCTGAAATTTTATTTGATGAACTGGTGATTAAAAATACACAAGATTTAAAATCTTTATTTCCAAATATTAAAGATAATATAAATTTTTTAAATCATAAAATAAATATTAATTATTCCAAAAAAAAAATAAAAGTTCAAGGAAATGGAAAATTGTTAATTCAAAATGAAGTGGATTATTTAGATTATTCAATAATTAAAAACAATAATAAATTGGAGTTTAAAACATTATATAAAGTATTAAAAAATCCGCTAATAATAAATTTCTTAAATTACAAAAAAAAAGAAAAAAATGAATTAACTATAAAATTAGAGGGAAATATAAGTTCAGATAATCTAATAAGGTTTGATACCATTTCTTTGAATGAAAAAGAAAATCAGATTATTATTACTGATTTAGTTTTAGATAAAAATAAGAATATAAATGATTTAAAGACAGTGAGAGCTAATTTTTTGGATAGAGAGGACAAAAAAAACTCATTTAATATAAATAAAAAAAAAAATGTGTTTTATTTAAAAGGGTCAATTTTTAATGCAAATAATATTATAGATAACTTAATTAATAATACTAATGATAAGACTTATTTCAAAAATGAAAATTTAAAGTTAGATATTGATATTGAAAAAGTTATTTTAGACAAAAATCATATTCTAAGTAATTTCAATGGTAATTTATCTTTCAAAAACCAAAAGATAATCAAAGGAAATTTAATTGGATTTTTTTCTAAAGATAAGAAAATTGAATTTACTGTCAGATCCAAGGATGGACAAGTGATTAAAACATTATTTTTAGATAAAGCAAAAGTAATAGTTAGCAGATATAAATTTATTAAAGGATTTGAACGTGGAATACTTGATTTTTATTCAACTAAAAAAAATGATCAGACGATATCAACGCTAAAAATTTATGATTTTAAATTAAAAGAGTTGCCAGCACTCACTAAATTACTGACTTTAGCATCACTTCAAGGAATAGCTGATATTTTATCCGGTGAAGGCATAGGTTTTGAAGAGTTTGAAATGAAGTTTAGAAACAATGGAAATTTAATGACTATAGATGAAATTTATGCAATAGGGCCAGCCATATCTATACTGATGAGTGGGTATGTTGAGAAAAATGAGTTAATAAGCTTAAGAGGCACTCTTGTACCAGCTACAACAATAAACAATGCCATTGGATCTATACCTGTATTGGGTAAAATACTAGTCGGTTCTAAAACTGGCGAAGGTGTTTTTGGAGTAAGCTTTAAAATTAAAGGACCTCCCAAAAAACTTGAAACAACTGTAAATCCAATTAAAACACTCACCCCAAGATTTATAACAAGAACTTTAGAAAAGATTAAAAAAAATTAATCTAACTGAATTTTGAGGTGTCTTTTTTTACCTATTGAAAGTTTTAAAAAATTACCATTAAAGAATGAGTCTTTGATAATTAAGTTTTCGTCATTTACTGTTTTATTATTAATCTTAATACCATTACCTTTAATTAACCTTCTAATATGACTTTTAGAACTTTCTTGTTTAGATATCAAAATTAAGTCAATAATATTTATTTTTTGTTTTAACAAAACTTTTTTTAAAATTACTGATGGCAAACTTGACCCTAATGAATTATTTGCAAACGCATCTTTAGCTATCTGTTCAGATTTTTTTGCAGCATCTTTTCCATGCAGCATTGCAGTTGTTTCATTTGCAAGTAAAATTTTTAATTTATTAATATTTTCATTTCTAAAATTATCTATTTCATTCACATCTATATCAGTAAAGTATTTTAAAAATCTGAAAACATCTCTATCATCGGTATTTCTCCAAAACTGCCAATAGTCGTAGGGGGATAAAAGTTTTTTATCTAGCCAGACTGCACCATCGTTCGTTTTTCCCATTTTAGCTCCATTAGCTAAAGTTATTAAAGGAGTTGTTAAGCCGTATGTGTCTTTATTTAAATACCTTTTAATTAATTCAACTCCATTTATGATATTTCCCCATTGATCAGAACCTCCTATCTGTAAAACACAATTTTTTTTTTTATTTAGTTCTAAAAAATCATATGCTTGTAAAATCATGTAGTTAAATTCCATGTAACTTAGCGATTGCTCTCTATCCAATCTTGTTTTAACACTTTCAAATGTTAGCATTTTATTTATTGTGAAATATTTACCGATATCTCTCAAAAAAGAGATATAATTTAATTTTTTGAGCCAAGTATAGTTATCAACAAAAATTGGTCTAACTTTTTTATTATTTGTATCTAAAAAATTTTTAAGTATCTTTTTTATATTTTTTGAATTTTTTTTAATCTCAATTTCATTTAAAATTTTTCTTGTTTTATCTTTTCCTGAGGGATCACCAATCCGTGTAGTACCACCACCTAGTAGAACAATTGGTTGGTGGCCATGCTTTTGTAATAATCTCAAACACATGATTTGAAGCAGACTTCCTACATGCAAACTTTCAGCTGTACAATCAAATCCAATATATGCTCTGATTTTGTTTTTGTTTACAAAACTAGATAGATTATTTTCATTTGTACATTGATAGAAAAAGTCCCTATCTTTAAATTCTTTTAAAAATTTATTCATAAGTTTATAATTAAACAATATACAATATTTATTAAAAAAAAATAAAAATGGAAAAAATTTACACAGCATTAGGCTTAATGAGTGGCACTTCTTTAGATGGTATAGATCTTTCAGTAATAGATTCTGATGGGGAGTCTGAATTTTCTTTAATTTTTGATAAATACTTTAAATACGATGATCATTTAGTCAAAAAATTATTACTAATTAGAGATAAAATCTCAAATTCAAATGATATTGTTAGATATAAAGATCAATTAGATGAGATCGAGAGAGACTTTACATTATTTAATGCCAAGATAATAAACGAAACCTTAAACTCTATGTCAAAAAACGTTGATGTAATTGGATTTCATGGCCAGACTATATATCATAATCCCTCTGAAAAAATGTCAATACAAATAGGTGATGGAAATTTATTGTCCCAATTGACAAAAAAAAAAGTGGTCTTCAACTTTAGACAAAATGATTTGAATAATGGTGGTCAGGGTGCACCATTGACTCCTATTTTCCATAATATGTTAGCCAATAAAGTAATGAGAGATTTTAATCAAAAATTTCCTATTAATATTATAAATATTGGTGGCATAGCAAATATTACAATTACAGTAGAACAAAAAAAATTATGGAAATCAAAAGATATGATTGCTTTTGATATTGGTCCCGGTAATTGTCTGATAGATAAGTGGATTAGAAAGAATTCAAAAAAAAAATATGATGAAAAAGGTTTATTAGCTAAATCTGGACAGACAGATGAACTCATATTAAATCAAGCTTTAGAAAATTTCTCAAACCAAACTTTTTCTTACGAAAATTCATTAGATGTGAGTGATTTTGATATTTTTTTTGCTAAAGGTTTATCTATAGAAAATGGTGCGTCAACTATTACAGATTTTACTGCTAAAATTATATCTGAGGGAATTGATTATGTTCATTCAAGATATTCTTTGAAGAACAGTGAATGGCTTGTATGTGGAGGGGGTAGAAAAAATGAATATCTTATTGAAAAAATTCAAAGTCATTTAAAAAATATTAACCTTAAAGTATCTGAAAAATATAATGTGAATGGAGATTTTGTCGAATCCCAAGCATTTGCTTATTTAGCTATAAGATCAATAGAAAAGAAACCTATATCTTTTCCTAGCACAACTAGATGCAAAAAATTTTTAACTGGAGGTATAGTTATAAAAAATTTTTAATAAAGGGCAATTTCTCTTTTAATATACTTATCTAAATATTTTACTAGCAAATTTTCATTTTTAGTAAAAAAATGATTTGAATCTGGTACTGACTGAAATTCAACTTTAATTCCTTTTTGTTCAGACAATCTTTTATCTAAGTCGTTCACATATTCAACTGGTACCAACTCATCCTTTTTTCCATAAATCATTAATCCAGATGTTGGACATGGTGATAAAAAAGAAAAGTCATAAACATTTGGTTGAGGTGATATTGCAATAAATCTGTTTATCTCAGGTCTCCTCATTAGTAATTGCATAGCAATTAGTGAACCAAATGAAAAACCTGATACCCAACATTGTGAATTATCAAAATTTTCTCTCTCCAACCAATCTAAGGCTGCGGCAGCGTCAGCTAGTTCTCCTTGTCCATTATCAAATTCTCCATCACTTTTTCCAACTCCTCTAAAATTTACTCTACAAACTGAAAAATCATTTTCTTTAAAAATGTTAAAAGTTTCTACAACAACTTTGTTATTCATTGTGCCTCCGTACTGAGGGTGAGGTTGTAAAACTAAAGCTACCGGGGATGTATTTTTTTTACTTTTAAAATATTTAGCTTCAAGTCTGCCAGCAGGGCCAGGAATAAAAATTTCTACAATTTTGTTATCCATAATTGGTATTGATTATTATTCTCAAAAAAAAATTAGACATACCACAAGTACGTGACAAATTGTTAAACTTTTTTTATTCTATATACTTGACTATTTTAGTCAGGTTTATATATACCCTTGTAAAATAAGGATTTATGAAACTAACATCTAAAGGCAGATATGCGGTAATGGCTTTAGTAGATCTGGCAAGATTTAATAATATTAATCCAGTATCTCTTAGGGACATTTCTTTAAGACAAGGTATTTCTCTTGATTACCTGGAGCAAATTTTTTCCAAACTTAGAAAAAAGGAAATTGTACAAAGTGTAAGGGGAATACAGGGTGGATACGTTTTGAATAAAAAAGCTAATGAGATTAAACTTACCAATATATTCGATGCTGTTGATGAGAAAGTAAAAACTGTTCAATGTAAAAAAGAGTCTAAAAAAGGTTGCAATGGTAAATCGACGAAATGTTTGACACATAATCTTTGGGATGAACTTGAAAATCATATTAATAATTTTTTTGAACAAAAAAGTTTAGAGGATTTAATCAAAGACAATCGTGAAAGAAGAATTTAAAATGGATACTAGAGAAAAAGATATAGAAAAGTTAAAAGATTATAAATATGGTTTTACTACTGATATAGAAAATATTAAAGCTCCAAAAGGCTTAAACGAAGACGTTATTAAGTTTATTTCTAATATTAAAAAAGAACCGCAATGGATGTTAGACTTTAGATTAAAGGCTTATGAGCGATTAAAACTTTTAAAAGAACCAAATTGGCAAAAACCAAAATATCCTAAGATTGATTATCAAGATTTATATTATTATTCAGCACCAAAAAGCATGAAGGATAAACCAAAAAGTTTAGATGAATTAGATCCTAAACTTCTAGAAACTTATAAAAAACTTGGTATCCCACTTCAAGAACAAGCAAGACTGAATGGAATTGCTGTGGATGCTGTATTTGACTCTGTATCAGTGGCAACTACTTTTAAAGGTGAATTAACAAAGCACGGAATAATTTTTTGTTCAATGTCAGAGGCAATTCAAAAGCATCCCGATCTAGTAAAAAAATATTTAGGCACTGTAATCCCTGTTACTGACCATTTCTTTGCCACACTAAACTCTGCTGTTTTTACAGACGGGTCGTTTGTTTATATTCCTGAGGGTGTTAAATGTCCTATGGAGCTATCAACTTATTTTAGAATCAATGCATCAGAGACAGGACAGTTTGAAAGAACGTTAATTATTGCTGACAAAGGGAGTTACGTGAGTTACCTCGAAGGATGCACTGCTCCCATGAGAGATGAAAATCAATTACATGCAGCAAATGTTGAATTGATTGCATTAGACGACGCAGAAATAAAATATTCAACAGTACAAAATTGGTATCCTGGTGATGAAAATGGTAAAGGAGGAATTTATAACTTTGTTACTAAAAGAGGATTGTGTAAAGGGAATAATTCTAAGATTTCTTGGACTCAAGTTGAAACAGGTTCAGCTATAACCTGGAAATATCCAAGCTGTATTTTAAAAGGTGATAATTCAATTGGTGAATTTTATTCTATAGC
This sequence comes from uncultured Pelagibacteraceae bacterium, assembly GCA_902518185.1. Taxonomy (GTDB): domain Bacteria; phylum Pseudomonadota; class Alphaproteobacteria; order Pelagibacterales; family Pelagibacteraceae; genus Pelagibacter. The sequence continues at coordinate 48,386 of CABYFG010000005.1, read as the reverse complement.
AATTACCAATAATCATCAAAAGGCAGATACTGGAACAAAGATGATTCATTTAGGAAAAAATACTAAAAGTAAAATTATTTCTAAAGGAATAAGTGCTGGATTCTCTGATATGACTTACAGAGGTTTAGTAGATATTAATTCAAAAGCTAAAAATTCAAGCAACTATACACAATGTGATTCTTTATTAATGGGAAATAAATGTGGGGCACACACAGTGCCTTATATCAAAAATAAAAATTTTGACTCAAATATCGCACATGAAGCTACGACATCAAAAATAAGTGAAGAGCAATTACATTATTGCCAACAAAGAGGACTTAATCCTGAGGAAGCTGTAGGATTAATTGTTAATGGTTTTTGTAAAGAAGTGCTGCAACAATTACCAATGGAGTTTGCAGTTGAAGCTCAGAAACTTGTAGGTATTAGCTTAGAGGGGAGTGTTGGTTAATGCTTAAAATAAGTAATTTAAATGCCAACGTTGAGAATAAATCAATTTTAAAGGGTTTTTCATTGAATATAAACCCTGGTGAAGTACACGCGATTATGGGTCCCAACGGATCAGGAAAAAGTACATTATCTAATATTCTCTCAGGTAAGAAAGGATATGAGGTATCAGGTGAAATCTTGTTTGAAAACAAAAATTTATTTGATCTTGAAACTGAAGAAAGAGCACATAAAGGAATATTTTTGGCTTTCCAATATCCATTAGAAATTCCTGGTGTAAATACAAACATATTTTTAAAAACATCTTTAAACGCAATAAGAAAAGCACGAGGTGAAAAAGAGTTAGATGCAATTGAATTTTTGAAGCTTGTAAAAGAAAAAGCTAAAGAATTAAAATTTGATGAAGAAAAACTAAATAGGCAATTGAATGTTGGCTTTTCAGGCGGAGAAAAAAAGAAAAATGAAATTTTACAAATGTCTATGTTGGCTCCTAAATTATCTATTTTAGATGAGACAGACTCAGGATTGGATATAGATGCATTAAAAATAGTTGCAGATGGAGTAAATACTTTAAGAAATAAAGATAATTCCTTTTTAATCATCACCCATTATCAAAGATTGTTAGATTACATTAAACCCGATTTTGTTCACGTTCTAATGAATGGAAAGATAATTAGATCTGGTGGTCCAGAATTAGCAATCGAATTAGAAAAAAAAGGATATGAAAGTTTTAATTAAATGAGGGAGCAACTACAGTCAGATTTCGATAAAATAGTAAAAATTTCAAAACTTTCTAATGAAGAAATCCATTTTAAAAGAAATTTTTTGAATAATTTCATAAAAAGGGGCTTTCCAAATAGAAAGCAAGAAGATTGGAAGTTTTTAGATATAAGTCAGATTATTAAAAAAAATATTAATGATTTAACTTTTTTCAATGATTACTCACAACCTAATAAAATTAATCCATCTATTTTTGTTGATGGTTTGGAGCATAATAAGATTATCTTTATAAATGGAAGAATTGAAAAAATTGATTTTAACTTCGAAGACCAAAATAAAATTGAAATCATTGACGAAACTAAAAAAGATATATCATTTGATTATAAAAACTCATTAATTGATTTAAATAGTGCACTTACTGATAAAGTTTTTAAAATTTTAATTAAAAAAAATTATACTCTAAAGAAACCTTTGATAATTTATCATTCAACAAATGATAAAACAAAGTCAACAAATATCAATTTGAGATTAGATTTTGAATTAGGTGAAAATAGTTGTTTAAAACTTGTTGATTATTTTGCTAATAATACAGAGAAAAACTTTATTAATATTTTTTACAATTTCAATTTAGAAAAAGATTCAATCCTGAAAAACTATAAAGTTGATAAATCTAGAAACAATAATTTAAGATATTCTTTTAACAACATTGAACAGGAAAATAACAGTGTTTCAGAAACATTTATACTATCTGCTGGTTCAGATTATTTTAAAAATGAAATTAACTGTAATTTAAATGGTGAGTATTCCTCAGCATTTATTAATGGTATTTTTTCCTTGAAAGAAAATCAACAACACGAAATTAGAACTACAATCAACCATTTAGTGGAGAACACAAAAAGCTATCAGCTTATAAAAAGTGTTCTTGGAAAAAATTCAAAATCTGCATATCAAGGAAGAATATTTGTAAACTCAAAAGCTCAAAAAACTGATGGGTATCAATTAAGTAAAGCAATACTATTAGATGAAACATCTGAGTTTAATGCAAAACCAGAATTAGAAATTTACGCTGACGATGTAAAATGTTCTCATGGATCAGCATCTGGTAGTTTAGATGAAAATTCAATTTTCTATTTGATGTCTCGTGGATTGAATTATCAACAGTCAAAAGAACTTTTAATAAATGGATTTTTATTAGACGTTGTTGAAAAAATAACTGACTTAGAAATAAAAGACTTGATAAAAAATATTATCGGATTGAAAAAATGAATATAGATAAAATTAAAAAAGAATTCCCAATTTTTGATGAAAAAATCCAAAATAATGATTTAGTTTATTTGGATAGCGCTAATTCATCTCAAAAACCCAAGGTGGTTCTGGACAGAATAAATGATTTTTACTCCAAACAATTTTCAAATGTAGGCAGAAGCATTCATTATTTAGCTGTTGCAGCTACAAATTTATATGAAAATACAAGGACTTCTGTTCAAAAATATATAAATGCAAAAGATAAAAATGAAATCGTATTTACCAAGGGTGCTACAGAGGCCTTGAATTTAGTAGCTAATACTCTGGGTCAAGCAATCTTAGAACCAAATGACGAGATTTTAATTACAGAACTAGAGCATCATTCAAATTATGTTCCATGGCATTTTTTAAGAAAATCAAAAAATATTAAAATAAAGTTTGCAGAGATTAATGAAGATGGAGATATACCCATAGAAAATATAGAGAAAGAAATTACAGAAAAAACTAAAGTAATAGCTATAACTCACTTATCCAACGTTACTGGTGCAGTTTTACCAATCAAAGAGATAACTCAATTAGCGCACTCAAAAGGTATCGTCGTTGTAGTAGATGGATGTCAGGGAGGACCACATTTAAAATTAGATATGCAAGACTTAGATTGTGATTTTTATGCAATATCATGTCATAAAATGTATGGACCAACAGGGCTTGGAATTTTGTATGGAAAAAAGAAATGGTTAGAGCAACTTCCACCATATCAAGGGGGTGGGGGAATGATTAATGAAGTAAAAAAAGATAGGATTTCTTATGGAGAACTTCCAAATAAGTATGAAGCTGGAACAATGGCTACAGCACAAGTCATTGCGTTTGATCAATCAATAAAGTTTTTAGAAAGTATTGGAATAGAAAATATAATTAAGCACGAAAAAGAACTAATAGAATATGGTCAAGAAATTTTAAAAAAGAACAATTCTGTGAAATTAATTGGAAATCCTAAAGAGCGAGGTGGAGTATTATCTTTTACTGTAGAGGGAGTTCATCCTCATGATATTGCAACTATTTTAGATGAAACTGGAGTTGCTATAAGAGCTGGTCACCATTGTTGCCAAATACTTCATGATAAATTAGGTATTCCTGCAAGTGCACGTGCATCATTAGGAGTTTATAATACAAAAGATGATTTAGATAAATTAAATGATGGAATAAATAATTGTAAAAAAATTTTTGATTTAAAATGAACTTAAAAGAATTATATCAAGAAATAATATTAGAACATGGAAAGAACCCTAGAAATTTAGGAAAAACAGAAAATTTTAATAAAGACGCAAAAGGCAATAATCCGTTGTGTGGTGATAATGTACATGTGTATCTAAAATTAAATAATCAAAGAAAGGTAGAAGATATTTCGTTTGAGGGAAGTGGATGTGCAATATCAATGGCATCTGCCTCGATTATGACTGATTTGATTAAAGGAAAAAGTGATAATGAAGCTAAAGAAATAATTGAGGACTTTTTGGGGATGATTAAAGAAAATCCAAAACTTAAAAATAATATATTAAAAGAGGATGATAAAACAAAATTGATGTGTTTATCAGGAGTAAAACAATATCCAATGAGAGTTAAATGTGCTACTTTATCATGGCATACTTTAGTATCTGCGATGGAAAATGATGGTAAAGAAATAACTACAGAAAATTAAATATGGAGATAAAAAATAAAATTATAGAGGAAATAAGTAAAATTTACGATCCAGAGATCCCAGTAAATGTTTATGATCTTGGTCTTATTTATGATATTAAAGTTGAAGGGCGAAAGGCTGAAATAAAAATGACATTGACAACACCTAATTGCCCAGTTGCAGAAAGTTTACCAAAAGAAGTAAAAGAGGGTGCTATGCAGGTAGAAGGAATAGATGATGTAAATCTTGAATTGGTTTGGGATCCTCCTTGGAATAAAGATATGATGTCAGATGCTGCTAAATTGGAGTTAAATTTATAATGAGTGCAATATTAAAATTAAGTGATAACGCTGCATCAAGAATTAAAGAAATAATGTCTAATGCCGAAAAAGAGGCAATAGGTGTGAGAGTTTCGGTAAAATCTGGTGGTTGTGCTGGGATGTCCTATGTCATGGAGTATTCAAAAAAAATTAATCCTAACGATGAAGTTATTGAAGATAAAGGCGTTAAGGTTTTTATAGATTCTGCTGCAGTTATGTATTTGTTGGGTACTGAAATGGATTATAAAAAACAAGATTTTTCATCATCTTTTGTGTTTAACAATCCTAACGAAACCGAAAGATGTGGTTGCGGAGAGTCTTTTAAAGTGTGATCCCATTTTGAACATACCTGATTTGCAATTTTTGCATAGATGCTTTATAACTTACACATGAATATATTTGAACACAGAAATTTGCTTGAAGCAGAGGGTAAAAGAGAGAAAAGAAAAAATTTTCTCAGATCCCTAATTAGATCTGTCGAAACAGGAGCAAATGGCACACAAGATTACATTGTTAAAAAAGGTGTAGGCAAAAATAAAATTGCCAGCACTAGACAGTAAAATTTAACAGCTGTAATACATATCAAATTCAATTGGGTGAGGTGTGTGTTCAAAATTATGAATTTCCTCAAATTTTAATGCAATGTATGCATCTATTTGATCATCTGTAAAAACATTGCCTTGTTTTAAAAAGTTTCTATCTTTGTCCAAGTTTTCCATCGCTTCTCGTAATGATCCGCAAACGGTCGGGATTTTTTTAACTTCCTTTTCAGATAATGCATATAGATCTTTATCAAAAGATTTACCTGGGTCTATTTTATTTTTTATTCCATCTAGACCAGCCATTAACATTGCCGCAAAAGTTAAATATGGATTTCCCGCAGCATCACCAAATCTTATTTCACATCTCGCAGCCTTTTTACTTAAAGTAATAGGTATTCTGCAGGAAGCAGATCTATTTCTGGCTGAGTATGCTAATAAAACAGGTGCTTCGAAACCTGGTATTAATCTTTTGTAGCTATTTGTTGTTGCATTTGAAAAAGCATTAATTGCTTTTGCATGTTTAAGAATTCCTCCAATGTAGTGTAACGCTGTATCTGAAAGTCCTGCATATTTATTTCCTGAAAATAAAGCAGTGTTACCTTTCCAAATAGATTGGTGAACATGCATCCCTGATCCGTTATCACCTTTAACAGGTTTTGGCATAAATGTTGCAGTCTTGCCAAATGATTGTGAAACCATATGAACAGCATATTTGTAAAGTTGTAAATTATCAGCTTGATCCACTAAAGTTCCAAAATACATTCCAAGTTCATGTTGGCTTGGGGCAACCTCATGGTGATGCTTTTCAACTTTAATTCCCATATCTTTCATTGCTTTTAAATATTCACTTCTCATATCTTGCGCACTATCGACTGGTGGCACAGGAAAGTATCCACCCTTCACACCAGGTCTATGGCCTAAATTTCCGTTTTCATAATCTCGACCAGTGTTATAAGGACCTTCAGTACTATCGATTTTAAAACCAGTCTCATTCATATCATTTTTAAACTTAACATCATCAAACACAAAAAATTCTGCCTCAGGTCCAAAATATGCTTTATCACCAATACCTGATTTTTTTAAGTATGCTTCAGCTTTCTTTGCTGTACCTCTAGGATCTCTTTCGTAAGGATTTTTTTTAATTGCATCTAAAATATCACAAAAAATATTTAACGTATTATGAGATGTAAACGGATCAACAACAGTTCTATTAAGGTCTGGTTTAAGGATCATGTCAGACTCATTAATTGCTTTCCAGCCTGCTATCGATGAGCCATCAAAGAATATTCCTTCATTCAACATTTCTTCGTCAACTACTTTTCCGTCCATAGTGACATGTTGTAGTTTCCCTCTAGGATCAGTAAATCTTAGATCAACATAATCTATTTCTTTATCCTTTATGGTTTTTAATACGTTTTTTGCGCTCATTAATATCTCCTCTGTAATTCTGACGCTTGTGATACCAAATAAAGACTGATAAATAATGTTCTTTTACTTAATAACACCTATGCATTTTTAACATGAGTGTATAACAAATTTAAAAAATAACTATCAATTGTAAGTTGAAAATGAATTTATTAGAGAATGAATCTGTGAGAAGAGTTGAAAAATTTATTAGGTTGTTTGATCAAAATCAAAAAGTAATTGTGCTAAATTCATCTGCAAGAACAGCCTCAGATGCAGCTTCATCTTTAGGTTGTGAAGTAGGAGCTATTATTAAAAGTTTACTTTTTAAAACAGACGATACTTTTTCTTTGTGTTTGATTGCAGGAGATAAGAGAGTTTCTTTAAACAAGCTTAAGAGAATTATTAACAAAAAAGATGTATCAATGGCCTCAGCAGATGAAGTAAAAAAAATTACAGGATTTACTATTGGAGGTGTATCACCAGTGGGCCATATAAATAATTTAACTTCAATTATCGATAGCTCCCTTGAAAGATTTGAAAATTTATATGCAGCAGCGGGTCATCCTAATTGTGTTTTTAAAATAAACTTTTCAAATTTAAAAAAAATTACGAATGGTTCCATAAAAAATATTGCAGAATGAAGGTACCAACATTTATTGATTATATATTACTTGCGACTTTAGCATTAATATGGGCCTCGGCTTTTTTTAATATAAAGATTGCAACATACTCTTTTGGTCCAGTAACAATTGCTTTCCTAAGAGTTTTTTTGGGCGCAATACCAGTTTTGTTAATTTGCTATTATAAAAAAATAAAAATTGAAGCATTCTCTAAAGATTGGCACTGGTTTGCTGTGATTGGTTTAATTAATTTGGTTGCACCCTTTTTTTTAATTGCTTATGGAGTTCAGTCGGTTCAGAGTAATTTAGCAGCTATTTTAATGTCCACAACACCCTTAAGTTCAACTGTACTTGGGCATTTTTATTTAAAAAATGAAAGATTCAACTTTATAAAAACAGTTGGAATTTTAATAGGATTTTCAGGTATTATATTTTTATTTTCTGATAATTTATTAATAGATGATAATAACTTTTTTTCAGCTTTGATAATACTTTTAGGGTCTACTTGTTATGTTATAGGTGGTGTTTTAACTTTGAAAATAAGTAAAAAAAGAAATGAAAATGTTACAGGATCAATTTTGATTTGGGCGGTAATAATATTGATCCCAATTGTAATTTTTACTGAAAAACCGTGGGAAATTTCACCACGCTTAGACTCAACAATATCGGTTATTTATCTTGGTTTAGTATCCACTGGAATAGCTTGGTTATTAAGATTTAAAATTTTAGTAAAGAATGGTCTTATTTTTCAATCACAAGTATCTTATCTAATCCCAATATTTGGAACAATCTTGAGTTATATTTTTTTAAAAGAATTAATTACAATTAAAGTATTGATTTCATTAATTGCAGTCAGTCTAGGTATTTATATTGTGAGAAGATCTGATTATAAAAAATCACTTAAGTGATGAAAATTCTTTAATATGATCTGGTCCCACTTCACAACATCCACCTAATATTGTGGCCCCTTCCAATTTAAATTTTTTTACAAATTTAAACATTTTTTTTGGAGTAAGATCTTTTCTTTTGCCTAAAAATTCAGTAGGTTGAAGATAAGAGCTATCGCTTTTAATTTGATTTATTTTCGGAAATGGTTCGGTCTTAAGGTATCCATTTATCTTGAAGCCAAATGGGATACCAAGCTTTTTTATTTCACTTAAATTTGATTGGAAATTCTCCGGTGAAACACAAGATAACATTATTCCTAGAACTTTATTATTTTTTATAACTTCAATTGTATCTGAAATTTTTTCTCCACTTGGTAAGTTTTTTCCTTTAGATATATGTAAACCTATTAAAAAAGGTTTATTAAATTCATTAATACTTTCAATTGCGATCTTAATTTCTTTTACACTGCTTAAAACATCAAAATAAAAAAAATCGATATAAGGATTAATTAATTTTGCCTGATTATAAAAATCATTTTTAATGTCATGATCTGGTCTCTCATCTACTTTATAAGTTAAATTTTGTGGTGGAAGACCGCCTGCAATTAATATTTTTGGATATTGGTTTTTTGCTTTTTTTGCTATTTCGCAGGCTTTTTGATTTAAGTACTCAAATTTGTCTTGAACTTTATTCTCTACCAGCCTTATTCTTCTTGTTGCAAAAGTAGTTGTTACTATTACATCAGCGCCTGCTTTAATGAAATCTAAATGTGTATTTAATAAAAGATCATGATAATTTTCATTTAACAAAGCACTTGCACTCCACAAAGTCCCCTTTGGTTTCATTCCTCTTATTAAAAGTTCTTGTCCGATCCCTCCGTCTAAAATTCTTACTTTTTTAAAAAAATTCGTATTCATTTTTGATTTTAAAATATTAGTAATTTAAAAGACAAACACAATATGTTGTATATACACAATCTTAGGTAGAAAAATTAAAATAATACGAATAGATAATTAATAAATTATTTAGTTTAATTATAAGATGGCTATTAAAAAAAAAATAGCAATAAAAACAAAGACCAAAAAAAAGAAAAAAAAATTGGTCAAATCTTCTAGAAAAAAAATTAAAAAAAATTTGAGAAAAAAGTCTGCGACTAAGAAGCATTCTCAAAAATCTAGAAAAACAACTAAACTAAAAACAACAAAAAAAACAAGAGGAGAAAAAATGAGTGCAGAAGCATTAAAAGTGTCATCTGTATTAGATACATCTCATTTAAAGGTTAAATTTCCATTTAAAGCAAAATATGGAAACTACATAAATGGAAAATTTGTAGAACCCAAGTCAGGTAAATATTTTGATAATGTTAGCCCGATATCTAATGAGAAAATCTGTTCAGTTGCACGATCTAATGAACAAGACGTAGAAGCTGCTTTGGATGCAGCACACGCAGCTTTCCCAGAATGGGGAAAGACAGACATCACAACTAGATCAAATATTTTATATAAGATTGCTGATGTTTTAGAAAAAAATCTAAATTTGTTAGCTACCGCTGAATGTTTAGATAATGGAAAACCAATAAGAGAATGTATGGCAGCAGATTTACCATTGGTTGTTGATCATTGGAGATATTTTGCTGGCGTAATTAGAGCAGAAGAGGGTTCAATTGCAGAAATTAGCAACTCTCAATACTCGTACAATATACCTGAACCATTAGGTGTAGTTGGTCAGATAGTACCATGGAACTTCCCATTGTTAATGGCAACATGGAAACTCGCACCAGCTCTTGCTGCAGGAAATTGTTCAGTTTTAAAACCAGCTGAGCAAACACCAGCATCAATTATGGTGATGATGGAACTTATTGGAGATTTATTGCCTCCAGGAGTTGTAAACATCGTAAGTGGTTTTGGATTAGAAGCAGGTAAACCTTTGGCATCTTCAAAAAGAGTTGCTAAAGTTGCATTTACTGGTGAAACTACAACAGGAAGATTGATCATGCAGTATGCTGCACAAAACATAATTCCAATTACTTTGGAATTAGGTGGTAAATCTCCTAACATTTTCTTTGAAGATATCATGGATAAAGATGATGATTTCTTTGATAAATGTATTGAAGGTTTTGTTATGTTTAATCTTAACCAAGGTGAAGTTTGTACTTGTCCAAGTAGAGCTTTAGTTCAAGAGTCTATCTATGATAAATTCATGGAAAGAGCTATAGCTAGAACAAAAGCTGTTGTTCAAGACAATCCTTTGAAAATGGAAACTATGATTGGAGCACAAGCTTCCGTAGAGCAAATGGAGAAAATTAAATCTTATCTTGATCTAGGGAAAAAAGAGGGTGCGAAAGTCCTAACAGGTGGAAGTGTTGCTAAACTTAACAGCGGGTTGGAAAAAGGTAATTATATTCAACCAACTGTGTTTGAGGCAAAAAATGATATGAGAATATCTCAAGAAGAAATCTTCGGACCTGTTGTATCTGTAATTAAATTTAAAGATGAAGCAGAAGCATTGAAAATTGCTAATGATACTCTTTATGGTTTAGGAGCAGCTGTTTGGACTAGAAATGGCAATATTGCCTACAGAATGGGTAGAGCTATACAAGCTGGAATAGTATGGACTAATTGCTATCACGCTTATCCAGCTCACTCTCCATTTGGTGGTTACAAACAATCTGGGGTTGGAAGAGAAACTCACAAAATGATGCTTAATCATTACAGACAGAATAAGAATCTTCACGTTTCTTATGCTGAGAAAAAATTAGGCTTCTTTTAATCAAATAATATATACTGGTCCATGATTCGATATCATGGGCCAGAGAAAAAATATGAAAGTATCTGCAACACATTCGGCATTAAACTTACTGTCTGAATTAAAAGAGAAATACGGGGAAAAATTGATGTTTCACCAATCAGGAGGTTGTTGTGATGGAAGTGCACCAATGTGTTTTCAAGAAGGAGAATTCCCTTTAGGTGATAATGATATAAAGTTGGGAGAAATTGGTGGAGTTCCTTTTTATATGAATGGTGATCAATATGAAAAGTGGAAACATACAGACCTTACAATAGATGCTGTGAAAGGAATTGGAGGCATGTTTTCATTAGACAATGGAACGGGAAGAAGATTTTTAACAAAATCTGAAATATGTCTTGTAGTGGATAACGAAAATCCAAATCATTAATAAAACGTACAAAAATATTTAATGTCGGTCTTTTTGAGCTCTCAAAAAATCATTAAAGATTGGATAGATTATAATGATCATATGAACGTATCATATTATCTTTTGATCTTTGATAAATATGGAGCAGATACTCTAAACAATATATTCAAAATGGGTGAGCGTTCAGCAAAAACAACTGGTAAAAGTACGATGATTGTAGAGTCAAATATTACCTATAATCAAGAGCTCAAGGTTGATGATGAGGTTGATGTTAATCTAATTTATTTTGATCACGATAAAAAAAGACTACAATATAAAATGGAAATGGTTCATAAAGAAAAAAAGTATCTCGCATCAACTATAGAAGTTCTCGCTTTATATGTTGATCTAAATAGTAGAAAAGTCTCTGAATTTGAAGATGAAAAAGTAAAAATTATGGATGATTTTATCCAAAAACATTCTTCAAAATTTAATAACGAGAATCTTAAATTTTCTTCAAAATTAAAAAAAAATTAATATAACTTCCAGTCCGCAGCCAGAAGTTATACCAAAAGATTATTGACCCGGGGCTTTGTAACCAATTTTACTAGCTTTTGTTGTAGCTTTTGTAAAATCAATTGCCTCAAGCATTGTCAAATTTCTTACAGCTCCAGATGCTTCAACAACCAATTTAATTGCTGCAAAATCATCAAAACTTGGAACGTCAGTAACAACTACAAAATCATAAGAACCTCTAACGATATCCATGCTATGCATTGTTCCACCCATAGCTTTTGTTAATTGCTCCACCACAGCTTTTCTATCACTTGTTGGATCTTTTAAAAAACCCTGAAAAGCTTTTTCAGTGTAATTACCCATTATATATGCTTTCATATTTTACCCCTTTCTTTATTTAAAAAATATTACAGCAAAATTTATGTTTGTAGAAGTGGTATATTTGTCTAATTATTTTCTATTCGGTCCATTTCTTTAAGTTCGACTTCTAACTTATCTAATTCCTCACCACCTGCCATCATGCTTAAAAGTTTTTCTCTAGATATATCTTTTTTTTGAAATGTCCCCATACTTTTTCCTCGATTTAAAACTGTAAAACTATTTCCAACAGGATAAGCATGATGAACGTTGTGTGTTATTAAAATTACAGCTAAACCTTGTGATGCTGCTTTAACAATATATTTCAGGACCATTGAAGCTTGATGTACACCTAATGCTGATGTTGGTTCATCTAATACCAAAACTTTTGCCCCAAAATAAATTGCTCTAGAAATAGCGAGACATTGTCTTTCACCTCCAGACATCGTACCGACGGCTTGTGATGGGTCTCTCACATCAATACCTATTTGTCCCATTCTTTCTGCAGCTATAGTGTTTGCTTTTTCAATATCAAAAGTTTTGAAAAAAGGTAAACCTTTTTGTGGCTCTCTGCCCATAAAAAAATTTCTAGTTACACTCATAAGGGAAACTAATGCTAAATCTTGATAAACAGTACCTATCCCAATATCCAAAGCATCTCGTGGTGAGTCAAAAACTATTTTTTGATCTTCAAAAATAATTTCACCTTCATCAGGCTTATGAACGCCTGCTAAAGTTTTTATCAAAGTAGATTTTCCAGCTCCATTGTCACCAAGTAAGCACATTATTTCGCCTTTTTTAAGTTTCATGGTGACGTCTTTTAAAGCAATTACTTTACCAAAAAATTTACTTATATTATTGAATTGAACTAAATATTCAGACATTACTTAGTCTCCGTAACTTTTTTTCTAATATAATTATTGAATACTACTGCAATTAACATCATTGCGCCTAAAAAAACCTTAAACCAATCAGTATCCACATCTGTATAAAAAATTCCCATTGATACAGTGCCAAAAATAATAGCGCCCAATGCTGCTCCGATGGCAGAGCCATAACCTCCAGTCAAAAGACAACCGCCAACCACGGCAGCTGCTATTGCTTCCAATTCTTTTAAAGTTCCTCTCATAGTATCTGCAGAACCTGCATCTAAAACTTGAATACAAGCAAATATTGTCGATGCTACAGCTGTTCCAATAAATAGACTTATTTTTACTCTTCCAACAGGTACACCAACATTTGTAGCACCAACTTTATCTCCACCTGATGCAAATATCCAATTTCCATATCTAGTTTTCATAAGTATCCAAGTCGCAAATAATGTAAGGGCAATAAACCATATTACTGATGGTGGAATACCTGTAGCTAATGGTGTACCGTCAGTTCTCAGTGCAATTAATTTCATCGATCCTAGCCATGTGAATAACCATTGAAAAGTATCTGTTGCGAACAACCAAGCGATTGGATCATCCTCTATTAAAACTCTTAACCCGGGTACTTGAGTTCTTCCTGTAATTAATCTCGTAATAGCCAAAGTTGCCCCTCTTAAAATGAACAACATTGCAAGAGTTACTATGAAGGATGGAAGACCAGTTTTTACTACCATTATACCATTGAAATAACCAATTAGTACTGCCATAGCAAAAGCAAAAATAATACTCGTCCATAAAGGCCAGCCCCAATAAATTGCAGGTATAGCGATACAGATTCCTGCAAAACCAATCATTGATCCAATTGATAAATCAAACTCTCCACCGATCATTAACATTGCAGCAGCAATAGCAATAATTCCTAAATTAGCCGAAACATCTAAAAAATTTAATGTCCCATAAGCGCTAAACATTCCAGTGTCACCAGCAACTATTCCAAAAAAAATAAAAACTAAAATTGAGCCACCCAAAGCACCAAGCTCTGGTCTGTTTAATAAAACTCTAAGAGGTGAAATTTTTTTAAGTCTTTCATCTTGTCCACTATCTTTTTTAGATTGAATACTCTCTGATTTTACAGACATAAAAAAATTATAATTTAAAGATGATTAAAAAAAAGGCCTGACTAACATTAGTCAGGCCTTTAATTCATATTTTTATCTATAACCTTGAGCTGCCCATTTAATTACTTTAGACGCATTGTCAGGAGTTACGAACCCAGGTCCAGTCATTACTACACCTGCTGGCATTGTTCCCCATCTCATATATTGTCCAAAGATAGCTATTGGTAAATATCCTTGTAGATATTGCTGTTGGTCAATTAAAAACTCTACTTTTCCTGCAGCAGCAGCTTTTAACATATTTGGAGACATATCAAATGTTCCTAATCTTACAGAACCAACTTTTCCAGCTGACTCAAGTGCTTTCAAAGCTGCTTCACCAGATAATCCAGCACCTAAAGTTAGAATAGTGTCATAGCCACCACCTAATTTTGCAGCAACAGCTTTTTGAATTTCTGTTGGATCATTTGAAGTACCTAAAATATCAACAGATCCACCGAAACCTTTTTTGAAACCAGCACATCTTCTATCAAGTGCAACGTTTCCGACCTCATGGTTAACACATAATGCTTTTTTTCCACCAGCGGCTTTCATTTTTTGTCCACCACCTACACCTGCTTCAAACTCAGTTTGTCCAACGTGTGCACTAATTCCTAAAGATGCATAATCATCAGATCCAGAGTTCATTGATATTACAGGAATACCAGCAGCAATCGCAGCTTTAACTGATTTTCCTAAAGCAGCAGCATCTGGTAATGTGATCACAATACCTTTAGGTTTTTGTGATACAGCATTATCAATTAATTTTGCCATTTCTACCATGTCAAAAGTAGCTGGTGCTGTGTATTTGCAAGACACTCCCATGTCTTTACATCCAGCATCAACTCCATTTTTAGCAACTGACCAGAAAGGATCGTTTGCTTGACCATGAGAAACCACAATTATATCTACAGCTAAAGCAGATACAGACATCATTGCCCATGCAGCTAAAGCTAATATAAAGTTTTTTATTTTTTTCATTATTCCCCTTTAATTAAAGTTAACTTTTAAAAGTAAAATCTAATCAAAATATCATTTAGTTGTAAAGCAGACAGGTTGTATTCTACTAAGGGTTGATTCAATTAAAGATTAAGTTTTTCAAACTTTTTTGATCTTAAAGATTTTTGAGCTGCATTCGCAATTATCAGAGCTTTTCTTCCCTCTTCAAATCCTGCAAGAGGTTGAATTTTCTTTCTAATAAATTTTGCAAAATCCTTTAATTGATTTTTGTAAGCATCTTTATACCTATCAATAAAAAAATTAAGCAGAGGAGATTTATTTGAAGTTGATTGTGCAGAATATATAGATGTCTCGTTTTGTCTTTTATTTTCTGAAATTAACATACCTTTTGATCCAAATAATTCTATTCTTTGATCATAACCAAAACTACAATGTCTGGAATTAGTTATTATGCACTGAACACCAGCTTTAGATCTAATTATGGTAGATGCTAATTCAAAATCTTTTATTTTATCAAATCTTTTGTCTGATATGTTGCTGCCAGAGGCTATTATTTTTGCAGGCTCATCATTACTAAGGTAGAATCTAACAAGATCAAAATCATGGATCATCATATCTCTAAAAATACCACCAGATTCTTTTAGATATTTCATAGTTGGCGGGGCAGGATCACGACTAGTGATAATAATTTTTTCTAATTTACCTATTTTTCCACTAAGTAATTGTTTTCTTAAGCTATTGTGTGTTGGATCATATCGTCTATTAAAACCTATTTGTATTTTTGGATTTAATTTATTAATTTTTTTTTTGCAAGTTTCAATTTTTTTAATACTTAAATCCAGTGGTTTTTCACAAAAGATAATTTTTCTATTTTTAACACCATCTAAAATAAATCTAATATGTGTCGATGTTGTTGAGGCAATAAAAATAGCTTTTATATTTTTATCTTTATAAGCCACAGATGGTTTGTTTATAGCTTTTGTTTTTAATGTTTTTGAATATTTTTTAGATAATTTTTGTTCAATGTCATAAATATATTTAAGATTAAAATCTTTACTACGCATTAAATTTTTTCCATGCATAATACCAATTCTACCAAGTCCAAATAAAGCTATATCAATCATTTAAAATTTGTATTAAAATAATAACTTAACTAAAAAAATTTCTTATGTCAGTAAAATTAGGAGTTGCACCCATTGCATGGAGTAATGATGACATGCCCGAGTTAGGTGGTGAAACTACATTAGAACAATGTTTAAAAGAAGCTAATGAAGCAGGCTATATAGGCATAGAGTCTGGTGGAAAATTTCCAAAGAAATCTTCGGAATTAATTCCAAAATTAAATCAATTTAATCTTAAACTTTGCTCAGGATGGTATGGTGCTAATCTAAGAAAAAATTCTGTTGAGGAAGAAAAAAAATCCATTCAAGAACAACTAGATTTATTTAAAGATTGTGATGCACCTTGTATAGTTTTCGCAGAAGTTTCTGGCTCTATACAAGGAGATCCTAATAGAAAATTATCAACTCGGCCCCAAATGGAAAGGGACGAATGGCAGAAGTTTTGTGAAAAAATTTCTGAACTAGGAAAATATTTAGAGGATGAAGGGATGCCTTTGGCATATCATCATCATATGGGAACAGTAATTGAAACTCAAAAAGATACTGAAAGACTTATAGAAAATACTCATGAAAGTGTAAAATTAACATTAGATACAGGACACATGTTATTTGCAAAAGGAGACTCAAAATCCATATTACAAAATTATCATGAGAGAATTTTGCACGTTCATTGTAAAGATATAAGAAAACAAGTTCTTGAAAAATCTTTAAAAGAGGACTTAAGTTTTAGAGGTGCTTTCTTAGAGGGAGCGTTTACAGTGCCTGGAGATGGTTGTATTGATTATCAACCTTTATTTAATGTATTAAAAAAAAATAATTATTCAGGATGGTTGGTGGTTGAGGCAGAGCAGGATCCGGCAAAAGCAAATCCGTTGGAGTATGCAAAAATTGGTTATAATTATCTTACAGATACATTAAAAAAATCTGAAATTGAAATTTATAGAAATTGATTATCTATAGAGTGAAGTTAGTTCATTATTTCCGGCAGCAACACAAGGAGATTTAAAACAAGTACCCACAACCCATTCAGATCCAGGATCAGGTAAAAAATTTGATGACATCACAAATATAACACCCATCTCAACTGATTGCCCCGCCTTACCTTCTGCTTTAATTCTAGGATCAGGATCAGTTTTTACTTTAGTATCCTCTGAAAAAGGATTCTCTATATTAAGATTTTTGTTTATATAATTCACAACTTTAGATGAGGACCACTCGCCATTACACGGATCACCCCAAACAGTCAATTTACCTTCATCATTATTCCCACAATTATTTATTTCTCCATTGATAAAATCGACTACTTTCTTATGATTTTCTTTGACTAAGTTAGCTTTTGCTTCAACTGCGGGCCTTGTACTTGCAGTCCAGATCAACATACCAACCACATATACTAATGATAACAATACTAATGCTTCTAATAGTCCAAAATTTTTGAAATTTATTCGCATAATTAAAGTTTAATAATTTTTGATTTGTCTAATTTTTTTTCAAAAAAATCAATTATATTTTGTATTGTTTCTTTTCCCATTCTTATCATGCATTCTTCAGTAAATGCAGCGGTATGAGGACTTAAAAAAACTTTATTGTTTTTTAGCAAAGGATTATCCTCTTTAGGTGGTTCTGTTTCAAAAACATCTAAACCTGCACCAAATATAAGACTTTCATTTAATGCTTTATCTAAGTCATTCTCATTAATCATTCCACCTCTTGCAGCATTAATAATTATACAATTTTTCCTCATTGTTTTAAGTAAGTCATAATTAATAATATTTTTCGTTTTTTCATTAAGAGGCATATGTAAAGAAATGGCATCCATAGATTTTACTGCTTCTGTAAGATCTTCAACTTTTTTTCCACCCAATTCCTCAATAATATCTTTTGAAACAAATGGATCATAAACAAAAACATTCATTTCAAATCCTTTGCATCTTCTAATTAAAGATTGACCAATTCTACCAAATCCAGCAATTAAAATATTTTTTTTCCAAAGTTCTATTGTTTTTGGAAGTTTATTTCTCTTAGAAAAATTTCCTGTTTTAACAGCCTCATCATACATGTTTTTTCTCTTTGATATATTGAGCAACATAAACATAACATGTTCTGCCACCGCAACAGCATTTGCTGTAGCCGTAACTGCCAAGGTGATATTTTTTTCTCTAGAAGATTTTAAGTCAATATTGTCGTACCCAACGCCATGGCGAGATATAATCTTAAGTTTTTTTGATATATTGATTAATTCGCTAGATAAATTTGCTGTTCTAATTGATAGACCATCACACTCCAAAATTTTTTGTTCAATATCTTTGTCATCTATATTTTCAATAATCTCATAATCATAATTTGTGTTATTCTTTATGAGATCTATCCCCGCTTTATGAATAGGTTGAATTATCAAAATTTTTTTTTTATCTGACACTTAAATTTAGTAAGCTTTAGAGTCTTCTTTTGATTTGATTGATTTTAATTTAGATACAGCATCTTTTGCACCTGCACTCATATACCTTTGATCGGATCCAATGGTTACCAAATTAAATCCTAAATTAAGCATTTTTTTTGCATACTCTGGACTAGCATTATGAATACCTGCAAAAATTTTATTTTTTTTTGCATGTTCCAAGATATTCAAAATCTTTTCATAAGTTGGACTTCCTTCAGGATTATCAAAAGCTGGTTTTTGACCTATGGCCAGACTTAAATCAGCCGGTCCAATATAAATTCCATCTATTCCAGGCGTACTCATAATTTCATCTAATTTATCCAAGGCCTCTTTTGTCTCTATCATTGCCATTTTTAAAATCTCATCGTTGGCAAAATCTCCATAATCTGAACCTCCATAAATTAATCCTCTAATTGGTCCAAAACTTCTATACCCTTTAGGGGGATACATACATGCTTGAACAAATTTTTCAGCTTCAAATTTGTTGCTCACCATTGGACAAATTACGCCGTAGCACCCTGCATCTAAAATTTTCATTATTTGTCCTGGTTCATTCCAGTTTACTCTTGCTAAAGGAGTAACATCTGTAGATGAAATTGATTGCAGCATTTGTAATGCATTTGGATAATCGATAACACCATGTTGCATATCAATTGTAAGCGAGTCCCAACCTTGATGAGACATTACTTCCGCTGAAAAAGAGCTAGGAATTTGTAACCAGCCATTAATTATTTGCTCACCATCTCTCATCATCTTTTTTATTTTATTTGGCCTCATTTTAAGATTTCAAACCAAGGTGAGTGTACTTTATATTAAGATAATCTTTAATTGCCATTGAACCACCTTCACGTCCATATCCAGTTTGTTTAATTCCGCCAAAAGGTGCCTCAGCTATCGCAACTGCAGGAGTGTTTACTGCAACAGTACCAGTTTCCATTAATTCTGAAGCTCTGTGAGCTTTGTCCATAGAATTTGTATAAATATAACTACATAATCCTAAGTCATTATCATTAGCTCTCTCAACTACTTCATCAAAAGTTTTAAATGACAACATTGGAACTAATGGACCAAATGGTTCTTGTTTCATTATTGTAAAATTGTCCTTTACATTGTCAAAAACTGTTGGCTCATAAAAATATCCTTTGTTAAATCCTTGAGGTCTTTTTCCACCCAATAAAACTTTTGCTCCTTCCTTTTTAGTTGTTTCAACTAATTCTTCTATTTCTCCTAATCTTTTTGCAGTTGTTAAAGGACCTAACTGAACCCCTTCATCTAAACCATTTCCAATTTTTAATTTTTTTGTCCTTTCAATAAACGCATTAATGAATTCGTCTTTTTTATTTTCTTGTATATAAAATCTGTTAGGTGAAATACAAACTTGACCATTATTTCTAAATTTTGCAGTAATTGCCATATCTGCAACTTTATTTATATCAACATCATCAAAAACTATAAAAGGTGAGTGTCCACTAAGCTCCATTGTGACTCTTTGAACTTTATCTGCGGCCTTTTTTAAGATTAATTTACCTACTCTTGTTGATCCAGTTATTGAAACTTTTTTAATAATATCAGACTCTAACAACTCATTTGAAATACTTTCAGGATCTCCTGATAATAAGTTTACAACTCCAGGAGGGACTCCCGCTTCTTTACAAATATCTACCAACTCCATTACTGTTCCTGGAGTAATTACATCAGGCTTACAAATTACTGAACATCCGGCAGCTAATGCTGTTGAAATTTTTCTTGCTGCTAGAATCAAAGGAAAATTCCATGGCACTAAAGCTGCTACAACTCCAACTGGCTGATAATAAACATGAACTCTCGTATCTGGAAATCGACTTTCGACTGTTTGTCCATAAATTCTTTTTGTTTCTTCAGCATTCCACTCAAAAATATCAGCAGCCCCGCCAGTTTCGCCAATTCCCTCTGCCAAAGGTTTTCCAACTTCAATCGTTAACCATTTTGCTAAAACATCTTGTTTTTTTCTTAAAAGATCAGCAATTTTTCTAATAATATATGATCTCTGCCAAGGTAAAGTGTTTTTCCAAACTTCCAAACCTTTCACTGCAGATTTAAGAGCTTTTTGAACATCTGCTGAAGAAGCTTTAGACGCTTGGCCAATAATTTCTTCCGTAGCTGGATTTATAACGTCGTAAGTTTCTTTTTTTTCCGCTTGTTGCCACTTACCATCAATGAACTGCCCAAATTTACTATACATAATTTTTATTTTATGGTTAATTAAGTGAAATTTTAAGAGAATATATCTACAATTATGAAAAAAATAAAGCTTACATGTGCTCATGCAATTGTAAAGTTCCTGACTTCTCAAAAAATTCTTATCGATGGTAAAAAAGAACCTTTATTCGCTGGTGCTTTTGGAATATTTGGTCATGGTAATGTAGCTTGTTTAGGACAAGCTTTAGAGGAAAATAAAGATAAACTTCCTACTTATAGAGGTCATCATGAGCAAAACATGGCTTTAACAGGAATTGCTTACGCTAGAGCAAAAAGAAGAAAACAAGTATTTGTAGCAACAAGTTCTGTAGGTCCTGGTTCTACAAATATGGTAACAGCTGCAGCAGTTGCGATGAGTAATAGACTACCAATTTTATTTCTTCCAGGTGATACTTACGCAAACAGGATGCCTGATCCAGTTTTACAACAAGTAGAACATTTTAATAATCCAGGAATTACTCAAAATGATGCTTTTAAACCAGTTACAAAATATTTTGATAGAATAACCAGACCAGAACAAATTTTACAAACATTTCCCCAAGCTGTACAAGTTTTATTAGACCCAGCTGATTGTGGTCCAGTATGCATATCTTTATGTCAGGATATACAAGGAGAAATTTTTGATTATCCTGAGGATTTTTTTAAAGAAAAAATCCATAATATACGAAGACCAAGACCTGATGATTTTCAAATTAAAGAGGCAGCTGAAAAAATTAAAAAATCAAAAAATCCAATCATAATTTCTGGTGGAGGTGTTTTTTACTCAGATGCAATGGAGGAACTTTCTACTTTTGCAGTTAAACACAATATACCTGTAACACAAACTGTAATGGGTTATTCTTCTATGAAAAGAGACCATTCTCATTTTTTAGGACCTATTGGAGGTTTAGGAGGAAAAGCAGCAAACAACTTTGCAAAAAAAACTGATTTAGCGATTGCTATTGGAACTAAGTTAGGAGATTTCACAACTGGATCATGGTCCAATTTTGAAAACCCAAATTTTTCATTAGTATCAATTAATGTTGCAAGATTTGATGCTAGTAAGCATATGGCACAATCAATTATTGGAGATGCAAAAGTTTCTCTAAATGAACTATCACAAGCTTTAGGTGATTGGAAAGCATCCGAGGAATGGCATAAAAAATCTAGAGATGAACTTAAATCTTGGAATGAATATGTTGATAAAGAAAGTGGACCAACTAATCAAAAACTCCCAAGTTATGCTCATGCAGTTGGTGCAATTTATAGAAACTCTGATCCAAGTGATATCGCTGTCACTGCAGCTGGAGGTTTGGTAGGTGAAGTTGTTCAAATTTGGAGACCAAGAGAACTTAATACTCATGAAACAGAGTGGGGCTTTAGTTGTATGAGTTATGAAATTTCTGGAGCTTTAGGAATTAAAATGGCTAATCCAAACAAAGAAGTTATCACATTTGTAGGTGATGGATCATATTTACTTTATAATTCAGATATATATTCATCTGTAATAACTAATAATAAACTAATTGTAATTGTCTGTGATAATGGTGGTCACGCTGTCATTAATAGACTTCAATTATTTAAAGGTGGAAAAGAATTTAATTGTTTATTTGAGAGTTCAAATGTCTCAAATTTAGTAAAAGTAAATTTTGCAAAACATGCAGAAAGTATGGGGGCAAAGTCTGAAGAGGTAAGTTCTATCAGTGAATTAGAGGAAGCTTTCAAAAGAGCGAAGAAATCAAAAGTGACTTACGTTATTTCAATCAAAACTCATTCGTATCAATGGCTTGAAGGATCAGCTTATTGGGAAAGTCCAACTTTAGAAATTCCTAAAACCAAAGAAAATGAAAAAGCTCTAAAATTACACAAAGAAGGCAAAGCAAAACAAAGACAGGGAGTATAACCCTAATGAGCAAAGTATTTAAAGTTGGCTTAATTGGTTGTGGTCATATTGCAGAAACATATTTCAGAGCTCATAAATATTTCAAAAATTTTAAAATCATTAAATGTGCAGATGTTAAAAAAAAAGCAGCCAAGAAATGTGCTAAAATTTATAAAATTAAAGCAGTTTCGGTAAGTAATTTACTTAAAGATAAACAGGTTGAAATAATATTAAATCTAACCCCTCCAAAAGTTCATTACCAAATTGCAAAAAAGTCATTGTTAAATGGAAAACATGTATACTCAGAAAAACCATTAGCAATTAATTTAAAAGACGGAAAAGAATTACTAAAACTTTCAAAAAAAAAGAAATTATATTTAGGAAATGCTCCAGATACTTTTTTAGGAGGAGGCAATCAAAAATCGAAAGAATTATTAGAAAGTAAAAGTATAGGCAAAGTAAATTTAGGTAATGCGATTTTTGCTTTTCCAGGGGTTCAATCTTATCATCCTGATCCAGAACCATGGTTTGCAAAAAAAGAAGGTGGCCCAGTAATCGATATGGGACCTTATTATCTCACTGCATTAGTAAATTTATTGGGTCCAGCCAAAGAGGTAAAAGCAGCAAGTTTAATGAAAGGTTCAAGATTTAGAACAATTGGTATTGGTCCTAAAAAGGGAAAAAGAATTAAGGTAGAATGTCCAACTACATATTTTACAACAATCATATTTGAAAATGGAAGCATAATCAGACTCACTTTATCTTTTGATGTTATTGCTCATCAAAGAAATCATATTGAACTTTATGGAACCAAAGGTTCAATGATTGTACCAGATCCTAATATGTTTGGTGGCTCAGTTTATGTTTGTAAAAAATTAGGAAGCCCATGGAAAGAATTTAAAACAAATCAATTGCCGCTAGGAAAAATTAATATTAGAACGCAAAGTTCTAGAGCAAATGAGTCACCTACTAATGCTAATTACAGAGGAGTTGGTCTTGCAGAAATGGCTTATTGTATTAATAAAAAAAAAATACATAGATGCAATGGAGAAGTATCTTTGCATGTTCTTGACTTGATACAATCAACTATGCAATCAGCTAAAACAAATAAACCAATTAGACTTAGCACAACATGTAAAATTCCAAAACTTTTTACCAATAAAGAAATAAATAAATTAATGAGATAAAATATGCAGATTGGTATCGATCTTGGGGCAAGTAAAATAGAGTATGTGTTATTAGATGATGTTGGCAATGAGCATCATAGAGAAAGAACCGAAGTTCCAAAAAATTATAAAGATACATTATCCATAATTAAAGAAATAGTTATCGAACTCGAGCGTAAAGCTGGTAAAGAATTACCAGTGGGCGTGTGTCATCCAGGGATTCATTCTATTCAAACAGGACTAGTTAAAAATGCGCCTAATTCTTTTTGGATAAATGGTAAACCTTTACAAAGAGATTTGCGGAGTGAGATTGGTAAAGAAATTTATTGTGAAAATGATGCAAACTGTTTTGCTTTATCAGAAGCAATAGATGGTTCTGGAAAACATTATAAAATTGTTTTTGGGGTAATTCTTGGATCTGGTGTTGGAGGCGGTTTAGTTATAGATAAACGAATTGTCAATGGACCTAATGGGATTACTGGAGAATGGGGGCACAATCAAATACCGAGTGCTTGTATTGAAGGTGTTCAAATAAAAAAAACTAATTTAAGAGCTGGAGAAATAGAGAACTTTGTTGCAGGTATAGGCATTTCTAAAGCGTTCAAAAACGAGTTTAAAAAAGATTTATCTGCTCAAAAGATATTTGAAATGCATAGAAAACTTGATTTAGATGCAGAAAAACTAATTGATAAATATAAGGATCAACTTGCTATGTCTTTAGCCACTGTTGTTAATATTATTGATCCAGATGTGTTTGTTTTCGGGGGCGGGGTATCTAACGAAATAAATTTTTTAGATGAAATTAAACAAAAAATGAAAAAATTTGTGGCAGGGGGTGAATTTGAGGGGACTTTTTTAAAACCTAAATTTGGTGACGCAAGCGGTGTTCGGGGTGCAGCTCGATTAGCAAGAACCACAAATTATTGACTAGAGAATAAAATTTATTTACTACAAATGAGCTGATTATTAAAGTTTAGGAATAGAAATATGAAATTGTGTAGAATAGGTAGTGTTGGAGAAGAAAAACCCGCAATCATTGATAGCGAAAACAATTACCGAGATTTATCGTCATTAATTAATGATTTAAACCCTGACACATTGAATTTTGAAAATTTAGATAAAATAAAAAAGCTAGATTTAAATTCTCTTCCATTGATTGAAAGCATCAAAAGAATTGGACCTTGTGTAATAAAACCAGCAAATTTTATAGCAATAGGTTTAAATTATAAGGCTCATGCTGAGGAAACAAATTCTGATGCTCCAAAAGAGCCAATTGTTTTTAATAAATCTCCAAATTGTATTGTCGGACCAAATGATAATATTGTAATACCGAAAAATTCAAAGTCTTTAGATCACGAAGTAGAAATTGCAATGGTTATTGGAAGTAAAGCTAAATATGTTAAAGAGGATGAAGCTCAGAAACATGTACTAGGTTATTGTATTTGTAATGATATAAGTGAGAGAGAATGGCAAAAAGATAGAGGTGGTCAATGGGTAAAAGGTAAATCTGGAGACACTTTTGGTCCATTGGGTCCGTATTTGGTAACAAAGGATGAAATTGATAATCTATTTAATTTAAATTTATCTTTAGATCTTAATGGAAAAAGAAGACAAACAGGAAATACCAGTTTAATGATATTTAATTTTAATTTTTTAATTTCACATATAAGTCAATTTATAACTTTAATGCCAGGTGATATTATCACAACAGGCACACCAGCAGGAGTGGGGATGGGAATGAATCCACCAGATTATTTAAAAGATGGTGATGAAATGATTTTAAAGGTAGACAATCTTGGGGAACAAAAATTGAAAGTTGTTAAAGAAAAGTAATGATTGAATTAATTATTGCATTTGGAGCTGGATTGATAAGTTTTTTATCACCATGCGTTTTACCACTCATACCTGGTTATATTTCTTATATTTCTGGAAGTTCTATAGATGAACTTGTTGATAAAAAGAACATCAATTTATTTCCAATTATTCTATTTACAGTTGGCTTTTCTTTAGTCTTTATAACTTTTGGAGCAGCTTCAACTTTTCTTGGAAAAATTTTTCTGGATAATTCTTATGAATTAAGAATAGCCGCAGGACTAGTTATAATAATCTTATCGTTTCATATAATTGGAATAATAAATTTAAAATTTTTAAATTATGAAAAAAGAATTCAAACAAATATTAACAAAAGTGTATTTAGCCCAATATTAATAGGAATGGCATTTGCATTTGGTTGGACACCATGCATTGGACCTATTTTAGGATCTATTTTAGTTTTAGCCGCAACTGAGGAAAGTTTAAGCCAAGGAATATTATTGTTATCTTTTTACTCTATTGGATTAGCTATACCGTTTATTTTATCAGGTTATTTAATACAAAGGTTCCTTATTTTTTCAAAAAATTTTAGAAAGAATATCAATTTAGTTTCAAAAATAGGTGGAATAATTCTATTAATTACTGGTATTTTGATATTAACAAATCAATTGCAAGCCTTGGGATATTATTTATTAAATATTTTTCCATTCTTACAAAATTTTGGTTAAATTAAATTATGAAAATTTATCAAATAGACTCTAGTGCTAGAAAAGACGGTTCAACTTCAAGAGCTTTAGCAAAAAAACTTTTGGATAAAATAAAAAAACCTGATGATGAAGTTATTTATAGAGATCTAAATGATGAAATGGTTTTTGTGTCTAATTTAACAGAGTCAGGGATGAAAATAGATCCAAAAAATCAAACAGAGACACATAAAAAAATGTTCAAACTTTCAGATACACTTGTAAAAGAATTGAAAGAGAGTGATATTATAATCATTTCTGCTCCAATTTATAATTATGGACCTCCAGCAACTTTAAAAGCCTGGTCTGATCTTGCAGCAAGAGTAGGGGAAACTTTTAGATTTAAACCCAATGGAAGAAGGGAAGGGTTACTAAAAAATAAGAGAGCTTATTTAGTAATTACTTCGGGTGGGACAAAGCTAAATAGCAATGAGGATTTTCTAACTCCGTGGTTGAAGTTTATTTTAAATTTTTTTGGCATAGAAAAGGTAGAGATAGTAAGTGCTGATCAAATGTCCCTAGATTATGAAAAATCGATAAAAGACGCTGAGAAACAGATAGAAAATTTATCTAATAATTAAATTTTCTTTTTAAATGTTTAAGCCTGCCCTCAGTGCTATCATAATCAATATAACATCCCTGAAGAAAACGATTTCCTTCATTAGCATCATAAGTGGTTCTGCCATGCAATAACCTATAGTTATCCATCATTAACAGATCCCCTGGAACAAGCTTAAATTCTATTCTATAATTTTCTGAATTATAAAGTTCAGATATTTTTTTTCTTGCAGAATAAAATAGATCTAATTTTTCTTTGTCAATTAATGGGACAAAATCCAATCTTGGACTAAAACGTACTTGTTTGAAATTGCTGTTTTCATCTAACTGAATCATTTCAGCCCAATCCTCTAAAATTAAACTTTCATCAATAAATTGAAAACGTATTTTTACTTCAGTTAAAATTTTATAATATTCTGGAAAATCTTTTTTAAGTTTCTCAGAAACAGTATATCCATCAACTAGAGTTGATAAACCGCCCGTAACTTCATTTTCTATACAATGAAGCATTTGAATACATGGCACAGGATTTCTATATGGATTATCAGTATGTGGAGCCAAAGGCAAAGATGTATAAGCTAAGTCATTTGGATTTGGTTTTGATTTTACATTAAAGAATTCACCAAAGTTTGTACGTCTCACACTTCCTATAGAATTTGCAAAGTTTATAATATAATTATTTTTTGTTGGTACATTTTTAAAGATTACAAAACCATATTGATAAAAATTAATCAAGGCATTGTACATTTCAACTGTTTCAAATAAATTTTCTTTGAATGTGAAACTATTTTGATTTTTAAATGAAGAGTCCCATTTTATTTTTTCAATTTGTTTAACATCATTAATATTTGAGAATTCTTTAAAAATATCGACCAAGGTAATTTTGGTAGAAGTCCCATCATTAAATCTCACTTTTAAAAAATTACTAGTTAACTTCAGATCTTTTATTTGGATCTTTTCTGGTAATTTAGTTGGATCAAACAATCTTTGCTGAGTAGACTTGTCAACAAAATTTTCTCCATTAATTCTTTCTCTTAGCCAAAACGGGTGTATTTCTTTTTTAAGACCCTTGCTTTCAAAAAATACTTTATTATCTTTTAATTCTAATTCCATGTATTATTTAATCATTATTTAAAATTTTACTTTAATCAATAGTAATAAAATAGTATTAGAGCGTTGTGCAAATTTTAAAATCATCAGACTATAAACTTTATTCTAAATTCATTGAAAATTTAGCTAAGAAATTAACCAGATTTTATTACTCTAGATTAAACAAACCTTTTAAAGTATCAAATAAACTCAGAAGTGGTTATGACCCTGTGACAACTGCAGATAAAGCTTTTGAAAAATTCATTAGAAATGAAATTAAAAAAAAGTTTCCGAATCACCAAGTTATAGGTGAGGAATTTGGGTATAAAAAAACTAAAAGTGATTATTCATGGATTATTGATCCTATCGATGGAACTCGATCATTTGTGATAGGAAATCCAACTTGGAGTAATTTGATATCTTTAAATTATAAAGGTAACCCAGTCGTAGGTCTTGCAAATTTTCCAATTCTTAAAAAGTTTTATTTTAATACCTCATTTAATTCTGCGTATGTTTCAGAAAATGGAAAAAAAAAGAAAATATTTGTAAATCAAAAAGCAACTTATTCTAAAATGAAATTGTCAGCAGCTTTTCATGGCAGCCTGTCATTAAATAAACAAAAAAAAATTCCTCAAATTTTGAGAAGAATGCAATTTCCTTGCTCAGATGCTTTAAGTTATTCTCATTTTGCTGAGGGTAAACTTGATGTTGTTATTCAATGTGGAAATAAAATTTGGGATATTCATGCTTTAATACCAATCATTGAGGCTGCAAAAGGGATTGTCTCGACTTGGAAGAATGATGACGCTAAGAAAGCTGGAAATATTATTTGCTCAGCTAATAATAGTTTGCATAAAAAAATGCTTAAAATTTTAAAACCAGTTTCTAACTAGTTTTACCCAAGGTATTTATGAGAATTACACCAATAATTATCAAACTAATTCCAATAATCCCATAAAGGTTTGGAATTTGCTGATATTTAAAAATACCAAACAATGTTACTGCAGTTATGGTTAAACCTCCATATGTCGCGTATGTAAAACCAACTGGAATAATATTCATTGCTTTAGATAAACAAAAAATACAAGCAACTATAGATATGATACAAAAAATAGTTGGTCCAATTATTGTAAATTCATTAGTAGATTTTAAAAAACCATTTGAAGTTATTCCAAGTATAATAGCTAATAAAAGAAATATATATCCTGATAAACTACTCACAATTCACACTAAGACTATTTAGTAATTTTATCTACTAATTTTTTAATTGGAGGACCAAGAATTAATGCTGCTATTATAGCTATAGGTAAACTAACAACCCATGCTCTTAAGAATCTATTGATATAATCTTTATCCATACCAGTGTTGATATATGTGATAATTAGAGTCATTAATAAACTCATTCCAAAACCCATAATTAAAATAAATATAAGATCAAAGTATTTTTTAGGAAACATTATTTTTTAAAAAATTTGATTGCATCTTCCATTCTATCATCACCCCAAAATATTTCATTATTAACAACAAAAGTTGGACTACCAAAGATTTTATTCTCTCTTGCAGAATTTGTATTAGCTAGATATTTATCTTCAATTAATTTTGTTTTTGCCTCAGAAATTATATCATCTTTGTTCATTTTCAATTCTTTACATATCTCAGAAATACTTGGTTCTATCGCTGGTTCTTTTCCTTCTTGAAACCATTTTTTATAAGTCAATTTAATATAATCTATACCCCATCCCTTATCCAATCCAAGAATCGCAATTTGATTTGCTAAGTCAAATTCAGATAATGGGTAAGGTACAGGTGTTTTTGCAAAAAAACCATAACCTTCAGCTCGTCTTTCAATATCTCTCCACATGTAATTTACCTTATTAAGCTTGTCCTTAGGAAATGGAATATTATTCATTTCTCTCATGATTGACCGAACACTAAATGGTTTCCAATTAAACTGGACTTGATGTTTTTTTTCGACATCAAGTATTCTAGTGACAGCTAAATAAGTATAAGTGCTTCCAATCGAAAAATAAAAGTCAATCATTTACTCTTATTTTGGCATAGGAGTTGCACCAGTTTCTAAACTTATAATCTTTCCATCTTTATATTTATAAACTGCCATCACTGCTTCAATGTTTCCATCATTAAATTTAACAAATGAATGATGTACACCCACTTCATTATTTTCATAAATAATTCTCACTTTTTCTTGATTTATATCACCACTCATCGCCCATTTAACAACATCAGCTTTTCCTAAAGAACTTCCAGATTTATGCATTGTGAATTTGAAGTCATCATGTAAAAGCTCATTCATAGTTGCTTCATCTTTATTGTCTATTGCATCAGTATATCTTTTTAATATCGACATTTTATACTCCTTTAATTATTATTCCGTTACCAACTGAGTTTTCTAAACGGATTTGTTTTACTGGCTTATACTCATCAGAGTTATACCAATCCAAAGCTTTTTCATAACTTGGAAATTTAATTACTACTGTTCTAGGATATGTCCAGGTTCCCTCTAATACTTTAGTTTCACCACCTCTAACAATATATTCACCACCAAATTTCTCAGCAATCGGCTTAACTTTTTCTACGTACTCTTTATATTCCTCTGGTTTTTTTATGTCTATGTTGAATATCGCAAATCCAGACATTAAGTATAAATTCTATCAGATAGACCATAAATTAGGATTGCACTCATAACTGTAAATACAAAGGGTGCAATAATACCTTCATTTGTGGTTTTCTCATTCACTCCTGTTTTATTAATTTTAATCGAATAGAAATTACATAGAAAAATACATAAATTATTTATAAAAACTAAATTTAAAAATCCCCAGGTATTTTCTAATCCTCCAGGCCTAATAAAAGCTACATAGATAGACATTAAAAAAACAGCAAGCATAAATGCTCCTGCCATCCTAATCATTATTGCGCCACTAGGATCTATACCAAATCTTGCCATGAAGTTTTTAGTACCAAAAATAGTTTGAAAAGCGTAAACACCAACACCTAAAAAGTGAACTAAATAAATTATTAAATAAAACGCTCCATTAAATTTTTCTACCATATTATTTCCTAGTCATTAAATACCATTCTCATTTCATCTTGAATTGTACCCTCTTTAAAAACACCTTTCATCTTTTTTTGAAGTTCAATAAATTCAGGATCAGCAGACATGTTTGTATCATTTTCAAATGCTTTATCAGTAAACTGCTCTCCCACAAGTGTTTCTCTTACCGTCCTTGGGTTTCCACCAATTTGAAATGAAAAGTAAACTTCATGATCTGGATAATGCTTTTTTCTAACTTTTGCTAAGCCTTTAGAAATTTCCATAGCCTCAGTAAGTTTATCATCGTAAACACCAATGGTTCTTGTATAGATTGCTTTCATTAATTTTACTCTTAAGCGTTATAGTCCATCACTTGGTCAGTACACTCAGTAAATTTATGAGGCTCAAAGAAATCATTCATTTGACCTAATTGATTATTGATATCCGTTTCACTATTAGCTTTCCACCAGCAAAACATTTGCATTGTGTCCCCTGGCGTGTTCCAAGTCATTTGGCATGCTGCTTTATCACTTGTCATTGATTTAACAATATCTTCCATTTTCATTGAAGCTACTGTTTCTGAAAATTTGTCTTTCATTTCTTTAGATTTGAAAGTGTGAGTTACCATGTAATTTTTCATTTTTCCCTTTCAATTATTTTGCTTTGGTTAAGTGATAAACTGAGTAACTATCTAATACTGCTGACATAATAGGTTTTGATACCTCAGTTCCATCTATAAATTTATATAGAGCTGCCTCATCAGTACAAAAAATTTTAAACATAACTGTGCTTTTATCTGGTGTTACTGTTCCAATTGTTTTTTCCACTACAGCAACTTTTGCTCTTTCTGCTAAACCTTCAGGTGATTGCATAAAACCCATAAATTTTTCAAACATACCCTCTTTTAATTTAGCCACTACTAACATTTCTTTTTCCATTTTTTTCTCCTTAATATAAAGTTTGAACCACTTTTTTCACTCTTTCAGCTCCATTAGGAACTAAAGCTTCAACAAAGGTATGACATTTGTCAGTTTTATCTTTATCATATTTTGAACCGTAATGCTTATCTACTGCTTTATTTACTCCATCATCCCACTCTTTTTCTGGTATTCCTATTTCAAGGGCGTAAGTTTTTAAAACTTTCACAGTTGAAATGGATTTTTCTTTCATACCATACTCAAATTTCTCACCTGACGGAAGAAAGTAGTTAGCCATATAAATACCAACACAATCCCATGCTTTTGATTTATCTTTGTCACTCATTCCTGCATTTGCAGAAGTAAAAATAAAAAAAGATAAAATTATAATAATTTTTTTCATAGAACCTCTAAGTTAAATAATATTAATATAAAAATGTAACTGTTTTGTTACATGCCTGGTATGCGTTACTATAGCCAGCTAGGAATTGGAAGGTTTTTTTCCTTTAAGAATGATTTATTAAACATCTTTGAGTTGTATTTATCAGATTTATCGCAAAGAATTGTCACAATTGTTTTACCTGGGCCAAGTTCCTTTCCTAACCTTATAGCACCTGCAATATTTATTCCACAACTTGTGCCTAAACTTAATCCCTCATTTTGGATTAAATCGTAAAGAATAGGTAGAGCTTCGTGATCATCGATGGAATATGCATCATCAATTTTTGCATTTTCAAAATTTTTTGTTATACGACTTGAACCAATACCCTCAGTGATTGATCCTCCTTCTGCTTTTAGTTGTCCATTTTTAATATAATTATAAAGCGCCGAACCTTTTGGATCAGAAAGAAATATTTTTATATCCTTATTTTTTTCTTTTAAAGCATTACTTACTCCGGAAATAGTTCCTCCAGTTCCTGATGAACATATAAAACCATCAACCTTACCATCAGTTTGCTCCCAGATTTCTTTTCCTGTCCCTTCATAATGACCCTTTGCATTAGCAATATTATCAAATTGATTTGCCCATACCACTCCGTTATTATTTGAAGGTCTTAATTCATCAGCTAAGCGTCTAGCAATTTTTACAAAATTATTTTCATCTTTATAAGGTTTGGCTGGAACTAATCTCAGTTCTGCTCCTAAATTTCTGATTGTATCTTTTTTTTCCTGAGTTTGATTGTCATTCATAATTATAATGGTTTTGTAACCTAAAGAATTACCTATCAAACCCAATCCAATACCAGTATTACCTGCAGTTCCCTCTACTACAATACCACCTTTAGAAATTAATTTTTTTTCTTGTGCATCTTTAAGCAATGCGAGCGCGGCCCTGTCTTTTACAGAACCACCTGGGTTCATGAATTCAGCCTTTCCATAAATATTACATCCTGTAATTTCAGAAGCAGCTTTCAGCTTGATTAAAGGGGTGTTTCCGATTGAGTCTACAAAAGTATTTCTAATATAAGACATTAATTTTCTTTATCAGTTACAGCGTAAGGTTTGAATCCTTTAGTAGCATCACCAACTCTTTTAGCTGGTATACCAACCATTATAGACATTTCTGGAACATCTTTTGTGACAACTGCGTTAGCACCGATCAAAGAATTTTTTCCAACAAGCACTGGACCTAATATTTGTGCTCCAGAACCTACAACTACATTTTCTTGTAAAGTTGGATGTCTTTTTAAATTTCTCTGGTCATTTGCATTAATACTGGGTGATATACCACCCAATGTTACATTGTGATATATGGTTACGTTATCTCCTATTTCAGAAGTCTCTCCTATAACAACACCCATACCGTGATCAATAAATAAATTTTTTCCAATCTTTGCCTTGGGATGAATTTCAATTCCTGTTAGGAATCTTGAAAATTGTGAAATCATTCTTGCGATTAAATCAAATTTTGCAATTGCAAAAAAATTAGCAATTTTATGAAAAAAAATTGCTTTGACACCAGGATAAGTCAGAATCAAACTTAATTTTGATTTTGCAGCTGGATCTCTATCTATAATTGATTGTAAAAAATTATCCATCGATGGCTATATAGTAGTTTTTTCTAAAATTTAAATACTTTTAATTTGGTCTAATGTCACTCCTTGCACATTAGCGGGTATAGCAATATCCATCATCTTAGGATTTGAGAGATTTAAGTTATTCATGATATCTGCATATTCATTAGCAGAGCCGACTTGTAGTCTTGGGTTATTCTCTCTTTCATTTTGGATTGTTGATGATCTTTTACCATTATAATCATGAGCAGGATAAATTAAAGTTTGGTTTGGTAGTTTTAATATTTTATTAAAAATAGAGTCGTAAGATTGATATGGGTCTCCATTTTGAAAATCAGTTCTTCCTGTGCCATTAATAAGCAAAGTATCACCAGTAAATATACGATCTTTCATTAAAAAACTATAAGAACAATCAGTATGACCAGGTGTATAAATTGCTTTAAAATTAATTTTATCAATTTTAATATTATCGTTTTCTTTTACCTTTAAATCTATTACCTCAGATTTAGACCTTTCCCCCATTATCCTTGTACAGTTGGTTCTTTTATTTAATTCATTTAAAGCAGTAATATGATCTGCGTGAATATGAGTATCTATTACTTTGACAAGTTTTAAATTTAATTCTGCAAGCAAACTAATGTAATCATCTATATTTTCTAATACTGGGTCAATGATAAGCGCTTCTCTTCCCTTATCGCTTGCAATCAAGTAAGTATAAGTTGAAGATTTATTATCAAAAAGTTGTTTAAATATCATACAATTTTCATATTATTACAAAAGTTTGCATAGCAAATCAATCTTGCATATAATTTTTATATAGAAATAGGAGGTTTAATGAGTTTAAAAATAAATAGTATAGCTCCAGATTTTAAAGCTAAGACACAACTAGGGGATATATCATTCCATGAGTGGTTAGGTGACAGTTGGGGCGTTTTGTTTTCACATCCAAAAGATTTTACTCCAGTATGTACAACCGAATTGGGCTCCTTAGCAAAAATGAAACCAGAATTTGATAAACGAAATGTAAAAGTTATAGGTTTGAGTGTTGATCCGGTATCTGATCATGTGAAATGGCTAGAAGATATTAAAGATGTTACTGGAAATAAACCAGGCTATCCAATAATAGCAGATGAAAATTTGGAGGTTGCAAAACTTTATAATATGCTTGAAGGAGATGCTGGAGTTACTTCAATGGGGAGAACTGCGGTAGATAATCAAACAGTAAGAACAGTTTTTATAATCAGACCGGACAAAAGAATTGGTCTTTTTTTAACTTATCCAATGGCTACTGGTAGAAATTTCATGGAGCTTTTAAGAGCGATAGACTCCATGCAATTAACTGCAAAACATAAAGTTGCTACACCAGCTGATTGGAAAAAAGGTGAGGAAGTAATTATTGTTCCCGCAGTAAAGGATGATGAGGCTAAAAAGTTATTTCCAGATGGATGGAATGCTGTAAAGCCATATTTAAGAAAAGTACCAGATCCTTCAAAATAAATTGAATAAAAAAGATTTAGACCAGCAAGCTCAGCACTGGGAAAATAGTTTCTCAAGCAAGCCTGAGATGTTTGGTTTAGATCCAAGTGAAGCTGCAAGACACGCAAAAAAAATATTTGAAAATCAAAAAGTTAAAAACTTTTTAAATAAAAAAAAAATCGATATTCTTGAATTGGGCGCTGGTTTAGGAAGAGATACAACTTATTTTGCATCTAATTCAAACCTAATTCAGGTTACAGCCTTAGATTATAGCTCTGAAGCAATAAAAATGATTAATAAAAAAAAAATAAATTATTATTCTGACTCAACGATTATGAGTAGTAGATCTGCTGCAGATAAAATTACCACAAAAGTTTGGGATGTTCGAAATGGAATTCCTTACGAGAATAATTCTTTTGATGGTTGCTTTTCCCACATGCTTTACTGTATGGCCTTAACTACATCAGAAATTATTAAGCTTAATCAAGAGGTTCACAGAGTTTTAAAGCCCGATGGGATTAATATTTTTACTGCCAGGCATACTGGTGATGGTGATTATAAAAAAGGAAAGCATATCGGAGAAGATTTATATCAAAATGATGGATTTATTGTTCATTTTTTTAGCAAAGAAAAGATAGGACAAATTTCTAAAGGATTTAAGGTTGAGGATATTTTTGAATTACATGAAGGAAGTTTTCCAAGAAAGCTTTTTGTTGTTACTTTAAGAAAAAAAAAGGAATGGAATTTTTAATTCTTGGTTTTTTTATGGGATTAAGTTTAATTCTTGCTATTGGAGCCCAAAATATTTTTGTTATTGAGCAAGGCTTAAAAAATCAATATGTATTTTTAGTCTGTTTAGTTTGTTCTTTGTCTGATTTATTATTAATTTTTCTTGGTATTATATTGTTCCACTATTTTCAAAAATATTTTAATACACCTATAGAAATTTTATTAAATGTTCTATTAATAATTTTTTTGATTTTTTTTATCTATTCAAAAATTAAAGTTTATAAAAAAAGTACTAATTTTGATAATGATTTAAAAGAAACCACTCGATTTAAAATTTTTTTAAAAACGCTTGGCTTTACTTATCTTAATGCACATGTTTATTCAGACACAGTTTTTTTTTTAGGCAATTTTTCAAAAAATTTTTTATTAGATGAAAAAATATATTTTGGCATAGGTGCGTCCACTGCATCTTTTATTTTTTTTTTCTTTCTTGGCTATTTGTCGAATTATTTATCTAAATATGCTCAAAAAAGAGATACATGGGGATCTATTAATTTATTTATAATTAGCTTCATGTCATTACTGACAATTTATATAATTAAGGAGACATTATATCTTCTCTAAACTAAAATACAGAGGGACAATAATGTTGGTTGTTATAGTTGGTTAAAGCAACTAATTTAGCATTACAATTATGAATAGAAAAAGTTTTTTAAAATTACTAAGTTTTTCTTGTTTGTTTTTTTTATCATTACCATACAAACTTTTAATTTCAGCAACAAAAAAAATTCTAAATCCAGAACTTTCTGAAGCTCAAAAAAACATAATGTTTAATGAAGGCACAGAAAAACCTTTTTCTAGCAATTTACTTAAAGAAAAAAGAAAAGGATTTTATCATTGTGCTAATTGTGGAAATAAATTATTTTCATCAACTGCAAAATTTGATAGTGGTACTGGATGGCTATCATTTTCAGAGGCACTTCCAGGAGCCTTTAAAACTAAAGTAGATTATTCTTTTGGAATGAGGAGGATAGAGTATCATTGTGCTAATTGTGGTGCTCACCATGGACATGTATTTGACGACGGTCCCAGTGCTACAGGAAAAAGATTTTGCAACAATGGACTGTGTTTAATTTTTAAACCTGAAAATTAATTAAAAGAGCCCCTCAATCTCTCCATCACTATTTAATTTGATTGAATCAGCAGCCGGGATTTTCGGTAAACCAGGCATCGTCATGATAGATCCACAAATTACAACAATAAATTCAGCACCAGATGAAAGTCTAACTTCTCTAATTGGCAATTCATGACCTATCGGAGCTCCTTTTAATTTTGGATCAGTAGAAAAACTATATTGGGTTTTTGCGACACAAATTGGTAAGTTTTCATAACCATTTTTTTGAAAAATTTCTAATTGATTTTTTACTTCAGGCTCTAAAATTATTTTATCTGCCCTGTAAATTTCTTTTGCTATAGTCTCAATTTTTTTAATTAAAGGTATATTACTTTCATATAGGTATTTAAAATTTGTCTTTTTTTCCTCACACAATTTTGAAACATGTGCTGCCAAATCTTTTGTGCCTTCTCCTCCATTAGCCCAATGTGTACTTAGATGAGCTTTAATTCCTAAATCCTCACAAAATTTTGATAATAATTCTATTTCTTTATTTGTGTCTTTTATAAAATGATTTATAGAAACTGTTACGGGCAAACCAAACTTCTTAATATTTTCTACATGTCTTTGTAGATTAATGAGACCTTTTTTAAGAGAATCAAGGTTTTCTTTTCCTAAGTCATCTTTCTCAACACCTCCGTGCATTTTCAAAGCCCTGATAGTTGCTACAATTACAACACAATTTGGTTTAAGATTCGATTTTCTACATTTTATATTTAAAAACTTTTCTGCTCCTAAATCTGCTCCAAAACCAGCTTCGGTAACGACGTAATCAGCAAGTTTTAATGCTGCCTTAGTTGCAATAATTGAGTTACATCCATGTGCAATATTTGCAAAAGGTCCACCATGAATTATTGCAGGGTTATTTTCAAGTGTTTGAGTAATATTAGGTCTAATAGCTTCTTTAAGTAAAACAGTCATTGGACCATGTGCATTAAGATCTTTCGCGAAAATCGGCTTACCTTCTTTTGAGTATGCAATTGTAA
This sequence comes from uncultured Pelagibacteraceae bacterium, assembly GCA_902518185.1. GTDB lineage: Bacteria > Pseudomonadota > Alphaproteobacteria > Pelagibacterales > Pelagibacteraceae > Pelagibacter. Next base: position 10,150 of record CABYFG010000005.1, on the reverse strand, counting down.
TATTTCCTATTTTTTTTTCTAAATCTTCAAGGTCATTAGCTAAACAAAAAATGGCCATAACTTCTGATGCAACCGTAATATCAAATCCATCTTCTCTTGGTGAAACTTTGGAGCTTTTCATTAAATTTATTTTGACAGACCTAAGTGATCTATCATTCATATCTAAAACTCTTTTCCAAACAATTTTATCAGGATCAATATCTAACTTATTTCCCCAGTAAATATGGTTATCTATTAAAGCTGAAAGAAGATTGTGAGCAGAAGTAATTGCATGAAAATCACCAGTGAAATGTAAATTTATCTGTTCCATAGGAACTACTTGAGCAAATCCACCACCAGCGGCACCACCCTTCATACCAAATGAAGGTCCAAGACTTGGTTCTCTTAAACAGACAATAGACTTTTTACCTATTTTGTTCAAACCATCATTTAAACCAACAGAGGTCGTGGTTTTGCCTTCACCAGCAGGTGTTGGTGTAATTGCAGTTACTAATATTAGCTTTCCATTAGGCTTATCTTTTAATGTGTCTAAATATTCTAAATTAATTTTGGCAATATGTCTTCCCATTGGACTGAATGCGAAAGTTTCATCTGGCACATCAACTTTAGCTAAAATATCTTTAATGGGCTGCATTTTAGCTTCTCTTGCTATTTGGATATCTGATTTTATTTCACTCATTAAAAAAATTTAAAGTAAAGGATAAATATCGTTTTTTCAAGAGCCTGAGCATATATAAAAAGTAAATTTAATTAAAAAATTGAATTATAATTAAATTGTTAATCATTTTTCTCTTGTTGCAATATAGACACCGATTGTAGTTATTAAAAAACCCATTAAATCTAAACGTGTTAAAGACTCATCTAAAAAAAGCCAAGCCATTAGAGCAGAAGTAGAAGGTATTAAAAAAAATACAGAAACAGTTTTGCTTGCTGAATTCTTTTTTATCAAAAACATTAAAATTGTAAAAGCTCCGAATGAAACTAAAAATACTTGATGGCTCATTGCGATTAAAAAAGTTTTTGAAAAATTTATATATGGCTCTGAAAAAAATATCACCATTACTAAATGAAATAAACATCCACCAATTGCTTGATATAGATTGCTTACTGGCAATGGTAAGTTTAAACTTATTTTTTTTTGCCAAATAGTAGAACTTGTAATAGCAATTAAAGCTATTATGGTTGAAATTAAGCCGAGAATAGGAATTTTTGAACCAAGATCCCATCCCAAAACTATTACTGCTCCCACAAAACCCAAAAAAATTCCACTCCATTGTCTTAAAGAGACTCTTTCCCCTAAAATTGGTCCACACAAAATGTTTGTTAATATAGGTTGAAGTGTGACTATTAGAGCTGCAATCCCAGTAGGCATGCCGATTGAAATGGAGTAAAAAACACCTCCCAGATACAATCCATGAAATAAGACACCGCTGACTAAAGACTCTATTAAATTTTTTTTTTTAATTAAAATGGATAATTTTGAATATATAGAAAATAAATAAAAGCCTACTGCTACAAAAAAAAATCTAAATGCTAAAGCAGCAAATGGATCACTATTATCAACAATAGGCTTTGTTGTGATGAAAGCAGATGACCAAAGTAAAACAAATATTATAGGAAATATTTTTACCATTTTAAGTTTTACAAATATTCAATATTAATAATTCATTTTGCTTAGTTTCTTTACACCATAACTCGTAACTTTCACAGAGTCGCCAAAGATGATCAAAAGCTCTTCTTGAAACATCAAGAGAAGTATTATTTTTGGTGTAATACAGATCTGGGAATTTGATTAATTGTTTAATCATCAAATCCTTTTGGATTTTAAGTAAATTTATTGTCTCTTCTGGAATCTTTTTTTTAGTTTTTTTATCTACAAAACCATTCTCTTTCAAATCTCTCAGCCAATCATCATGATATTCACCACGGCTAATTTCATTATATCTTTTCGTTTCGATAAATGCATTAATTGCATCTTCATTTGAAAAATTTGGATTTTTTTTTTTGATCTGGCAAATATCAGAGTAAATAGTTTCAGCAACATATAGAACATATGGTCTTTCTATAGGCTTCATTATTTATCTGTTATATCTTCTCATAGCAGATTGAGCCAAAATTAAATTGGGATCTAAAAATAATTTAGAAGTTTTAATTTCTTTAAATGATCTAAAAGCAAAAATAGCTATTGGTAGCTCCGTGCAACCCAAAATAATTTTTTTACATTTTTTTTTAATTAAATATTTAATAGCTGGCTGAATGATTTTACTCGCTTTTTTGACATTACCCATTTTTACAAATTTAATTGCTTTATTTACTGAATTTTTTTGCAATATTGGGCTTGGAGATATTAAAACATAATCTTGATCAAAATATTTATTATAAACTCCAGTTTTTAAGGTCCCTTCAGTTGCCAATAAACCTATTGAAGAATTCTTTTTACATTTTTTAATTGTGTGTTTGAAAACTTCTTTAGGCATATTTATAAAAGGTAAATTAATTTTTTTCTTAAGATCATCATACCAGTAGTGAGCTGTATTACATGGTATAACTATAAACTTACAGTTACTTTTCCTGAGTAGTTGACAACCTTTAAGTAAACTTTTGAGAACTATTTTATATTTCTTATTTTTATATGACTTATCTAATATTCTACTAGTATGTACACCAATAGACTCTGGGCGACCTGGAATATTAGATTTATTATATAAAATAAATAGTGGATATTCTTGGTCAATTTTACCTCGATTTAAAACAGCAAGCTTGTTACAAAAATCAAGACCAGCTTGTGTCCCCATTCCTCCAAGAATACCAATCATAATATTAATATTTTAATAAAATATTGGCTAAAAAAAGGTATGTAAATTTTCTATCTAAGAATTTAAATTATTTTAGCCAATAAATTATTAATGAAAATTATGCAGTTTTTAGATTAACTGCTGAAGGACCTTTTGGACCATCTTCAACATCGAAAGTCAATGCTTGACCTTCATTTAAACCATTCATACCCGCGTCTCTAACAGCAGAGACATGTACGAACACATCTTTTTCTTTATCATCACGCTCAATAAAACCAAAACCTTTAGTTGGATTGAACCATTTTACTTTTCCTTGTAGACTCATATTTTTTCTTATTATTTGTTAGTTAATTAATTACTTATAATTAAGTAATCTTAGCTTTCTTTAGAATTTATTGGGTTTTGTCAACAAAATTAGAGATTTTATTAAATTTTTATCTCAATCGTGGTTTATAAACTTAGTTAAATAAATTGAATTTATGTCCTCTTTATAATGGGCGAAAGGTTTACAAGGCTTAAAATTACATTTTTTAAAGAGTTTTCTAGCAGGATTAAAGAATGCCCCTGCTCCTGTTTCAATACTTAATCTTTTCACATTGAGCTTCCTTGCTTTATTAATAAGATGTTCGATAATTTTTATACCATATCCTTTTTTTCTAAATCTATCGTGTACTCGAATAGATTTAAATTCACCATGCTCATCACTAAGTAATTTTAACGCTCCACAACCAATAAGTTTTTCATTCTCCCACAAACTCCAAAACTTAATCGAACTTTCTTTTAAACCAGGTATATCTAATACGTGTGCACTTCCCTCTGGTGAAGCAGCTCTTAATTCAATGAAATGTTTTTTTAAAAGATTATTGACTTCCAAGTTATCAAAATTTCCCTCAATTGATGTAATCATTTATATCAAAGTTGTTATATGACCCATTTTTCTTTTAGTTTTGACCTCTCTTTTAAGATAATCAAAAAAAAATTCATTCTGTTTTAGACTTAAATTTTCTCTGTAAGGTAAAATTTGATTTCCAATTAAATTTACCATTTTTGCATTTGATAATTTTTTTAATTCTATTTTTTCAAGTGAGCAAATAGCTCTTATGTGGTTTTCAAATTGACTTACATTATATGCATTGATGGTTAAATGACCAGAATTGTGAACTCTAGGTGCAATTTCATTCACATATAGATTATCATTTCTGTCAATAAAAAATTCAACACATAATGTACCAACAAATTTTAATTCTTCTGCAATGGTAGTTGCCCATTCTTTAGACAGATTAAATATTTTTTCATTTATCTGAGCTGGTATTTGAGAATATTTTAATATTTGTTCCTCGTGAGTATTTTCGATAGGCTCATAAATTTCATAGCTGTTATTTCCAAATCTAGTAATAATAACTGATATTTCTTTTTTAAGTTTTACAATTTTTTCTAAAATGTATTCTTTTGAAAAATCAATATTTAGTAAATTTAAATCTTCCATTTTGTTTATGGGATATTGGCCCTTACCATCGTAACCCATTGTAGTTGTTTTAAGTATGCCCGGAAAAAAATCCTCTAAAGTTTCTAAATCAGATTTTTTCTCTATAGATACATATCTTGTAGTTCTAATATTTAACTTATTGATAAAATCTTTTTCCGCTAGTCGATGTTGGATAAGTCTGTTTACGGATGGTTTTGGTAAAACTTTTTTTGATTTATTCATCTCATTTAAAGTATCGTAAGGAATATTTTCGAATTCAAATGTAATTACATCAACTTTACTAACAAATTCTTTAATCTTTATTTTATCATTATATTTTGCAAATATAAACTCATCTGAGAAATTTTGTGCAGGTGCATCTATATCGTCACAAAAAACTATAGTTTTTATATTTAATTTTTTTGCAGCTTGACAAAGTAAGCTACCTAATTGACCACCACCTATGATACCTAATTTCATTACTTGATAATATTTACTTGGGCTTCTTTTTAACAGATTTAGTTTGAGATAAACGCCACTTATTAAGTTTTTTTTTTACTTTATGGTCATGATTTGCAATAATTGATGCTGCGAGTAGTCCTGCATTAATCGCCCCATCTTCTCCGATAGCTAGGGTGCCTACCGGTATTCCTTTAGGCATTTGAGCAATGGAGAGTAAACTATCAATGCCTTTTAACTTTTTACTCTCTATGGGCACACCCAAAACTGGAAGTGACGTGAGCGCTGAAATCATTCCAGGAAGATGAGCTGATCCACCTGCTCCAGCTATTATTACCCCAATATTATTTCTTAACGCAGATATAGCATAATCGTACATTCTTTGTGGCGTTCTGTGAGCTGATATTATTTTGGTTTCAAATTTAATACCCATTATTTTCAAAACCTTAATGGTTAATTTCATCGTTTTGTAGTCAGACTGACTTCCCATAATCACAGAAACTTTGAGATTTTTATTTTTATTCATGATTTATTTTCATATAATTATTATTTCAATACAATAAGTCATGACTGAAAATAAAGAAATAAAAAAAAAAGTTTTTGATGAATTAAACGATATTTGCTCTGAATGTAAAAAAGAACATAAGAGTGTTTCACAAAATCTTATATTGATAGGATTTAAAATTTGTGAGTCTTGCAGAATTTCGAAAACAATATTTCCAGTTTAGATGTGATTAACTGGCATCATATTCATTCTGCTCATGACAAACGATATTGATAGAAACGCAATAATTAAAAAGGATAGGAATACAATACCAAAAGATTTTAAGTTTGATTTTAAGTTTAATATTTGTTTAATTGAAATTATCAAAGCAGCAAAAATCCAAAATTGTGTAAGGAAAATAATAGGTATCATCAATTCTGGAGTGACAGCAAAAAATCTTAATAGTCCTGGAGCATGAGCATAACCAACCGCAGTCAAAACTTTTTTAAATGGAACTTTAGTTTGTTTATCTGGAAAAAGTTTTACACCAATTACATAAATAAAAATGGCCCAAACAAACCATGTAAGGATCGCAGTTAAACCAGACATGCCTATTGCAGTTTTCATAATTGTATTAGCAGCAACAGCTCCAGCTACTCCATCTAAAATCATTATCAATCCTGCAAAATATATTGATGCCTCACCAAAATTTCTATTATCAGTATAAAGAGATTTATCTAACTTAATGGACTTAAATACAATATTAAGAAATTCACCAAACATTTATTTTTTTTTATTTTTTTGTTCTTTATAAGAAACAATTAATGGAAAGATTAATAAAGCAATAGCTATGATAATGCAAATAGCTATTAAAAATCCTTTAGTCATGATCTCCTATGTGAGGAGTATATACTTTCAACCTTTAACTACTTCTCTAGTATTTGCGTTATAAGACTCTTTAAACGGTATGTCTACTGTTACAGCATCCACAGGTTTACCTGGAGTTTCAGAGTATTTTTCAGGTAGGTGAACTTTAAATTTAGTTCCAACTTTATTTTTAGGAAAACCATTAGGATTTAAACTTCCATCAAAAGGAACATATCCCATTGCTATATTTATTTTTTTTTCTGGATGATACCAAGGAGAGGTTAAAAAACCTATTGGTTCACCACCATTTTCACTCGATACAAGCCAAAAATCTGGAGCATAATCTTCAATTGGTTTTCCACCAAGTTCAAACCCAACAAGTTGTAGTTTGTATGGTTTTTTGCCAGCTTTTATATCTTTACCCATTTTTTCTAAAACTTCTTTACCAACGTAATCTGCTTTTTTATTCCATTCACCTTTTCCAGATAATGAAACTTGATATCCAAGATTACATTGAAAAGGATTATGTTGTTGATCCATATCCTGTCCCCATGAAAGAATTCCAGCTTGAATTCTTCTATGATGTGCTGGTGCAATAACCATTAAGTTATGTTTTTTACCAGCCTCGAGAACTGCATTCCACATGTCATCTGCATATAGAGTTGCATTTCTTAAATAAATTTCATATCCAGCTTCACCAGAAAAACCAGATTGGGATATTACACAACTTCTACCACCAATTTTTGCCTCAGCTAGTCCATAGAAGGGCATATTATCTAAATCAAACTGATCTCCACAAAGATCTTTCATTAAAGCTTTTGATTTTGGTCCTTGAATTTGAACAGGACAATGGTCAGTTTCTTCTATTTTACAATTAAATTTTCCATCAGCATTTACGCCTTGCAAATACATACCAATATCAGAGTCTGACAATGAAAACCAAAACTCATCTTTTGAAATTCTAAGAAGGATTGGATCATTTAATACACCGCCGTAAGCATTACATAAAATAACGTAACGCGCTCTCATTGGAGAAATTTTAGTTGCATCTCTTGTAATTACATAATCAACAAACTTTTCCGCATCAGGGCCTTTAACTTTTATTTGTCTTTCAACAGCTACGTTCCACATTGTAACGTGATTAACAATTGCATCATACTCGACCATTGCTCCACCATCCTCAGGTTTTACATAACCTCTGGGATGATAAATACGATTATATACTGTTGCTCTCCAACATCCAGCTTGCATCGATAAATGCCAATACGGAGACTTTCTAACTCTTGTAGAAATAAGCATTTCAACTTTAGTTGGTCCACTTTGTCTTAAGTTATATGGTACTGCACGATCTGATTGATCAACTGAAGTAAAGTGTTTTAATTTTGTATAATCAAATTCTTTAGACATAGTTATTCTCCTTCAACCACTTGTTAGTTTCCTTCAAGCCGCCGAATGTATAAATATGGAAAAATTCAGTATGTGATTTTATTTTTCCAATCAAATCATTAGGGTCTTTAGGTTTTAATAAGTCCAATGCCTTAGTAAAATTAGACTTTAGAAAATTTAGAGAATTTTTTGCTCCAACAATATTTGCAAATTTTATTAAGCTTGATATTTTTAGAGGACCAGTAATTCCCACATGAACTGGAATACTTTGTTTAGAAATAAAATCTATGATTGGCTGAGGATCAAGTAACCATTGAGTTACTATATAGTCAGCATAAGGCTTTTTATCATTCATAGCTTTTTCTAAATCTGAATCCGATATATCAGGACTCCCCTCTGGGTGTCCAGCTATTCCTATAGTTAACTTATCAAAATAACCTGTCTCCAAAAGTTGGAAAGAGCTATCAAACTTTCCCATTGGCTCTCTGCCACCTCCGATTACCAAAACTTTTTTTACACCCCCATCTTTACATCTAGAAACATAATCTTTAAGCTGTTTTTCATCTTGCATTGAACGAGCAGGAAAATGGGGTACTGGATTGAAGCCTTTTTTTACTAACTCAACTGCCTGTTGAGCTGTTTCTCTATAATCTCCACCAGGTAACATTGTTATATAAATATCTCTTACATCTGGAACTGTATCAAGGTCAGTTTGAGGGCCAATTTCTAATGAAAATTTCATTTGATGATAATTATCCTTTTAGGAAAGGCTGTCAAAGAAATTCAGCTTGATAGAATCGATTTTTATTGTCACAAACTTACATGAAAATAATTTTGATAATGGGATTACCCGGAGCAGGTAAAACAACATTAGCAAATGAGTTAGCTCCTATGATTAAGGCAAAAAGATTAAATGCTGACGAGGTTAGAAAAGCAGCTAATGATTGGGATTTTTCTGAGGAAGGTAGAAAAAGACAAGCAAAGAGAATGGCAGATTTTGCCCTTAAATTAAAAGAGGGGGGAAATTATGTTGTTGCAGATTTTATTTGTCCAACTCCTGAGGCAAGGAAACTTTTTCCAGCTGATTATGTTGTTTGGGTGGATACAATTGAGGAAGGTAGATTTGATGATACAAATAAAATGTTTGTTAAACCTGATAAATTTGATTTTCACGTCACTTCTCAAGATGCTAAAAAATGGGCACCTAAAATATTTGACGCTATAATAGGATAAATTAAATTTCAGTTTTATGATGTTAGTAAAAAAAATATTAATAATATTTTTCTTTCTAATATCATTTTCTAATTCATTTGCTGCGATGGTAACACAGATTGATAAAAGAACTTTCAATGATCCTGGTTCTGCAGATAAAATGGGTACTGTTCAATTCAACGATGATGGTACAAAAATGTTTTTAACGTTTCATAATGGTCTAAATAACACTGCTGCTCATAGATCAGATGATAAAATAAACGAGTATACGCTTTCTGTACCTTATGATATTTCAACAGCGACTTATGCTGGTAACGATGAACGTTGTTCAGTTGTTGATCCAGATCACTCTAGCTCCCATCGATCGACTGGAGCCACTCTAGGTTTTAAATTCGCTAATGATGGAATGAAAATATTTACGATGCAGCGTGGCTTAAATGATAAACAAACTTCTTTCGTTAACAGATTAGACCTAACAACTGCATACGATATTTCAACGTGCACATATCACTCTGATGTTGATGTTGATACAAATGCGCTTCAAAACGGTACGAATATAGGGGATCGATCAACTGATGATAATAACAATCTCCAAGGTATGTTTATAACTAATGATGGAACAAAAATGTTTCTGACCATGAATGAAAGGGAGACAGGGAACCCCCAGTCTATTAAACAATACAGTTTATCAACTCCATATGATTTAAGCACATTGACTCTTGCCTCATCTACAGCAATTTCACTTCAAGCACATAACCCTTTTGGGATAACATTTACCAGCGATGGAAAAAGACTATTTGTATCTTATAAAGGAAATAGCGCTAACTCTTTTGTAGAACAATATTCTCTTAACGTTGCATTTGATATATCTACAGCAACTTCAGATGGTCAAATAGACTTGCAGGCTATCGACTCAGATCAGGATGATCTAAATGATATTACATTTAGTAAAGATGGATCTAAAATGTTTTCAATAAATCGTAATGATGAGATAGTATTTGAATATAATTTAGCTTGTGCATTTAGTGTTGTAACTGGCAAATGTTCTTCAATCACAGAAAATAGCGTTAGAACTGGGATGGCAATTGCTCAAATGGAACTTGCAACAAGAACAATCGGTCACTCAACAGATACTGTTTTAAATCGATTAAAATGGATCAGAAGAAACAAAGATAAACAAAATTTAACAAATTTTAATATTGATATTAACTTTACTAACCAAAAATTAGCATCACTTACTCAAGCGATTAAAGCATCAGCTGTTGAAAAAAACTCAGCAAATAAAGATAAGGATATATTTTACTGGAGCGAAGGAAGTATTGCAGTTGGAAAAGTAGGAGACGCAGACATTGCTTCAAGTAGAAAAATAGGGACAAATGCAATTACTGTTGGTATGGATAAACTTAGCAATGAGAGTAGTGTTAAGGGGCTTGCGTTTAGATTTGGTAAAAACCACATCGATGTTGGTAGTAATGGTAGTAA
>CABYFG010000004.1 GCA_902518185.1 uncultured Pelagibacteraceae bacterium | reverse complement strand
AAATAAATATAATTAATAAACAAAGAAGATTGAAATTAATTAGGGGCAAAAAAGTTAAAGTTCCTGGTTTTAAAAAAGCGATTATAACTTTAAAAAAAGGTCAAAATATTGACTTAACAACAGGTATCTAAAATGGCATTAAAAACTTTTAAACCTTATACAAAATCTACTAGAGGAACTGTCTTAGTTGATAGAGTTGGGCTGTGGAAAGGAAAGCCTTTTAAGTCATTAGTTTCACCAAAAAGTTCCATGAAAGGCAGAAATAATTACGGTCGTATAACTTCAATAAACAGAGCTGGAGGTCACAAAAAAATGTATAGACATGTTGATTTCTATAGAAAGAAGTTTGATATGATAGCTACAGTTGAAAGAATTGAATATGATCCAAATAGATCTTGTTACATTATGTTAGTAAAATTTGATGATAATACTCACTCTTATTATCTTGCACCTCAAAAAATTAAAGTTGGTGATAAGATTATTAATGGTTCCAAAAAAGAGATTAAAATTGGCAACTGTATGCCACTACAGGATATTCCTGTTGGTATAAATATTCATAATGTTGAAATTCAACCTGGGGGTGGTGGAAAAATTGCGAGATCTGCTGGAACTTCAGTCACAATTAGCGGAATGGATGGTGCTTATAGTTTAATAAAACTCTCGTCGGGTGAAGTGAGAAAGATTGACTCAAGATCTTTAGCTACAATTGGTGTTTTAAGTAATCCTGATCAAAAAAATATTAAAATTGGAAAAGCAGGAAGATCACGTTGGTTAGGCAGAAGACCTCATACAAGAGGTGTTGTAAAAAATCCAGTAGATCATCCACATGGTGGAGGTGAAGGTAAATCAGCAGGAGGAAGACACCCAGTATCACCTAAAGGTCAATCTGCGAAAGGATTAAAAACAAGAGACAATAAAAGAACAGATAAATTTATTATTAAAAGAAGAAACAAAAGAAAGGACAATAAGTAATGGCTAGAGCTATATGGAAAGGTCCTTTTGTTGAGGAAAGTTTAATGAAAAAGGTTGATAAATATAAAACTGATCCAAAAAAAATACCTATAAAAACTTGGTCAAGAAAATCTACTATAATACCAGATTTTGTGGGAGTAAGTTTTTTAATTTATAACGGAAAAAAATTTATACCTATTACAATTTCTGAGGATATGGTAGGTCATAAATTAGGTGAATTTGCCCCAACAAGAACTTTCTTTGGGCATACTCCTGCAGATAAGAAAGCTAAACCAGAGGAAACATCAGATAAAAAGTAATATGGGTACAAAAAATAAAAAAAAAACAACTAATGAAAAAATTGTTAAATCAATTAACAACAATATTCGTTGTAGTGTAAGAAAACTTAATCCAATTCTAAGAGATATTGTTGGAAAGAAAGTAGGTGAAGCAATAAGAGATTTACAATTCTCAGAAAAAAGAATCACGAAAGATATAAAAAAAACCATCAACTCTGCAGTAGCGAATGCTGAAAACAATTTTCAATATGATATAGATAAGCTATTTGTAAAAGAAGCTTATTGTGGAAAAAAAATAATAATGAAAAGATTTAGGCCAAGAGCAAAGGGCAGAGCAGCACCAATTTTAAAACCTTATTCAAGTGTAACTATAATTTTATCAGAGATTAAAAAAACGGAGAGTTATGGGGCAAAAAGTTAATCCAGTTGGTTTTAGATTAGGAATAAACAGAGGTTGGGACTCTGTTTGGTATGCAAAAAAAAAAGATTTTGGAAATTACCTAATAGAGGACTTTAAAATACGAGAATATATAAAGAAAAATGTGATTAACTCAGGTGTATCTAAAGTAATGATTGAGAGAACTGCAAATAAATGTTATGTTACAATTTATACATCAAGACCTGGTTTTGTTATTGGAAAAAAAGGTAGTGATATTGATAAGATAAAAAATAATTTATCTAAATTTACTACTAACGAAGTTACTCTTAATATTAAGGAAGTTAAAAAACCAGAAACTAATTCATACCTGGTTGCAGAAAATATAGCTCAACAATTAGTAAAAAGAATATCTTATAGAAGAGCGATGAAAAGAGCTATGCAATCTTGTTTAAGACTTGGCGCCAAAGGAATTAAGGTTTCTATAAGTGGAAGATTGGGTGGAAATGAGATTGCTAGAACTGAATGGTTAAGAGATGGAAGTATACCTTCACACACTTTAAGAGCAGACATTGATTATGCTGAAGCCGAAGCCTTAACAACTTATGGTATCATTGGTATCAAAGTTTGGATTTATAAAGGAGAAGTTTTTGCGAAAGAATTTAGTCAAGAAACAAACAAAGCAACTCAGAAAGAAAGTAAATAAAAATTATGCTTCAACCGGTAAGAACAAAATGGAGAAAAGCACATAAAGGCAGAATTCATGGAACTGCCTCCAGGGCAAACTTTATAAATTATGGTGCCTATGCTTTAAAAGCACTATCACCTGATAGAGTAACTGGAAAACAAATTGAAGCTGCCAGAGTAGCTTTAACTAGACACATGAAAAGACAGGGAAGAGTTTGGACAAGAATATTCCCAAACATACCTGTCTCTAAAAAACCTATAGAGGTAAGAATGGGTAAAGGAAAAGGATCCCCAGAATTTTACGCTTGTAGAGTAAAACCAGGGAGAATTTTGTTTGAAGTAGATGGTGTTTCTGAACAGATTGCTAAAGAAGCTCTGTACAAAGCTTCAGCAAAACTTCCAATTAAAACTAAAACCATCAAAAGATTTATATAATGAAAAAAAAAGAGATTAAAAAAATGACTAAAGATGAAGCTTTTAAAACAATTGAGAAACTTAAAAAAGATCTTTTCAATTTTAGATTTCAAAAGATTAATTCTCAAGTTTCTAATTCTGCTAAGATAAGAGAGTCCAAAAGAAATATTGCAAGGCTTAAAACTATACTAAAAGGAAATATAAATGCCTAAAAAAATTTTAACTGGCATTGTAATAAGTGATAAACCCAATAAAACTGTTACTGTTGTGGTTGAGAGAAAATATTCTCATCCACTTCTTAAAAAAGTAGTTAAAGTAAGAAAAAAATATAATGCTCATGATGAAAACAATAAATTTAAAACTGGTGATAAAGTTTCAATTATTGAGAGTAAGCCATTTTCCAAAAATAAAAAATTTCAGGTAATTGAAGGGTCTAAATAATGATACAGGTTCAAACGGAATTATTAGTGGCTGACAATACTGGAGCAAAGAAAATAGAGTGTATTAAAGTTTTAGGTGGATCTAAAAGAAGATATGCAAGTATCGGTGACACTATCGTAATTGCAGTCAAAGAGGCAATTCCAAAAGGTAAGGTTAAAAAAGGATCTGTTCACAAGGCTGTAGTAGTTAGAGTTAAAAAAGGCATTCATAGAGAGGATGGATCAAAAGTAAAATTTGATAATAACGCAGCAGTCTTGGTAGATGATAAAGGTGAGCCAGTAGGAACTAGAATTTTTGGTCCGGTTACTAGAGAGTTGAGAAATAGAGGGCAAATGAAAATAATTTCTTTAGCTCCAGAGGTATTATAATGATAAAAAAAGGTTACAAAGTAAAGATCTTAGTAGGAAAAGATAAAAGTAAAGAAGGAGAAGTAATAGAGATCGATAGATTAAACAATAGAGCTAAAGTCAAGGATATAAATATTGTTAAGAAACATGTAAAAACAACAAAAGAAAAAAAAGGTGGGATTATTTCAAAAGAGAGCTTTATTCATTTATCAAATTTAAAGTTAATAGAAGAAAAAAATAAATCAAAAAAAAGTGAGATAAAGAAATAATGACAACTAGATTAAAAGAACTTTACTTTAAAGAAATCCAGCCAGCTTTAAAATCTCAGTTTGGATTGAAAAATTTATATATGGGGCCGAAAATTGAAAAAATTGTTTTGAATATGGGATTAGGCTTAGACGGTAATGACTCAAAGATTTTCAAAAGTCTTGAGGAGGATTTAGCAAAAATTACTGGACAAAAACCAGTTACAACTAAATTCAAAAAGTCTGTTGCAAACTTTAAAACAAGAAAAGGTACTAATGCTGGATTTAAAGTCACTTTAAGAAAGAATAGAATGTATGAATTTTTAGACAGATTAGTTAATATAGCACTTCCAAGAATCAAAGATTTTAGAGGGTTGTCTAGTGATGGCTTTGACAAATTTGGTAATTATACTTTTGGCATCAAAGAGCATATAATTTTTCCCGAGGTAAGTTTTGATAGAGCAGATAAAGTAAGAGGGTTAGATATAACTCTCGTAATTTCATCAAGGAGCAAAGAACATAGTTTTGCTTTATTACAAAAACTAAATTTCCCATTTATTAAGAAAGGAGAAAACTAAAATGGCCAAATTAAGTTCGATAAATAAAAATAATAAAAGAATTAAACTTTCAAACAAGCTCTTTAAAAAAAGAGAAAAATTAAAAAAAATTGTTATGAATAAATCTCTGCCTTTGGAAGAAAGATTTAAAGCACAACAGAAATTATCAAAGTTACCAAGAAATTCATCTAAAGTTCGTGTTATGAATCGATGTCAAATAACTGGAAGACCACACGGTGTTTATAGAAAATTAAAAATATCAAGAATTGCATTAAGACAATTAGGTTTGCAAGGTAAAATACCAGGATTAGTTAAATCAAGTTGGTAGAAAGGATTATATGAGTTTAAGTGACCCAATAGGAGACATGATAGCAAGAGTAAAAAATGCTCAATTTAGAAATCATAAAAAAGTAGATTTGCCTTCCTCTAAATTTAAAGTAAGAATCGCCGACATACTTAAAAATGAGGGATTTATTAAAGATTTTAGTATTAATAATGAGACCAATAAATCAATTTTATCATTAGAACTCAAATATCACTCTGGAAATCCTGTTATAAATAATTTTGAGCGAGTTTCTAAACCCGGTAGAAGAATTTTTTCAAGCGCAGAGGGTTTGCCTAAAATAAATAATGGTTTAGGTATAGCTATCATCTCAACACCCAAAGGTGTTATGACCGACATAGATGCAAGAAAACAAAAAGTTGGTGGAGAAATAATTTGTAAGGTTTTTTAATGTCAAAAATTGGTAAAATAAATATTTCAATTCCAGATAAAGTAAAGGTTGCTCTAGCAGGTAACATTCTTAATATTGAGGGGCCTATCGGAAAAAAATCATTAAATATAAACTTAGATTTATTTGAGCTAGATATTAAAGATGGTAAAATAATATCTATAAAACCAAAAAAAAGTAATCAAGAAATAAAAAGATTATGGGGAATGAATAGAAGCTTGATTAACAACGCAGTTATTGGTTCGTCTAAAGGATATGAAAAGACACTTGAATTAGTTGGCGTAGGCTACAGGGCTTCGTTAAAAGGTAATCAACTTAATCTTCAACTAGGTTATAGTCATGATATAAATTTCAATATACCAGAGGGAATTAAGATTACTGTTGAAAAACAAACAATACTTAAAATTACAGGCGTGGATAAACAACAAGTTGGCTCCGTCGCATCAAAAATAAAAACTTTAAGAAAAATTGAACCATATAAAGGCAAGGGCGTAAGGGAAAAAGGTCAGTATATACTAAAAAAGGAAGGGAAGAAAAAATAATGAAACTTAATACGAGTATAAGAAAAAAATTTAGAGTAAGAAATAAAGTTAAACGAGTATCCTCTGGTAATAGATTGAGATTGACAATATCCAGATCAGCAAAGAATATTTCAGCTCAAATTATAGATGACTTAAAAAACTTTACTTTGATATCAGCTTCTTCTGTAGAAAAAGATATTAAAAAAGACCCAAAAATAAATAAAACAGAATTATCTAAACTTGTTGCTGAAAAATTAGCAAAAAAAGCTGGCGAAAAAAATATTTCAAAGATTTTCTTTGATCGTGGTGGTTACAAATATCATGGTAGAATTAAAGTCTTTGCAGATACTTTAAGAAAAAATGGAATGGATTTTTAACTATGGAAATTAAAAAAGATAAAAAAAACGACGATATAATAGAAAAACTTGTTCATATTAATCGTATAACTAAGGTAGTAAAAGGTGGGAGAAGGTTTGGATTTTCTGCTCTTGTTGTAGTTGGAAATCAAGCAGGAAAGATTGGCATAGCTCACGCCAAAGCTAAACAGGTTCCTGATGCAATCAAAAAAGCTAATGAAATGGCTAGAAGAAAATTAATTAAAATACCTTTGAGAGAGGGAAGAACAATACATCATGATGTTAAAGCCAAAGAGGGATCTGGAAAAATTGTTTTAAGAGCAGCAACTAAAGGCACTGGTATAATAGCTGGAGGTCCTGTGAGAGCAGTTTGTGAAGTTTTAGGTGTCAAAGACATTGTTGCAAAGTCAATGGGAACCTCCAATGCGCATAACGTTATAAGAGCTACAATGAAGGCTCTTCTCAAGCAAAATTCACCAAAACAAATTTCTTCAATTAGAAGTAAAAAAATCTCAGAAATCATTGAAAAGAGAGGCTAATGATCAAACTTAATAATCAAATAAAATTAAAAAAAAAAAAGATAAGAGTTGGAAGAGGAATTGGTTCAGGAAAAGGAAAAACTTCGGGAAGAGGTGTTAAAGGACAAAAATCTAGATCTGGAGTCTCTATTAAAAGTTTTGAAGGTGGCCAAATGCCTTTATATAGAAGACTTCCGAAAAGAGGTTTTAATGCAATAAAAGAAAAAAATATTGCAATTTTAAATTTGAATAAAATTCAAGGTTTTCTAGATAAAAAAACTATCTCTACCAAAGAAATTCTTAACTCAGACTTGTTAAAAAAATTAAGATTGATCAGTAAGAACTCGATTAAACTAAAAGTTCTTGGTTCTGGAAACATAAAAGAAAAAATTAATATTGAAGCTGATCTTGCCTCAAAATCTGCAATTGAAAAGTTAGAAAAAATTGGTGGCTCAATAAACTTAAAGAAATAAGATATTTTTATGAGTGCTTCATCGTCTAATATTGATTTAAGAAATAGAATTATTTTTACAATTGTAATTTTAGCAATATATAGATTTGGAACATTTGTACCATTACCAGGAATAGATCCTGAGCAACTTAAAATAATGATGGAAGGAAATCAAAAAGGTTTACTTGGGATGTTTAATGTTTTTGCGGGTGGAGCGGTAAGCAGAATGGCTATATTTGCGTTAGGTATAATGCCGTATATATCATCATCAATCATTGTGCAGCTTTTGACTGGAGTTTCTGATTATTTTAAAAATCTTAAAGCACAAGGTGAGACAGGCAGATCCAAAATAACCCAAATTACCAGGTATGGAACTGTTTTATTAGCTACACTTCAGGGTTATGGTTTAGCGGTTGGACTAGAGTCTTCAGCTGAATTAGTTATAGATCCTGGAATTTTTTTTAAAATTTCAACCGTGACAACTATAGTTGCTGGAACTATTTTTTTAATGTGGCTAGGTGAACAAATTACACAAAGAGGAATCGGTAATGGAATATCTTTGATAATATTTGCCGGAATAATCGCAGAGATACCTAGAGCGCTTGTAACAACTTTTGAATTAGGTAGAACAGGAGCGGTATCAACATTAATGATAATTGCAATTTTTATTTTACTAATTCTTACAGTCTTATTTATTGTTTTTATGGAAAGAGCTTTAAGAAAAATACTCATAAATTATCCTAAAAGACAAATGGGTAATAAAATGTATGGAGGTGAGTCTTCACATTTACCACTTAAAATAAATCAAGCAGGTGTAATTCCAGCAATTTTTGCCTCAGCTTTATTATTATTACCTGTAACATTTTCAAATTTTAACTTTTCGGAAAACGATACTTTTCTTAACTTGAGTTCGTATTTTACTCAGGGACAACCTTTATATATGTTACTATATGCTTCAGGTATTATTTTTTTTACATTTTTTTATACTTCGATTACTTTTAATCCAAATGAAACCGCTGATAATTTAAGAAAATATGGGGGATTTATTCCAGGTATCAGACCTGGTGAGAGTACAGCTATATACATTGAAAATATTCTTACAAAATTAACTACCATTGGAGCCTTGTATCTTACTTTAGTTTGTTTGATGCCTGAATTTTTGATTGCAAATTATCCTATCCCATTTTATTTAGGAGGAACATCAATTTTGATTGTTGTAGTTGTTGCAATAGATACTGTAACTCAAATACAAACCAGGTTAATGAGTTCACAATACGAACAATTAATTAAAAAAACTAAATTTGGAAGATAAAAAAGGTGAATATTATTTTAATTGGACCTCCGGGAGCCGGTAAAGGGACTCAAACCAATTATTTAGTTAAAAAATTAAGTGGCTATAAAGTATCGACTGGAGAAATTTTAAGAGAGGAAATACAAAAAAATTCTGATATTGGAAAAAAAATTATTAATGACATGAACGAAGGTAGGTTTGTTAGTGATGAGATTGTAAATAAACTTATAGAAATTTTAGTTTTCGATTCTAAAAAAAAAGGTAAATTGATATTTGATGGTTATCCCAGATCTTTAAGTCAAGCAAAAAACTTAGATATATTACTCAAAAAATCAAATCAAAAAATTAACTTTGTTTTTTTTCTAAATGTAAAAAAAGAAACAATCTTAAAAAGAATTGAAAAAAGAAAATTTTTAGAAAAAAGATCAGACGATGATTTTAACACCATTCTTAAAAGATACGATGTTTATATGAAAACGACAAAACCTGTTCTAGACTTCTACTCAAAAAATCAAAATTTTTATGAAATAGAGGGAGATCTTCAAATAGACGAAATTACAAGCAAAATCGATGGTTTTATTAATGCTTAATCCATTGACATTAAAAAAACTTCTTATATAAAAAGTCATATTTTATCACAAATTTATGGCTCGTATTGCAGGTATTAACATTCCACAAAATAAACTTGTCCATGTAGGACTTACTTATATTTACGGTATTGGAAATAAATTTTCTAATCAAATATGCTCATCTCTAGAAATACCAAGAAATAAAAGAGTAAATCAATTAACAGATGAAGAAATTTTAAAAATTAGAGAATATATTGATCAAAATTTTAAAGTTGAGGGTGATTTAAGACGAGATTTTTCATTAAGTATCAAAAGATTAGTCGATCTTGCTTGCTATAGGGGTTCAAGACATAGAAAAAAATTACCAGTTAGAGGTCAGAGAACAAGATGTAATGCCAGAACAAGAAAGGGTAAAGCTATAGCTATTGCTGGAAAAAAATTAACACCGCTTAAGAAATAATTATGGCAAAAATTGAAAAAAATATGACAAGTGATCAAAAAGTTGAAAAAAAGGTATCAAACAAATCTAATAAAAGCTCATATTCAAAAAAAAAGAAAATTAAAAAAAATATTTTAAACGGTATTGCATATGTTCAATCGACATTTAATAATACTATCATCTCGATTGCTGATACTAATGGAAATGTAATATCTTGGGCATCTGCTGGCCAAAAAGGTTTTAAAGGTTCAAGAAAATCGACGCCTTATGCAGCACAAATAGCTGCTGATGCGGCAGCTTCTAAAGCTTTAGAATATGGAATGAAAACTTTATCTGTTGAGGTAAAAGGACCTGGTTCTGGAAGAGAAACCGCATTAAGAGCCTTGCAAGCTCGGGGATTTAGAATTTTATCAATCAAAGATACTACACCAATGCCACATAATGGTACAAGACCACCAAAAAAAAGGAGAGTTTAATGGAAACTGAAAATGTAAACATTAAAAATTGGAAATCACTTATCAAACCTACTAAGCTTGATGTGAAAATTAGTGATGACTTAACACAAGCAACTATTATCGCTGAACCTTTAGAAAAAGGTTATGGTTTAACTTTAGGAAACTCATTAAGAAGAATTCTTTTGTCATCAATCAGAGGTGCTGCAGTTACATCGATCCAAATAGATGGTGTATTACATGAATTTACTTCAATAAAAGGTGTTAGAGAGGATGTTACAGATATTGTTTTAAACATAAAATCATTGGCTTTAAAATGTGCTACAGAGGGAACAAAAAAACTTGTTTTGGATGCAAAAGGACCTGGAGAAATTAAAGCTTCTGATATTACTCCAGTCGCAGATGTGAAAATATTAAATCCAGACCTAGTAATTTGCAATTTAGATGAAAATACAAATTTTCATGTTGAAATGAATGTTAATACCGGAAAAGGGTATGTGCCAGCAGAACTAAATAAACCTGAGGAACCACCTCTAGGTCTAATAGCAATAGACTCCTTATATAGCCCTGTAAAAAAAGTTTCATACTCTGTTAGCACTGCTAGAGAGGGAAAAGCTTTAGATTATGACAAGTTAACTTTAGAAGTTGAAACTAATGGATCAATATCTGCAGAAGATGCTGTTGCTTATTCAGCTAGAATTTTTCAAGATCAGCTAAAGATGTTTATTAATTTTGATGAGCCAGTCGAGGCTCCTGTTAAAGAAGTTTCCACTGAACCAGAGTTTAACAAAAACTTATTAAGAAAGGTCGACGAATTAGAGTTATCAGTGAGATCAATGAATTGTTTAAAAAATGATAATATTATTTATATAGGGGACCTTGTACAGAAGTCAGAGGGAGAGATGTTAAGAACCCCAAATTTTGGGAGAAAGTCATTAAATGAAATTAAAGAGGTTTTAACTGGAATGTCCTTATATTTAGGAATGGAAATTCCTAATTGGCCTCCAGATAATATTGCAGAGATGTCAAAAAAATTGGAGGAGGCCATTTAATGAGACATGGAATGGCTAATAAAAAACTTAATAGAACTTCAGAACACAGAAAAGCTTTATTAAAAAATATGCTTAATTCTTTGATAAAATATGAACAAATAAAAACTACCTTACCAAAAGCAAAATTTCTTAAACCACAAGCTGATAAAATTATTACGTTAGGAAAAAAAAATACTTTACAGACTTCTAAACTTTTAGCTTCAAAGCTTCAAGATTTAAAATCTGCCAATAAAGTTAAAAAGACTTTATCAAAAAGATATGAAAAAAGAAGTGGAGGCTATACAAGAATTATTAAAGCTGGTTTTAGATATGGTGATAACGCACCTATGGCAATCATAGAGTTTGTAGATAGGGATCTTGAGGCTAAGAAAGTTGATAAAAAAAAGAAAGATCAGAAAGAAGCTGAAAAAAAAGAAGAAAAAAAATTAGCAACTGCTTAAAATTATCTTATAAATAATGAATAAATATTTTGTGGTTGATTCAAATCATAATAACATGCGTATTGATAGATGGTTGAGAAATAATATTGGTAAAATACCCCAAAGTCTTATTGAAAAAAGTTTAAGATCTGGAAAAATTAAGATAAATAACAAAAAAATTAAAAGCTCTTTTAAAATAAAAACTAAAGATAAAATTAATTTTTTTAATTTTAAGTTTGAAGAAAGAATTCACAGTAAAAAGATAAAATTTATACCTTCTAGTGAAATTATAAAATCTAATGAAAAATTAATTATTGATAACAATAAAGACTTTTTAGTAATAAACAAAAATGCAGGTATTCCCGTACAAGGTGGCACAAAATCTAAAAAAAATTTAATTGATATTTTTTCAAAAAGTGAAATTTTTAAAGATAACAAACCTTTTACCGTTCATAGACTCGATAAAGAAACCTCTGGTGTTTTTATTATTGCAAAGAATAGAGAAACTGCTCAGCTTCTTACTTCTTTGTTTAGATTAAGAAAAGTCCATAAAACTTATTTAGCAATATGTCATGGTGAATTGGAAAAAAATTCGGGGGAATGGAATGATAAATTAGTTAAATATGAAAATGGAAAAAAAATTTTCGAAATTGCCAAAACTTTTTATAAAGTAATTGACAAGAATTCAAACGCAAGTTTAGTCGAAATGAAACCTATTACAGGGAGAAAACATCAATTAAGAAAACAATTATTTAATATTGGACATTCAATATACGGTGATAAAAAATATAAAAATTATTCATTTTCGAAAGGATTAAATAAAAATCTAATGCTCCATTCATATGAATTAAGATTTATGATAAAAGATAAGAAGTATACTTATCGAGCTTTAATTCCAGATTATTTCAAAAATCTTTTAAATACAAAAAGGCTTAACTATTTAAATTTGACATAAAAATATTTACTAAATTTTTTTCAAATTCTTTATAATCTTGGTCAATTATCTTTTTTAAATTAGTTACACCTTTGTCTTTAATACCACAAGGTACTATTGCATCGTACCTTTCTAACTCATTATCAATGTTTATTGA
Organism: uncultured Pelagibacteraceae bacterium; assembly: GCA_902518185.1. GTDB lineage: Bacteria > Pseudomonadota > Alphaproteobacteria > Pelagibacterales > Pelagibacteraceae > Pelagibacter. The sequence goes on along the minus strand of CABYFG010000004.1, from coordinate 89,055 downwards.
AAATCCATGATAGGCAATCCATTTACTTACTCTTACACCGATGGCAGCGATTTTTTTAATTTTATTATTTTCTTTATACCAAATACCAATATTATCTTTGTCACTGAATGATTGAATTTTATACATTTTCAAAGTTTCAATAATAGATTTTTCAATAATTGATATAAAATTTCTTATATCTTTTTTTCTTTTTTTAAGATCGATTACAAAATAGCAAATTAATTGTCCTGGTCCATGATAGGTTATTTTACCCCCACGATTAGTTTTAATAATATTGATAGATTTATCTTTAATTTCGTTTTCTTTATAACTTGATCCTGCCGTATAAATATGATCATGCTCCAAGGTCCATATTAATTCTGCAGAATTATTTTCATGTAATTTTAATAATCTTTCTTCCATAAGCTTAATAGCATCGCTGTATTTTATTGGTTTTTTTGACTTTTTAATCTCTATATTCATTTAAAAATTGTAATCTTTTTATTATGTATTAAAAGATCCCACTTAGTAAAAGGTATATTTATGACTTTAATTAAAAAAATCAAAGATAAAAAAGTAAATTTTGAATTCAATAAAGAATATATCAAAGTTGTTACTGATAAAATTGCTAATAATGATGCTTTATTTATTACTAATTCATTTAAGGAAATGCATCCTGCCGATGCGGCAGATATAATAGAACATTTAGAGATAGATAATAGAGAGAATTTAATAAAGTTAAATAATTTTAAGATCGATCCAGAAGTTTTTGTTGAATTGAATGAGTCTGTTCAATCTGAAATTATTAAATATCTTTCGTCAGATGCAATTGTAAGAATATTAAAAAATTTAGAGTCTGATGATGCGATAGCTATTCTTGAAAATGTAGAAGAAAAAGATAAAAATTCTATTTTATCTGCTTTGCCACCAAAAGACCGTTTTGCATTACTAGAGGGCTTAAGTTATCCAGAGGATAGTGCTGCAAGAATAATGCAAAGAGAATTCACCGCTATCCCTAGTAATTGGTCAGTTGGACAAACTATTGACTATTTGAGAGAAAACAAAGATCTTCCTGAGCAATTCCTAGAAATTTACATTGTTGATGAGAATTTCAAACCTGTTGGTATAGTGCCCTCATCCAAAGTTTTAAGAACACCAAGAGAAACAAAAATGTCCTCTATTATGGATGACTCAACCTTCTTGGTTCCTGTCGACATGGATAAGGAGGAAGTTGGTAATATATTTGAGAATTATAATCTTAATTCAGCTTGTGTTGTAGATAAAAATAATAAATTAGTAGGAATGATTACTGCTGATGATGTATTGACTGTATTAAAAGAGGAGGCAGAGGAAGATACATTAAGATTAGCTGGGGTTGGAGATGAGGAAATAACTGATGGTGTTTTTACAAAAACAAAAAGAAGATTTAATTGGTTATTATTAAATCTTTTTACAGCATTTCTTGCAACTTATTGCATAAGTTTATTTGGAGCAACAATTGAACAAATGGTAGTATTAGCTTTTTTAATGCCAATTGTTGCATCTATGGGTGGTAATGCAGGAATGCAGACACTTGCTGTCACAATTAGAACATTAGCTACAAATGATCTTACAAAAAATAATTTTAACCAAAATATTTTTAAAGAGTTTAATATCGGAATTTTAAATGGAGTTATTTTTGCTGTTATAAGCTCTTTTATTGTTCAATTATGGTTTCAAGATATACAACTTTCATTAATTATTTCGATCTCAATGATATTAACCATGGTAGTCGCCGGATTATTTGGTATTTTAGTACCGGTGACTTTAAAAAAGATGAATATTGATCCTGCTATTGCTTCAAGCGTTTTTGTGACAACAATTACAGATGTTATTGGCTTTGTATCCTTTTTAGGTGTTGGTGCGTACTTCTTATAAATTTCATAAATTATCAATTAATCTAATACCATTTATTGTGTAAGCATAAAAAATATTTGAGTTTGTTATTTTCTTTGATAATTCTAAATTTTTAAGATTTCTCAACTCTAAATAATCAAAATTAATTTTAAGATTAATACTCAACTCTCTTTTTTTTTTTATAATTAAGTCATTGATATTCTCCTTTTTTACTAATTTTTTTTTAAAAATTTTTAGATTTTTAGATATAAATCTAGCTTTAAAAAGATCTTTTTTTCTTAAAAGAAAATTTCTTGAAGATAAGGCTAAGTGATATTTATCTCTTATTGTCTCACAAGTAATTATTTTACTCTGATATTTTCTTTCTATAAATTTTTTTACTAAGTAAAGTTGCTGATAATCTTTTTTACCCAAATAAATTTTACTTGGCTTAATTAACTTGGTTAGACGGTCCATAACTTCTAAAACACCTTCAAAATGACCTTTTCTAAATTTTGCGCATAAAATTTGGTCATTTTTATTGATTCTTTTTTTTGATATCACATTTGATGAGTAAATTACTTTCTTACTGGGTACAAAAGCAAAATTAGTTTTTAAATTTTTTAAAATATATAAATCTTTTTTGATATTTCTTGGATAATTTTTATAGTCGTTTTTATTATTAAATTGATATGGATTAACAAATATACTAACTATAGTATATTTACATTCCTTTAATGATCTCTTTATTAGCGATATGTGACCTTTATGTAGGCTTCCCATAGTTGGCACAAAACCAAGATTTGTGACTTTACCTAATGCCTCATTTAAATCATTATTATTTAATAAAATTTTCATTTGTATAAAACATTTTAATAAGTAAAACATTTAAATGATTAAACAAGCAATTATTCCATTAGCTGGCTTAGGCACTAGATTGTTACCTTTAACAAGTGTTTTTCCTAAAGAACTTTTACCCATGAATGGTAAGCCTGGTATTGAGTACATATTAGATGAATGTATTGAAGCAGGAATAAAAGAAGTCATTTGTATAATATCTACCAAAAAGAAATTAATTAAAAATTATTTTTTTAATGATAATTTTTATAAAAAAATTATGAAAAAGAAAAAAGACAATAGAATAATTAAGGAATATAAGAAAATTCAAAAATATAAAAAAATGATAAGGTTTGTTTATCAGAATAAACCATTAGGCACAGGTGATGCTGTTTTAAAAACAAAAAGTTATATAAAAGATAAATTTTTTTTAATGTTATTACCTGATGATTTAATAATTAAAAAGAATTGCTCTAAAGCAATGATTTCTATTCATAATAGAAAAAAAGACTGCTCAGTGATTGCTAGCATGAAAGTTCCAAAAAAAACAGTTAACAGATGGGGAATATTTCTGAAAGAAAAAAATTTGGATGAAGAAAATTTTTATATTAAAGATGTTATTGAAAAACCAGAAATAGATAAAGCTCCATCAAATAATGCAGTAATTGGAAGATATATTTTGCCAAAACAAATTTTTCGTAATTTAAAGTATCAAAAAAAAGGTAAGGGAGGTGAAATACATATAACGGATACAATTAGACAATTAATTATAGATGGGCATAAATTTATTGGACATAATTTTAAAGGTAAGTATCTGGATTGTGGTACTATGCATGGATATATTAGATCATCAAAAGAGATTTCTAGAATATGAAGCTTTGTATGATAGGCGCAGGTTATGTTGGTCTTGTATCCGGGGTATGTTTTTCTGATTTAGGTAATGTTGTTTATTGTGTTGATAATAACAAAAATAAAATTGATTTATTAAACCAAGGGAAAGTTCCAATTTACGAGCCTGGTCTCCATGAGATATTAAAAAAAAATTTTACTCAAAAAAGACTTTTCTTTACTTCAGACTTAAGAAAAGGAGTGGAAAAAGCAGATATAATTTTTATTTGTGTTGGTACACCAACAAAAAAAAATAATAATTCAGCAGATTTAAAATATGTTTTTCAAGTAGCAAAACAATTAAAAAAATATATCAAAAGTTATAAAATTGTTGTTACCAAATCAACTGTTCCTGTTTCTACAGGAGATAAAATTGAGAAAATTCTAAATTTTAAAAATTCAAAAAGATTAGTTGATGTTGTATCTAATCCTGAATTTTTAAGAGAGGGAGAAGCTATTCGAGACTTTATTTATCCAGATAGAGTAGTTGTTGGTACTAATAGTAAAAAAGCAAATAGAATTATGAAGTCATTATATTTACCAATTATAAAAAGAAATAGTCGTTATTTTAGCACCTCAAGAAAAGGAGCTGAATTAGTTAAATATGCATCTAATGCTTTTCTGGCTACCAAAATTGCATACATTAATGAAATGGCAAATTTATGTGAAAAAGCAGAAGTAGATGTAAAAGATATTTCATTTGGAATGGGATTAGATCAAAGAATTGGTGATAGATTTTTGAGGGCAGGACCAGCTTATGGAGGCTCTTGTTTTCCTAAAGACACCAAGGCACTAGTTGATCTGGCAAAAAAATTTAATATTAATCTTTCTATAGTGAAGACAGTTATAAAATCAAATGAAAATAGAAAAAAAATTTTACTTCAAAAAGTTAAAAAAATTTTAAAAGGTAAAATTAGAAACAGAAATATTACTTTTTTGGGTGTTACTTTTAAACCTAACACGGATGATATGAGAGAGGCATCAAGTTTATTAATGATACCAGGTCTTCAAAGAGAAGGTGCGAAAATAAGGTATTATGACCCTACAGGTATAAAACAAGAATTTAAAAATCTGAAAAATGTCAGTTTTTGTAGCGATTTGTCCTCAGCTTGTTTTAAATCAGATTTGATAATTATACACACAGAATGGAATGAGTTCAAATTTCTTAATTTTAAAAAACTTGTAAAGAAAAAAAATTTTAAAATTTTTGATTTGAGAAATATATACAACTTAAATAAAATGCTTAATAATAAGATTAATTATTTTGGTATTGGAAGATAATTTAGTTTAATTCAAAAATAGCGTCAACCTCAACAGCCACTCCAAGGGGCAGACTATTTGAGCTAACAGCAGCTCTAGTATGCATACCATGTTCCCCAAATATAGAAGCCATTAGGTCTGAGGCTCCATTAATAACTTTTGGTTGCTCAATAAAATCTTCGGTAGAGTTCACGTAACCAGTTAATTTAATGCATGATTTAATTTTAGACAGGTTTCCACCACATGCCTTTTTAACTTGTGCAATTATTCCTAAACCACATCTTTCTGCAGCTTTATAACCCTCTTCTGTAGAAAGGTCTTTGCCAACTTTACCTTTAATTAATTCACCTGTAGATGATATTGAAATTTGTCCTGAAATGAAAAGTAGTTTTCCAATTATCTTTGTTGCAATATATGCCCCTACGGGTGATTTTGCTTCTGGGAGTAATATTTTTAATTCTTCAATTCTTTTATCAAAAGACATTACTATTTTTTATTTTTTTTAAAAAAATCAGATAATGTTTTGCTTGATTTAAAATTGCTTACAGTGCCAGTCAATCCAGAGTCATCACTTCTTTTCTTTAAATTATCTTTCTGACATTCAAGAAAATCCTTAGAAAGTTTACTAAATTTACTACAATCTTCTGTACCAGCAAATATTGGACTGCAGAGGAATAACATTGTTAAAGTAATAATTATTTTTTTTGTCATTTTATTTTTTTTTTTTCTTTTTATTTTTATCGTATTCTCTCCTTTTCTCAATCAATATTAATGCCTCCTCCATTGTGAGTTCCATAGGATCTTTTTCCTCTGGTATTGTCGCATTTAGAGATTTATATTTGATATATGGACCATATTGTCCCTTCATAATTCTAACTGGCTTTTTATCCTCTGGGTGTTCACCTAAATTTTTAATCATCGAAGAAGACATTCTCCCTGGTTTAGCCTCAGCAATTAAAGTTATGGCTCTGTTTAAACCAATAGAGAAAATTTCCTCAATATTTTCTATTCGAGCTGATTTATTTTCACACTTTAGGTAAGGACCAAATCTTCCAGTGTTTAAAGTAATTTCTTTTTGATTATCAGGATTTATTCCTAAAGATTTTGGCAGTGAGCATAAAAATTGCGCTTTTTCTAAATCTATACTCTCTAGTTCTAAACCCTTTGGAATAGAGATATTTTTTAAAAGTTCATTTACATCCGATTTAAGTTTTTTTGTTTTCCTTTTTTTCTTTGGTGTTTTGTCAATTTCTATATCTTCTGGAATTTTTTCATATTGTAAATATGGACCGAATCTTCCATTTTTAAGATATATATCATTGCCGTTCTCGTGTTTCCCAATAAATTTTGGTTCAGCTAATTGTGCTTGTGCCGCTGCTTTAGCTTTAGACAAAGGTCTTGTAAATTTACATTCAGGATAATTTGAACAACCAATAAACGCACCTCCCCTAAAACTATTTTTTAAACTTAGTGTTCCTGAATTACATAATTGACACTTTCTTACAATATTTCCTTTATCATCCTTATCGAACACCAAATCTCCCAAACTATCATTTAATAAATCTAAGACCTCTCTTGTTCTTTTTTCCTTAACTTCAGCCACATTACTATTAAAGTCTTTCCAGAACAGCTCCAAAACTTTTATCCAGCTTTCTTTACCAGTTGTAATCTCATCTAATTGATCCTCTAAGCCAGCAGTAAAATTATAATCCACATATTTTGAGAACAATTTTTCAAGAAATGCTGATATAAGTTTTCCTCTATCTGTGGGAAAAAATCTTTTATTCAATATCTCTGCGTAACCTCTATTTGCTATTGTAGAAATTATACTTGCATAAGTAGATGGCCTTCCTATTCCTAATTCCTCTAGTTTTTTTACTAAACTAGCCTCAGAATATCTTGGAGGAGGTTGTGTAAAATGCTGTTCATCTATTAGGGACTCAATATTTACAAGTCCTTTAGACACAGAAGGTAGAATGTTTTCATCATCATCCTTAACTTGATTATTATAAATCTTTAAAAATCCATCAAATTTGAGAACTGATCCACTTGCTTTGCATACCGTATCATTATTACTTGATGTAATCGTTATAGTATTTCTATCAAATTTAGCAGATTGCATTTGAGAAGATAAAGCTCTACTCCATATTAAATCATAAAGTTTATTTTGATCTGTACTCAGATACTTTTTTACACTTTCGGGAGTTCTGATAACATCTGTGGGTCTTATTGCTTCATGTGCCTCTTGCGCATTTTTTGCCTTTTTACCAGAGTAATTTAAAGCACTCTCAGGTAAATATTCATTACCGATTTCTTTTTTAATATAATCTCTAAAAGCCACAACAGCATCTTTTGATAAATTAGTACCATCTGTTCTCATATATGTTATCAAACCAATAGTTTCTCCCTCAATTTCTACTCCTTGGTAAAGTTTTTGAGCAATTTGCATAGTTCTTGATGCACCAAACCCTAATCGACTTGAAGCTGTTTGTTGAAGAGTTGATGTAGTAAATGGTCCTGATGGATTACGATTTACCACTTTACTTGATATTTCAGTAATACTAAATTTTTTTTGATTGATACTTGATACAGCTTTATTAATCTCATCTTTATTTCTAAAAGAGAATTTTTCAATTTTGTTGTTATCTAGTTGACTAATACTTGCAAGGATATTTTGATTTTTTTCATCTTTAAATTTGACACTTAAAGTCCAAAATTCTTCTGGCTTAAAGGATTCAATTTCATGTTCTCTTTCAGTTATCAACTTTAAAGCTACCGATTGAACTCTACCCGCAGATTTAGAGCCTGGAAGTTTTGTCCATAATATTGGTGAAATATTAAAGCCAACTAAGTAATCTAAGGCTCTTCGAGCCATGTAAGCATCAACTAAAAGCGGTTCAATTTGTCTTGGATTTTCAATGCCATGAATTACTGCTTTCTTTGTAATTTCATTAAAAACAACTCTTTCTATTTCTTTATCTTTAAGAAGTTTTTTTTCACTTAGATACTCTTTTACATGCCATGCTATTGCCTCTCCTTCACGATCAGGATCGGTAGCTAATATTATTTTAGAAGAATTTTTGGCTGCGTCTGTAATTTCTTTAAGATATTTTTTTGAAAAGCTATCAATCTCCCATTCCATCTTGAAATCTTTATCAGGATCAACAGAACCATTTTTAGATGGTAAATCTCTAATATGCCCATAACTAGCTAATACTTTATAATTATCACCTAAATATTTATTGATAGTTTTGGCTTTAGCTGGACTTTCTACAATGACCAAGTTCATAAAAGACAAACTACCTAAAAGAGTTAGATAGTCAAACTAATAAATTTTTGTCTTAGTTTCTTCTTTATTTTTCAATCTTTTAATATTTTCTCGATGGGTAAAAATTATTAATACAAACATGATTATAAAAAAAAATATATCTTTAAATTGACCTGTGACTAGCAAATAAACAGGAACTGATACAGAAGCAATCAATGAAGATAAAGATGAAAATTTTGTTATAGCAAAAATTACGAACCAAGATAAAGCAAAGATAATTCCAAAATAAATATTTATAGCAAATAGAATACCTACGTATGTTGCAACGCCTTTCCCTCCTTTAAATTTGAGCCATACAGGAAATACATGACCTATAAATGCACATAATGATGCCAAATATAAGAAATCTGTGTGATAAATTTTAACAAATATTACAGGGATAACAGCTTTTAAAATGTCAAGAGATAAAGTGATGTAACCAAATGTCTTGTTACCAGCTCTAAGTACATTTGTGGCTCCGATATTTCCAGATCCAATATCTCTTATATCTTTTTTCAAAAAAATTTTTGTTATTATTAATCCAAATGGAATTGAACCCATTAAATATGAAATTATACCTATGACTAAAATATCCATGCTATAGCTTAAATAATTCTTTACCGTTTACAAATGTATTAGTGACTTTGCCTTGAAGTTTTTTATCTTCAATAGATGTATTTTTTGATTTTGAGATAAGCTTATCTTTTTTTACAATCCAAGGTTTGTCTATATCTACTATACAAAGATCTGCATTATTACCAATAGATAGATTCCCTTTATTTATTTTTAATATTTTGGCAGGGTTTGACGTTAATGCTTTAATTATTGTCTCTAATTTAAGTGATCCGTTGTGATATAATTCTAAACTTAAAGATAGCAGAGTTTCTATCCCTGACGCACCTGTTGCTGCTTGAGCAAATGTTAATCTTTTTGACTCTTCATCTTCAGGTTTGTGATCTGAAACTATTACATCAATTAAATCGTCCTTTAAACCCTGCACTAAAGATAGTCTATCTTCTTCTCTTCTTAATGGTGGAGATAATTTCAAAAATGTTTTGAAATCTCCAATGTCGTTTTCATTTAAAGATAAGTTATTAATCGAAACACCACATGTGAATTTTACTATTTCCTTTCTTGACTCAATTATTTCGACAGATTTTTGTGATGATAATTGAGAGATATGATATCTACATTTAACCTTTTCCAGTAATGTTAAATCTCTCTCGATCAGAATACGCTCAGCAATTTCAGGTATACCAGATAGACCTAATTTTGAAGCAATTATTCCAGAGTTAATCATGCCATTTTTTGCCAGTTCGTAATCTTCAGCATGCTGCATTATTAAACTGCCCAAATCTTTAGCAGAGTTCATTATTCTAGACATCAGTCTTGGGTTTTGAATTGTTTTAACGCCATCTGTGAATGCAATTATTCCTTTATTTTGTAACAAACCAAATTCAGTCATATTTGTACCTTCAGTATTTTTAGTTAAGGAGGCACATGGAAAAATATTTATCTTTGATTTATCTCTTCCTCTTCTTTTTAGAAAGTCGACTATGGAAACGTTATCAATAACTGGATCTGTATTAGGCATTGTTACAACGGAAGTAACGCCACCTGAGAGTGCCGCGTTACTTAGAGTCCTAAAATTTTCTTTGTACTCATAGCCCGGCTCACCAACAAAAACTCGCATATCGACTAATCCAGGGAAAATATACTTACCTTTTAAATCAATTGGCTTCTCTCTACTCGGTAAATTATTAATGTTTACTTTTTTTCCTATAGCTTCAATTTTTCCATCTTCACTTATAATCAGACCCCCATTCTCATTCATGGAGTTATAAGGATCAATTATATTTGCGTTTATAAAATATTGTTTTTTCATTATGTACAAAAGATTTTAAGACAAGCCATCCTCACGGCGACACCTAATTCAACTTGCTCTTTAATTACACTTTTGTTGATATCATCTGCTAGCATTGTATCTATTTCTATACCTCTGTTCATGGGACCAGGATGCATAATTAAAGCATCCGATTTTGCATGTTCTAATTTATCTGGAGTTAATCCGTAATATTCATAATATTCTCTATTAGATGAAAGATATGAACTTGTCATTCGCTCATTTTGTAATCTCAACATCATAACAATATCACAATCTTTCAATCCTTTTTTCATATTTGTAAAAATATTAACACCAAATTTTTCAATTTCTTTTGGCATAAGATTTGTTGGTGCAATTATATTCACTTCTGCTCCTAACATAGTAAGTAAATAAATATTTGATCTAGCAACTCTTGAATGAAGTATATCCCCACAAATTGCTATTTTTAATCCTTGTATTTTTTTTTTACGAGTAATAATTGTTAGTGCATCTAATAAAGCCTGAGTAGGGTGCTCTCTTCTTCCATCACCAGCATTAAGAACTGCACAGTTTACTTTTTGTGAAAGTAGATTACATGCTCCAGAGTCTTGATGTCTAATTACAATGATATCAGGATGCATTGCATTAAGTGTCATTGCTGTATCTATCAATGTTTCACCTTTTTTAATTGCTGAGTTACTAATATTCATTGACATAACATCAGCCCCAAGTCTTTTACCAGCTAATTCAAAAGAGCTCTGAGTTCTAGTGGAAGGTTCAAAAAATAAATTAATTTGAGTTTTTCCTCTTAAAACATCAACTTTTTTATTTTTACTTTGATTTACTTTGATAAATGAATTTGCTTCATCAAGTATTAAGTTAACATCATTAATTGATAAATCTTGAATACCTAATAGGTGTTTTTGAGATATTTTAATAGCTTGATTTGTTTTAATTGCCATTAAAACCAACTCTATAACTATAAACCTCTATAATAGCAAGTATTAATTATTTAAAAAATCTAAAGCTCCTTGTAATATAAAAGCAGCAGCGTTTTCATCTATCTTTTTTTCTCTTTTACTCACATTAATATCTAATTGGCTAGAGAGATTAAAAGCACCAACAGTTGAGAGTCTCTCGTCCCAGAGACAAATTGTAATATCTAAGTTTTTTTCAATATTTTCAATCGTATCTTTTACTGATTGAGCTGACCTACCTGAGGATCCATCCATATTTAAAGGATTTCCAACAATGATTCCTTTTATATCATTTTCATTAATAATTAATTTTAGTTCATCAACAAGATCTTTAAGTGAATTCCTACTTATTGTCTTAAGCGGAGTGGCTATCGATTGTTTGTCATCACAGATTGACACACCAATTCTTTTAGATCCAAGGTCTAAACCTATCAATCTACACTTATCTGAGTGTTTTTTTTTAAATTCCTCTAAAGTGATCATATTGTATATTTTAAACTTAAGTGATACTTTGCCTCATATTTAAATAGCATATGAGTATAGATCTTAAAACAATAAAACATATATCTAAATTGGCAAGAATTTCAGTTGACGAGCAAAGCGCTGAAAAATTAGCTGGTGATTTAAATTCTATTTTTGATTTTATTGAAAAACTTAATAAATTAAAAACTGACAATGTAGAACCATTAACTTCTATTGCAGAAACAACATTAAAATTAAGATCTGATGAGGTAAAAAGTAAAAATATCAGAGAACAAATTATTAAAAATTCTCCTCAAGATAATGAAGACTATTTTGTAGTACCCAAGGTGATTGAGTAATGTCAGATATTATAAAACAATCCCTTACAGAATTGGTTGAAAATATTAAAAATAAAAAACTTTCTTCAACAGACGTGACCAAAGCATTTATTGATAGATCTGAAAAATCTGAAGAATTGAACGCTTATATTACAAATGACTTTACATCGGCTTTAGATAAAGCAAAAAAATTTGATCAAAAACCTAATTTTAATTTAAAACTGCCTGGAATTCCAATGGCAGTTAAGGATTTATTTTGCACGAAAAATATTAAAACAACTGCTGGTAGTAAGATTTTAAATAACTTTGTACCAACTTATGAATCAACAGTAACTGAAAATATTTGGAATGAAGGTGCAATACTTCTAGGTAAGCTAAACTGTGATGAGTTTGCAATGGGTTCATCAAATGAAACAAGTTTTTTTGGTAATGTGCAAAGTCCTATTGATAAAAATTTAGTTCCGGGTGGATCGTCTGGTGGTTCAGCCTCAGCGGTGGCTGGGCAATTGACTCCTGTTACGATTGGTACTGATACTGGTGGATCAATTAGACAACCAGCTTCTTTCACTGGAATCGTTGGATTGAAACCTACATACGGAAGTTGCTCAAGATATGGAATAGTTGCTTTTGCTTCATCATTAGATCAAGCAGGACCAATGGCACAAAATGTCAAGGATTGTGCTTTATTACATGAGGTAATTAGCTCCTATGATCCTAAAGACTCTACTTCAATAGATTTTAAAAGAGGTCATTACAGTAAAGAACTTACAAATAACATAAAAGGAAAAAAAATTGGAATACCAAAAGAATATAGAGTCGATGGTATGCCAAAAGAAATTGAAGATCTTTGGCAAAGAGGTACTCAATATATTAAAGATTGTGGTGCTGAAACAATTGATATTTCTCTGCCAAATACAAGTTATGCCTTACCAACATATTATATAGTTGCTCCAGCAGAGGCATCATCAAACTTAGCAAGATATGATGGTGTTAAGTATGGATTTAGAGCTAAAGGTGAAAATTTAATTGATATGTACGAAAAAACTAGATCAGAAGGTTTTGGAGCTGAAGTTCAAAGAAGAATTATGATTGGAACTTATGTTTTATCTTCTGGGTATTACGACGCATATTATCTTAAAGCTCAAAAAGTAAGAAAACTTATTAAAAATGATTTTGATGAGGCTTATAAAAAAGTCGATGCAATTTTAACTCCATCAACACCTAGCTCAGCATTTAAAATGGGTGAAAAAACAAATGATCCAGTTTCAATGTATCTTAATGATATATTTACAGTTCCTGTAAACTTAGCTGGACTTCCAGGTATCTCAATACCTGCTGGGCATGACTCAAAAGGTTATCCTTTAGGGTTGCAAATTATTGGAAAAGCTTTTGATGAACAAAATATATTGAATATAGCTTATGCTATGGAAGAAAAGATTAATTTTAAGAATAAAATTACTGATTGGTGGATAAAATGAGTAAAAAAAATTTAGAGTACTTAATTAATCGAAAAGATAATCAGTATGAGGTTGTAATTGGTTTAGAAGTTCATGCTCAAGTCTTATCTCAGTCAAAATTATTCTCTAATTCAGCAACTAAATTTGGAGCAGAACCTAATACACAGGTTAGTTTAGTTGATGCTGCATTTCCAGGAATGTTACCAGTAATAAATGAATTTTGTGTCAAACAAGCAATTAAAACTGGCATTGGCCTTAACGCAAAAATTAATAAACGCTCAGTATTTGATAGAAAAAATTATTTTTATGCTGATTTGCCTCAAGGATATCAAATTTCACAATTTAAAGATCCAATAGTGGGTGAAGGCAAAGTTTTTTTGGATATGCCTAATGGTCAAAAAGAAGTTGGTATAGAAAGATTACATCTAGAACAAGATGCTGGAAAAAGTATTCACGATCTTGACCCACAAAATACCTTTGTTGATTTAAACAGATCAGGGGTAGCTTTAATGGAAATAGTGAGCAAACCTGATCTAAGATCCCCAGATGAGGTTAATGCATACATCAAAAAACTACGATCTATAATGAGATATTTAGGAACTTGTGATGGAAATATGCAAGAGGGCTCTTTAAGAGCTGATGTGAACGTTTCTGTAAGACCAAAAGGCTCAAAAGAATTCGGTACTCGATGTGAAATTAAAAATGTTAATTCAATAAAGTTTATGCAAATGGCGATAGAATATGAGGCTAATAGGCAAGTTGATTTAATAGAAGAGGGCAAAACTATTGATCAAGAAACAAGGCTTTTTGATACGAAGAAAAATGAGACAAGGTCAATGAGATCAAAAGAAGACGCTCATGATTATAGATATTTTCCGGACCCTGATTTATTACCTTTGGAGGTTTCGGAAAAATTTATTGAAGAACTTAAAAATGATATTCCAGAACTTCCAGATGATAAAATGAAAAGATTTATTAAAGAGTTTAAATTGTCTTCTTATGAAGCCAATATTTTAGTGTCTGATATTGATACTGCAAAATACTTTGAAGAGGTTGTAGCTAAAATGGGTAAAAACAAAGATATTAAGTTAGCAGTCAATTGGATTACAGGAGAACTATTTGCTGTTTTAAATAGCAAAGGTTTAGAAATTTCTCAAAGTCCAGTGAGTGCTAAGAATTTCGCTATTTTGATAAATCTTATCAAGAATGGAACTATCTCAGGAAAGATAGCAAAAAATGTTTTTGAATTGATGATAGATGGTGATAAAGATCCTCAAAAGATTGTGGAGGAAAAAGGATTAAAACAACAAAGTGATCCAAAAGCTTTAGAGGCATTAATTGATAAAATAATTAATGACAATAGAGAAAAAGCCATTGAATATAAACAAGGTAAAGAAAAATTATTTGGTTTTTTTGTTGGTCAAGCAATGAAGGCATCAGGCGGAAAAGCTAACCCTCAATTAATAAATGAGATCTTAAAGAAAAAATTATAAGGTTATGGGTTCAGACCTTAACATCACAAAACATTTACAAGATTATATTCTAAAGAATGGTTTGAAATTACATCCAATTCAAAAAGAAATAATAGATTTCAACCTATCACTTGGTGATTCAAAAAGAATGCAAATATCTATTTCTCAATGTCAATTTCTACATCTGATTATTAAAGTTTCTAAAATTAAAAAAGTCCTGGAGATAGGAACTTTTACAGGTTTAAGTACATTATCCATGGCATTAGCCTTACCAGATGAAGGCAGTATAATTGCATTAGATAAAAATGTGGAAACTACCAAAGTTGCACAAAGCTTTTTTAAAAAGGCCAATCAAGATCATAAGATTAAAACAATGATTAAACCAGCATTAGAAACTTTAATGAGTATTAGAAATGAAAAATTTGACTTAGTTTTTATTGATGCAGATAAAATGAATTATAAAAAATATTATGAAATTTCTTTAGATTTATTGAATAAAGAGGGTTTAGTGATAATCGATAATGTATTATGGCATGGGGAAGTTGTTAACAAAGATATAAATGACAAAATTACAAAAAATATTAGAGATTTGAATGATTTTATCTCTAAGGATACAAGAATTGAAAAGGTTATGGTACCTTTTGGTGACGGAATGACTGTTTGTAGGAAGATTTAATGTTCGCTGTATTTGGTTTTTATAAATTTCAAAAAATAAATGATTTAAAAAAAAATCAAAAAATATTAAATAATCTTTTAATTAATAAAAATATAAATGGATCAATTATCATATCCAAAGAAGGTTTAAATGGATCTATTTCTGGAATGAATAAAGATATTAAAACCACAATTATTAGATTAAAAAAAATTTTGAATATTAAAGAATTTGATAGTTTCAATAATTCAATAAGTAAATTTAAACCTTTTCATAAACCTAAAGTGAAAATTAAAAGAGAAGTTGTTCCAATGGATCTCAAAATGTCGAATAGGATCGCAAAAAAGAGTACTCATATTGATCCAACAAAATGGAATGAATTAATTAAAAAAAAAGAAACTCTTTTATTAGATGCAAGAAAACCTTTTGAACATAAAGTTGGTTCTTTTAAAAAATCAGTAAATCCAAATATAAGTAACTTTAGAGATTTCCCGAAATACTTAAAAAAGTTAAAAAAAGATCAGCCAATAGCAATGTTTTGCACTGGTGGAATTAGGTGTGAAAAAGCCTCTGTATTTTTAGAGAGAAAAGGTTTTAAAAATATTTATCAATTAAAGGGTGGAATTTTGAATTACTTAAAAAAAATTAAACTAAAAAAAAGTTTATGGAAAGGCGAGTGTTTTGTATTCGATAACAGAGTAAGTTTAAAACACGGATTAGTACAAGGAACCTATTCAATTTGTGGTGGATGTAGACAACCAATCTCGATTAAAGATAAAAAATCTAAAAAATATGAGGAGGGTGTAACTTGTCCTAATTGTTTTGATAAACTCTCAAAAAACCAAAAATTTCGTTTTAGAATGAGACAAAGTCAGATATACAAGGCAAAGCTATCAGGAAAAAAATATAATTTTCAAAAAGAATTTAACTAAGGATTTATTTGTCACAATCTTTCAAATTAACTAAAGATCCAATATGGTTTTTATTGAGAAAAGTTACTATTCCAGCAAGTGTTGGTTCATTATTTCAAACCTTTTACAATCTAGTCGACACATGGTTCGCAGGAAGAATATCTGCTGAAGCAATAGCAGCGATCGCAAAATCTTTTCCAATTTATTTTACAATTATTGCAATAGGTGTTGGATTAACTGCTGGAACTAATACTTTAATTGGAAATAATATAGGGGCTAACGATAAAAAGAAGGCGTCATTATTTGTTGCTCAATCAATTATTTTTGCAATCTTTTTATCCATACTGGTTACTTTTTTTGGTTTGAATGTTTCAGATTTTTTACTTTCTCTTATGGGATCAGACCAAGAGGCAATTATATTAACTAGAAAATATCTAGATGTAATTTTTTATGGAACTATAATTGTTTTGATACAAATTTCCTTAAATGGAACTCTAAATGCGCAAGGGGATACAAAAAGTTACAGAAACGTTTTAATTTTTAGTTTCTTTTTGAATATTATTCTAAATCCATTATTTATTTTTGGTTATGGTTTTATTCCAGCATTTGGTATAGCTGGACTTGCAATAGCTACTGTAGTGGCTCAGTTTGTTGGTCTTTTGTATTTAGCATATAAAGTTTATTGTTGTGAATTAAAACAATATCTTAAGCCTGAGTGTTTTATTCCAAAATTTGATCTTCTTGGGGAACTCTTGTATCAGACAATTCCTGTGATGTTTAGCATGTTGTTGATTGGTGTTGGTTTGTTCAACATCCTTTACTTCATTGGTCAATTTGGAGATTTAGCTACTGCTGGTTATGGTGCTGCTTTAAGAATTGAACAAGTTTTTCTACTTCCTGTAATTGGATTAAATACAGCGGTATTATCAATTGGGGGACAAAATTTTGGTGCAAAAAATTATGATAGATTGAGAGAATTATACAGAAAAGCTTTAATGTTTGGATCATCTTTTATGATATGTGCAGGTATAATAATTTTTTTTGGTGCAGAGTTTTTAGTTTCATTATTTACTGATAACCAAGAGGCAATAAAGCATGGTGCGATATATCTAAAAGTTGCTGCATTAATTGGCCCAATTTATCCTGTTTTTTTTATAACCACTGCAGTATTCCAAGCAGTGAAAAAACCATTGTACAGTCTTTATCTAAGTATTCTAAGATTAACTGCTCTTCCATTTTTAAGTTTATGGTATGTAATTAATATTAAAGGAGGGGATTATGAGGATATTTTTTATACGATTTTAGTAACAAATTGGTTTATGGGAATTGCAGTTCTAATATTTATTGGGTATTTTTTGAATAATGTTTTCAAACAAAATAAAAGTCTTTTTACTTACTAGTATTTGTATAATATTTTTCTTTGTCACATACCTTGATGTAAACTCTAGTAAAATAAAGGTTATAGACGGTGATACTATTCATTTAAAAAATGAAAAAATTCGTTTTAGTGGCATTGATACTCCTGAAATTAAACAAATTTGTAATAAGAATAATGAGGTTATCAAATGTGGAATTCAAGCCAAACAATTACTTATTAATAAGATAGGTAAAAACAAAGTAAGATGTGTCAAGGAGGGTGTAGATAGATATAAGAGAATTTTAGCTGAATGTTTTGTAAATAATCAAAGTCTATCTAAGTATCTTGTTCGAGAGGGTTATGCTTTTGCTTACAGGAAATATTCAACCAAATACATTCCAGATGAGGATTATGCCAAAAAAAATAAAAAAGGTATGTGGGCAATGACTTTTGAATATCCTTGGGACTATAGAAGAAAAAATTAATCTTTTTGTAATTTTTTTTCTAATTTTCTTACAAGATAAGAAACAATTAATATCAAGACTAAATACTCTAGAATTAGAAATGTATATATTTCAAGTGGCCGATAAGTCGTCACAACTAATTCGTTTGCTTTTCTAGTCAGATCTCCAATACCAATTATCGATACAAGAGAGGACATTTTAAGCACATATACAAATTGATTACCAATAGCTGGTAAAATATTCTTTATTGCTTGAGGTAGAATTACTAATCTTAATTTTCTAAAAAAACTTAATCCTAAAGAGCTTCCAGCTTCCCATTGAGATTTTTTTATTGAATTAATTCCTGCTCTAAATATTTCTGCTTGGAAAGCACTTTCGCTAATTGACAGCGCTATGATACCAGAAACGAATGGGCTAAAACTTATACCCGTCATGATTGGAAGACCATAGTAAATCCATAAAATTAAAACTAGCAAAGGAATTGCTCTTACAATCTCAACATAGCCAATATTAAGGTAGGTTAAGAATTTACTTTTAGCCAGTGATGGAATAGCGACTAAAAGGCCAAGAATAATAGAAATAATGATTGAGACTATACTAATGTAGATAGTAGTTGTTAAACCACTTAATAAAAACTTTAGATTAGTTAACCCCTCTATGTTGTTTGGTGATAAGATTAACCAGTTTAATTCACTTTTACCGCACGACGTTAATGGAAAAATTAGAATTAATAAAAATAGATTTTTCACTCCTTAACTTATAAAGAATAAAAAATTAATTACTAATTTTTTATAAGCTCTTTAGATTATATTTAGCTAATAACTTAGTGAAGAAGCCTGAAGATTTTTTGTCTTTAATCCATTTATTGACATAATCATTCCACTTAGTATCACCTTTTGGTACCATCATTGCTAAAAATGCTGGATTTTTTCCACCATCTGGGACGATTGCTAACTGAGGATATTTAATGACCAGTTTATTTGCCTCTGTTGAACTTGTAATATTACCATCAGCTCTACCTGCCAAGACTTCTTGGAAATCTCTTGCTGGTGCTTCAATTGAGTTTAATTTTGATTTTGGGAAAAATTCTTTTGCCTTTTCCTCTTGAGAAGTACCAAGAGTAGTTGCGATTGTTACATTTGAATTATTAAGCGAGTCCCAAGTTGGAAATTTTTTTAAGTTTTTTTTGAGAACAAGTGGCACTGTAGCATATTTGTAATAAGTATCGGTAAAACCAGCTACTTCAGCTCTCTTCGGCGTTTTTGTAACACTAGTTGAGATATCATATCTTGCAGATGTTATTCCTGAAACAATTGTTTTCCATTCTGCAGGTACAAACTCAATTTTTACACCCATATCTTTAGCTAATTGATTCATTACATCGATATCGAAACCTTGATATTTGTTGGTTGCAGGATCTTTGACTGTCATAGGATCCCAATCTCCAGTAGTACCAACTTTAAGTACTCCAGAAGATAAAATTTTATCTAAATTAGACTCTGCGTTAAGAGAAAAGGGTAAAAGAGCAAATAATGCTACTAAAAATAATTTTTTCATATTTTTTATTTAACTTATTTAAGATCTAAATGTGACTATAATCTTGACGCACTATCATTCATCCATGCGAATAAATGCTCAGAAAATGAGCGTCTTACAAACAAATTCACTTCATTTTTATTTTGATTATGAATGATTACATCTATTTTTGCGAGAATTGTTTGGGTCACTGAGCCGATTTTAACCTTAAAATCATTAAAATTAAAAGGAGATCCTGTTTGAAACAAATCATAAATCTTATCCCCTTTGAGATTAATCCTAACAAATTGATCTGTTACATCTACCACAGCTCCTAAATTTAATTTAGATATGTTTTTATTTAAAAGTGTTTCAGTTTCATAAGAGTTTGTATTTTCTTTAACAACACCATTTGAAAAAATCATCCATTCATCAGGACTCAACCATAGAGCAGTCAATTTTTCACTTTGAGTAGAGGTATTTGCTTTTGTAGGCAAAACTATATTTAAAGATTTACCAATAGCTGATAAAAATTCTCTTTTTTTACCTCTTACTATCAATTTCATGACAGGTTTAACCTCGGTCATTTGTAGACCTTGATATGATTTTTCCTCTTTAATTGTATGATTATAATTTAGCATTTAATCTTTCACCTTCTTTATCTAAAAAAACTGGATCAGCTACAGTCACATTAATATTTTTATTCTCCATTGGTATAATTAATTTTTGTCCAAACATATTCTTTCCACCTTTAACTACACCTAATGCAATAGATTTTTTTAAGTTTGGGCTGTAATAACTTGAGGTTACATGGCCAAGCATTTCAATAGGTGATTTTTTTATATCAGCAACTATCTGTGCACCTTCTTCCAAAACTTCCTCAGGATTTTCTGTCAATAAACCAACCAATTGTTTTCTATCCTCCCTAATTGTATCTGATCTATATAATGATCTTTTTCCAATAAAATCGTATTTCTTTTTACTAACTATCCAATCCATTTGTAAATCAATTGGTGTCATGGTTGCATCAGTATCTTGTCCAACAATTATAAAACCTTTTTCTGCTCTTAATAAGTGCATCGTTTCGGTTCCATAGGGAGTAATATTAAAATCTTTACCTGCTTCCATACATTTTTCCCAAACAGATTTACCATAGTTTGCTTGAATATTAATTTCATAACTATGTTCTCCAGTAAAACTAATCCTCATTACTCTACATTTAATGTTGTCTATTTTTGCATTTTTAAATGACATATGTGGAAACTTTTCATCAGAAAGATCTAAATCAGTAATAACTTTTGAGACAATTTTTTTACTATTAGGACCGCAAACACTTATGGTAGCATAATGATCAGTTACAGAAGATAGATAAACATTTAACTCAGGCCATTCTGTTTGAAGATAATCTTCAAGTTTTCCTAAAACGTTAGCCGCACCGCCAGTAGTAGTGGTCATGATATAATGATTTTCACCCAGTCTAGTAGTTACTCCATCATCATAAACCATTCCATCTTCATTTAGCATTAAACCATAACGACATTTACCCACTGCAAGTTTTGACCAAGCATTAGTATAAACACGATTTAAAAATTCTGAGGCATCAGTTCCCTGAATGTCAATTTTTCCTAATGTAGATGCATCTAGAATACCTGCTGAGTCTCTGGCTGCTTTGCTTTCTCTTTGCACTGCTTGATGCATATTTTCATTATTCTTCGGATAGTACCAAGCTCTTTTCCATTGACCAACATTTTCAAACTTAGCATTATTAGCAACATGCCAATCATGTATTGGAGTACGTCTAAAAATATCAAAAAATTCTCCAACATTTCTTCCAACAATAGTTCCAAAAGTAAGAGGCGTATAAGGAGGTCTAAATGTTGTGGTTCCATGTTCGCCCATTTTAGTCCCAGCTGTCTCTGAGATTATTCCTAAAGCATGCATATTACCAAGTTTACCTTGATCAGTTCCCATTCCAGTAGTGGTGTATCTTTTTACATGTTCTATAGATCTAAATCCTTCTCTCAGAGCTAATTTAATATCTTTTGAGGTTGAATCATTTTGATAATCAACAAAAGATTTAGTTTTTCCAATGGATTTGTCAGATGGTAATAACCAAATATTTCTTTTTGATAGATTTAAACCTGAAATAATTTCAATAGTTTTGTATTCTGAATTTTCAACATTGAGAAATTTTTTAATAGAATATAAAGTATTCTTTACTATTTCTTCCAAGCTAAAGTCTCCATTACAAGATCCAATACTGATTTGATCTGAGGGATAAAAATCAGGAATAAAGACTTGATCTTCTTCTCTAAATTTTAATTTACCTCCCGATTGTGTAAACAAATGTACTGCTGGGGTCCAGCCACCAGACACACCCAAACAATCACAATTTAATTTAGTTTTGTCACCAATTACTGTTTGACCATCTTTTGAAAGTTTCATAATGGATATTTTATTTATTCTTCTATATCCGTAGGTATCAACAACAGTATAACCTTTATAAATTTTAATATTATTTTTCTCTACTTCGTAAGAAATTTTAGAGTCAATCTGCTCTCTATTATCAATTATTGCATTAATCTTAATTCCTCTTTGAATTAAACTCATGGCAGTTTCGTATGCGCTATCGTTATTGGTAAAAAGAACATTATTTTCGCCACAAGCGACACCATATAAATCGATATATTTCTTAATTGCTGAAGATAATAGTATCCCTGGACGATCATTATTATCAAATATTAAAGGTCTTTCTATAGAGCCAGTAGCTGTGATTACTTTTTTAGCTCTAATTTTTAATAATCTTTGTCTTACTTTTTTTTCTCTTTGATTAATTGGTAAATGATCAGTGAGATTTTCACGAGCCAATAAAAAATTGTATCCATGAAATGCTGCAACACTAGTTCTTGTTTTTATTTCTAAATTTTCTAATTTAGAAATTTCGTTGATTTCTTTCTCTAACCATGAACTTGTAGTTTGATTATTAATCTTTGAAAATTCTGAGTTATCATAAATAGAGGATCCACCCAAATAAGATTTTTCATCAACTAAAAGTGTCTTATAACCATTTTTAGCTGACATCTTAGCTGCCATTATTCCTGATATACCTGCTCCGATAACTAAAACATCACAATGAATATAATTATGTTCATATATGTCTGGATCAGCGACTTTAGGTGATTTACCTAAACCTGCAGATTTTCTAATAAAGTATTCATACTTTTTCCAGAAACTTGGTGGCCACATAAAAGTTTTATAATAAAAACCTGCGGGCAAGATAGGGGATAATAGATTATTAATTCCTCCAATATCAAAATTAACGCTAGGCCAACAATTTTGACTAGATGCAACTAAACCTTCATAAATTTCAACCTCTGTAGCTCTTACATTAGGTTCAGTTCTTGAGGAATTATCATGCAATTGAATAATTGCATTTGGTTCTTCAGAACCTGATGTCATAATTCCTCGAGGTCTATGATATTTGAAACTTCGTCCAACAAGATGAACGCCATTAGCCAATAAAGCTGATGCTAGAGTATCACCTTTAAAACCAAAATATGTTTTGTTATTAAATTTAAAAGAAACCCGATAAGTTTCGTCAATAAATTTGCTTGTTTTAAATCTCAAATTATTAGTCATTTTACTTTACTGGTGGTTTTTCACCCATCTTGTATACTGCTTTTATTTGGTCGTTTGACGTATCCCTAACCATATTGAACCATTTTCTACAACCATGAAAATGATTCCATCTTTCAAACTGAATTCCTTTTATATTTTTTCTCATAAACAAATATTCTGCCCATTCATCATCACTTAATTCTGTAGGTTGTTTCGGCCTTACAATATGTGCTTCACCACCAGCTTTAAATTCGCTTTGTTCTCTCTCACCGCAAAAAGGACAATTAATTAAAAACATTAGTGTGCAACAGCGGCTGCACCATGTTCATCAACTAGATCACCACTTACAAATCTATTTATATTAAACGCAGCATTTAATTTATGAGGTTCGTCATTTGCAATTGTGTGAGCAAATAAATCCCCCGAGCCAGGTGTAGCTTTAAAACCTCCAGTTCCCCAACCACAATTAAAGTACAAACCCTTAATTGACGTTTTACTGATGATTGGACTTGCATCAGGACATATATCAACTATTCCACCCCACTGACGAAGCATTCTCATTCTGCTAAATATTGGATACAGTTCTAAAATTGCATTTAAAGTTCCTTCCACAATATCATGACTTCCTTTTTGAGAGTAAGATACATAATCATCAGTTCCTGCTCCAATAACCAATTCTCCTTTATCAGATTGGCTAACATATGCATGAACAGCGTTAGACATTACAACTGTATCTATTATCGGTTTTACTGGTTCAGACACTAAAGCTTGAAGTGGTTTACTTTCCAAAGGTAATTTCAATCCAGCCATATTCGCTATTACACTTGAGTGACCAGCTGCTACAACTCCAATTTTTTTTGTTTTGATAAAACCTTTAGTTGTTTCAATTCCTTCAACCGTATCACCATTTCTTTTAATTCCTTTAACTTCACAATTTTGAATTATATCAACACCCATTTCATCAGCACTTCTTGCATAACCCCAAGCAACAGCATCATGCCTAGCTGTACCGGCTCTTCTTTGAAGGGTTCCGCCTAAAACTGGATAACGAATATCCTGTGAAGTATTTATAATTGGACAAAATTTTTTAACTTCTTGGGTATTTAAATAGACTGCATCAATACCATTCAATCTATTTGCGTGAGTTCTTCTTTTTAAATCTCTAACATCTTGCAAATTATGTGCAAGATTCATAACTCCTCTTTGACTAAACATAACATTATAATTTAATTCTTGAGATAAGCCTTCCCAAATTTTAAGAGCGTGGTCATATAGACCTGCACTTGCATCCCATAAATAATTAGATCTAATTATTGTAGTATTTCGACCGGTATTTCCTCCTCCTATCCAACCTTTTTCAACAACAGCAATGTTCTTCATGTTATGTTTTTTTGCTAGATAATAAGCAGTTGCAAGACCATGTCCTCCGCCACCAACTATTATCGCGTCATATTCTTTTTTAGGCTCAGGATCTTTCCAAGCTTTTTCCCAATTTTCATGATAAGAAAAAGCATTTTTAATAAGTGAAAATATTGAGTACTTATTTTTCATAATTATTGAATAATTACTTTATAAATATTGATTATTCAATACAATCAAAAGTGACAAATTTCCTGGAAGAGTGGGTGAGAGGCTTAAACCAGTCGTTTGCTAAATGACCGTGCGAGGAAACTTGTACCGAGGGTTCGAATCCCTCCTCTTCCGCCATAATTAAAAGAGTGGATTATCTTTAAAAAAATTTTTCATTCGAATTGGCCTCTGTTCCAAAATGTACCTGTATACATTATAATTTTCTAAAACTCTCTGCACATAATTTCTAGTTTCTTTAAATTTGATTAATTCAATCCAATCTACGTAATTAATTTGATTTTTTTGAGGATTCTTGTTTATCTTTTTCCAATACCTTACTCTTTTTGGGCCAGCATTATAAGCAGCAATCGCAAAAGGATAAGCTCCATCATATTCTAAAATGAGTCCAGCAATATAATGTGAGCCTAAATTAATATTATATTCTGGGTCAGTGGTTAGTCTTGATATTGAGTATGGCAACTTCGCTTGTTTTGCTACTAGTTTTGCAGTGTAAGGCATTAGCTGCATTAATCCCCTTGCACCAGCATGACTGTTTGCTTTTAAATCAAACTCACTCTCTTGTCTTATGATAGATAGAATAAATGCTGTTTCAGGAATTTTTCTTCCATTTATGTATGTGGGAGTACTTATAATTGGGTAGTTATATTTATTATGAAATCTTTTTTCATAAGAGGCAATTTTAGAAATTTGAATTGCAAAATCAAATCTTTCAATTTTTGTCGCTAATTCTGCAGCTAAAATTTCACTTCCATTTAAAATATTATCATTAGCTAAGTGTCTTAAAATATGTTTAGTGTATTTGTCTTCATCTAATTCATCCAAAAGATAAATTAGTTTAACAATTTCCTTTTTAAAAAAATAATTTCGATATTCTTTATCAACACTAAAGTCTTTTGATAATTCAAATTTTTTCTCTGGATGAAGTTCTATAAAAGACAATTGACCATAGTAAGTTGTTAGATATTTTGAAGACTCCCCAAACCATTTTTTTGATAGTTCATTGTTTCCTAATTCTTTATAAGATTTTCCTAACCAGTAAGCACCTCTTGCAACACTAATAGGATAGCCTACATTATTGTAAAATTTTTCAAAATGGTCTTTTGCTAACAGGGGGTCTTTCAAAAAACTTAATGCTATCCAACCACTCATCCATTCAGCAGCGGCATACTCAGGCCCTTCTGTAAGTCCATGATTACTTGAAATTTTATAAGCCAGTTCAAATTTCTTTTTATAAATTAAAGATCTAGAAATAATTTCTCTTTCAAACCACCATTTATCTGGCCTTACCATATAATCTTTTGTATTTTCTATTTTTAGTAAAATTTCAACTGAACTATCGACTCTTCCTCTTTTTCTTCTCCATTTTAATCTGTCATAATTTAAACCTGCATCATTTTTAAATTTTTCCGGCACTTTTGATATAGCGTTATCAACACCATAAGACTTACTCATTAGCAATTGTCTTGCAGTATATAAAAGTTGATGATCTTTTGGGAGGTATCTTAACATTCTTTTAAGATCCCAATATTTATTATTCCAAGCTAGATAATCAGCTCGATATATATAATCTTTTGTGTCTAAAAATTTTTTAAATTTTTTTCTATAAAATCTCAATTCTGATTTAGATAGTTCAGCATTAATCCATCCTTCTTTTAATAGTTTTATCCCTTTCTCTTTGTTGCCCATTGATATATGACTTTCTCCTAAAATCATTTTCCCAAAACCACTAAGCGGTTCCGACGCTCCAAACCATTCTATTATTCTTTTTGGTGATACTGTTTTTGTTGATAATTTGTGCTCTGCTAAGTATTTAATTCTTCCGATTCTTGGATAATTTTCATTGTTTTTAATGAAAGTTTGATAATCATAAAAAGTTGCTTGATTACCTTTTGTTAACAAATGTCTCCATTGTATAAAATTATATATTGATTTATCTTTTGCTTTTTTTGAAGTTTTCACAGCATTAGTCCAATTTGCCTTTTTCATTTCAGAAAAAGCTTTTTTTGCTAAGCTAAAATCTTTTTTATTGTAATATTTTGATATTTTTATTTGTGTTGTCTTTTTTTTACCTGGTATCAATGGTTTTTTCTTCGGTAAAATAAATTCAATCTTTTTTGCTTTTTTAGGTTTTTTTTCTTGTATTTTTTCCTTTACATTTTCCTTTAATGGTTTTGGTAATGGTCTAGTAGTTTCAATTAATAATTTCTTTTCTTTATCGTCGTTTGATTGTAAAGGTTTTTTCAAAGGAATTATTTCTAGAGAATAAACAAAGCTTATTCTAAAAAAGGCAAACAATACTGTTAAAAATAAGATTTTTTTTGACATAATCTTTACTATATGATTCAACAATCTATGTTATAAGTATTTATGTTTAAAGGTTCAAATGTTGCGTTAATTACCCCTTTTAAAAATGACAAGTTTGATGATGAAGCTTACATAAAACTTATTCACTTTCACATAAAAAATGGGACTAATGGGTTAGTT
Organism: uncultured Pelagibacteraceae bacterium; assembly: GCA_902518185.1. GTDB lineage: Bacteria > Pseudomonadota > Alphaproteobacteria > Pelagibacterales > Pelagibacteraceae > Pelagibacter. The sequence continues at coordinate 61,748 of CABYFG010000004.1, read as the reverse complement.
CCCGCGGGAACAACCGGCGAGTCACCCACGTTGAATCACCATGAGCATGAAAAAGTGATAGAATTATGCGTTAAAGAGAGTAATGGCAAGATCCCGGTAATTGCAGGAACAGGTTCTAATTCAACAAAAGAGGCAATTTCTCTAACAAAACATGCTGAAAAAATTGGCGCTGACGCTGCTCTTGTTGTCACTCCTTATTATAATAAACCAACTCAAGAAGGTCTTTATCAACATTATAGATCAATCAATGATAATTCTGGTCTTCCAATCATTATTTACAATATTCCAAGCAGGTCAGTTATAGATATGTCAGTTGACACTATGGCAAGATTGTTTGAATTAAAAAATATTATTGGAGTTAAAGACGCAACTGGCCAACTAGATAGAGTTGATAAAACAAAAGAAAAATTAGGAAATGAGTTTATTCAATTAACTGGAAATGATGATAACGCCCTTGAATTTAATATCAGAGGAGGAGTAGGAGCTATAAGTGTGACTGCAAATATTGCTCCTAAATTATGTTCAGAATTTCAAAAATTTTCAGTTTTGAATGATAAGACATCTCAAACAAAAGCTATAGAGTTAGATAAAATTTTACAACCAGTTCATCACTCGATGTTTGTTGAAAGCAATCCAAGTCCGGTTAAATATGCTGCTAAATTATTAAATCTTTGTGAGGATCAGGTGAGACTACCTTTGGTAAATATAACTGAGCCAAATAAAAAAATTGTTGAGGATGCTTTAAAATTGGCAAATTTAATTTAATGAAAAATAAAACCAATACTGGTTTTAAAATAATCTGTTTAAATAGAAAGGCTAGTTTTAATTATTTTATCGAAGATTTACTCGAGGCTGGAATAGTTCTTAAAGGCTCTGAAATTAAATCTATTCGTGATGGAAAAATAAACATTGCTGATGCTTATGCGGTTGAGAAAGATGGTGAATTAATTTTAATCAACTCTCATATACCGGCTTATAAACAGGCAAGTTTTTCAAATCATAAACCTCTAGATGAAAGAAAACTTCTTCTAAATAAACGTGAAATCAGTAAGCTAATCGGTAAAATACAAAAAGAAGGCTTAACAATAGTTCCAACTAGAATGTATTTTAAAAAAGGTATAGCAAAAATAGAGCTCGCCGTTGCGAAGGGAAAAAAAAGATTTGATAAAAGAGTCGCAAAAAAAACAAGGGACTGGAATCGTGAAAAAGCAAGATATATTAGAAAATCTAGTTAAAGGGATTTATATAGGTATTGGTTCAAATTTGGGATGCAAAAAAAGAAACATTGAAAGGGCAAAATTTATGATATCTCAAAAAGGAATAAAAATTTTAGCATCTTCATCATATTATGAGAGTCCATCTTGGCCAAATAAAAATTACCCCAAATTTTTGAATATCGTTTTAAAGATACGAACTGGTCATAATCCTATTACTTTGCTTCAAATTTTTAAGGATCTAGAGAGAAATTTTGGCAAAAGGAAAGCTGCTAGAAATGCTCCTAGAATCTGTGATATCGATATTATTGATTATAAAAATCAAATAATGATAAATCAAGTTGTTTTACCTCATCCAAGAATGCATAGAAGAAATTTTGTTCTGTTTCCATTATTTGAATTAAATAAAGATTGGAAACATCCATTATTAAAAAGTCACATTAAAAATCTTTTATTATCACTATCAAAATCTGATATTACTTCTATTAAACAAATATAATTTAATGATATAGTAGCAAATGCTTAATTCTGAAGAGTTAATAAATAAAGTAAGAGGATATAATAAATTTTTAAATCCTGAAAAATTAAATAAGGCATATGATTTTGCTGTTAAAGCTCACAGAAATCAAAAAAGAGCCTCTGGAGATCCTTATTCAGTGCATCCAATTGAAGTCGCAAATATACTAACGGATTTAAAATTAGATAGTGCTACAATCACTACAGGATTACTTCATGATACAATAGAGGATACTCATGCAACTTATGAGACAATTAAGGGTGAGTTTGGTAATGAGGTTGCAGAACTAGTTGATGGTGTAACAAAAATTTCTGTTTTAGAAAACACTGCCGCATCAAATTCTAAAGCAGAAAATTTTAGAAAATTAATTTTAGCCACATCAAAAGATATAAGAGTTTTATTAGTTAAAATTGCAGATCGTTTACATAACATGAGAACTATTAAAGCAATTTCAAAAAAAGATAAAAGACAAAGAATAGCTCAAGAGACAATGGAAATTTATGCTCCTTTAGCAGATAGAATGGGTATGCACAGAATTCGTGATGAATTAGAAGATCTTTCTTTTGAGATACTTAATCATGATGCAAGATATTTAATTCAAAAAAAACTTGATGAAATAAAATTTGATAAAAAAGATATATTTGAAAATCTTTCAATCGAGCTTAAACAGTTATTAAAAGAAAACAATATTTCTTCAAAAATTTTTGGTAGAGAAAAAACACCTTTTTCTATTTGGAGAAAAGTTCAAAAAAAAAGAGTATCCTTAGAAGAAATTACAGATATAGTTGGTTTTAGAATAATTTTAAATAGCATTGATGATTGCTATAAAACACTTGGAATTATTCATAAAAGATTTAATTGCATCCCTGGAAAGTTTAAGGATTATATTTCATCAGCTAAAATAAATGGATATAAATCTATACATACCTCAGTAATTGGATCAAATAGAAAACCAATAGAAATACAAATTAGAACAACAAGAATGCATGAATTTGCTGAGAGAGGTATAGCTTCACATTGGCAATATAAATCCTCTGAAAAATTTAATTCTTTATCTTGGAAAGAATATGATTGGTTGAAAGATCTAGTTGAAATTATTGAAAAAAATCAAAATCCAGAACATTATTATGAGTATACAAAACTACAAATGTTTCAAGAAAACGTTTTTTGTTTTACACCTAAAGGTTCAGTAATTAAATTACCAAAGGATGCAACTCCTATAGATTTTGCATATGCAGTTCATACCAAAATAGGTGATACAGCTATAAGCTGCGAAATTAATGGTTACAAAAGTGAATTACAAACAATTTTAAGAAATGGAGACAGAGTAAAAATTATTACTTCGAAAAATAATTCACCCTCACTTCACTGGATACCTATCACCAAAACTGGTAAAGCAAGAGCCGCTATAAGAAGATATTGGCATGATAAAGGGGAAGAAAAACAAGATCGAATCAAGAAGTACAATACTATTTTATGGATTTCATTACCTGATAAACCAGGCCAACTTGGAAACGTAAGTTCTTTAATTGGAAAACACAAACTTAATATATCCAATTTAGAAATGGTTGGAAAAAACCCAAATTATATAAATTTTAAATTTCAATTAATTATACGAGATCTAAAAAACTTTACAAATTTTATTGCTGAACTTAAACAAAAAGGTATTAAGTTTAAAATTATTAGACATGAAAATAAAAGAAATGCTTTCACTCAAAAAATCCTTAGATATTTTAAGAAAAACTGATGCATTGTTAGAGGGTCATTTTATATTGTCCTCAGGTCTTCATTCTTCTAAGTATATTCAGTGTGCTAAGTTAATGAGTTTTCCTTATATGGCTCAAAATATATGCTTATCATTAGCAAAAAAGATCAAAAAGAAGATCAAAAAAATTGATCTGATTTTATCACCTGCGATGGGAGGTATTATAATTGGTTACGAAATTGGAAAGATACTAAAAAAAGAAACAATTTTTTGTGAAAGAGTTAATGGAACCTTTTCTTTAAGGAGAGGTTTTAGTATCAAAAAGGGTTCAAGGGTCTTAATTGTTGAGGATGTAATTACAACAGGTAAATCAAGCAAAGAATGTTTCAGTCTAGTAAAGAAAAATAAAGGAATTATATCAGGTCTTGCTTGTATAATTGATAGATCAAATAGAAAAAACTTTAAATTAAAAAATAAAATAATTTCTCATATTAAAATAAATGTACCTACTTATCATAAAAGTAAATTACCAAAAGATTTAAAGTTAATCCCAATATCGAGACCTGGGAGTAGATTTATAAAGTGAAACGTTTAGGAGTAAATATTGATCATGTAGCCACAATAAGAAATGCAAGAGGGGAGCTACATCCAGATCCATTAATTGCAGCAAAATTTGCTAAAAAAGTAGGAGCAGACTCAATTACTATTCATTTAAGAGAAGATAGACGACACATTAAAGATTTGGATGCAAAAAATATATGTAAAATTAAAAATATTTTGGTTAATTTAGAAATTTCAACCAACTCATCCATTGTAAACAAAGCATTAAAAATTTCACCAGATTTTATTTGCATTGTTCCTGAAAAAAGGAGAGAAGTCACAACAGAAGGAGGATTAGATTTAAAAAAAAACAAAATAAAATTAAAAAAGATTATATCTAAATTTAAGAAAAAAAAAATTAGGACTAGTTTATTCATAAATCCTACTGTCTCAGATGTTTTAATATCAAGAGAAATTGGCACAGAATGTATAGAAATTCATACAGGTCGACTTGCAAATTTAGTAAAATCAAAAAAGAAATATTCTAAGGAAATCAAGAAAATTTTAAAATGCTCAACTATTGCAAAGAAATTAGGAATAGAGGTACACGCCGGACATGGTCTTGATTATAAAACTACAAAAATTCTTTCCAAGATAAATGAAATTCAAGAATTTAACATTGGTCATTATATAATTGGAGAGTCTATTTTTTTTGGCTTATCTCGTGTTATAAAAAATTTTAAAAGTATAATTAAAAAATAAAATGAAAATCTTGGGTATTGGTGTGGACATCGTTGAAAATAAAAGACTTAAAAAACTTTTAAAAAATGAGTCTTTTTTAAAAAGAATATATGGAAAAAGGGAAATAGAACTATCTAAAAAAATTAAAAATAAAATAAATTTTTTTGCAAAAAGATTTGCAGCAAAAGAATCTTTTGCTAAATCATTGGGCACAGGTATTAGAAAAGAATTGAATTTTAAAGATATTCAAATTTTAAATGACAAAATTGGAAAACCATATTATCTAAAAACAAAAAAAATAAGTAAAATTATATACAATAAATACAAAACTAAAATGTATGATTTGTTTCTTTCAATTTCGGATGAAAAAGACTATTCAGTAGCTTTTACAATTATACAAACCAAATAATGTTTAATAAAGATTTTATTGTTGATAATTTGAAAACACTTTTTTATGCATTGGTTATTGCAATCTTTATAAGGTCTTTATTCCTTCAACCCTTTTATATACCATCATCATCAATGGAGCCAAATTTACTAGTCGGTGATAGACTTTTTGTTACTAAATATTCCTATGGATATAGTAAGCACTCATTTCCATTTAGCCCACCAATATTTGCGGGTAGAATTTTTGAAACCGAACCCTCTAGAGGTGACGTAGTTGTTTTTAAAACTCCTGCAGATAATCGTACCGATTATATAAAAAGAATAATTGGACTACCAGGTGATGAAATAAGATTTATTGACTCAAATTTATATTTGAATAATAGTGAAATTTTAAAGTCAAAAAACTCAACTTATAATCAAGTTTATTGCGGAAAAAATAAAATAGACACCTTGTCATTTGAGGAAAAATTACCTAATGGTAAAGTTTATAACACAGTTTACTATAATAGTTTTCCATATCAAAATTCTGATGTATTTAAAGTGCCAGAGAATCACTATTTTTTTTTAGGCGACAATAGAGATTGTTCAAAAGATAGCAGATTTTTATCAAGTGTTGGATATGTTCATAAAGATAATCTTGTTGGAAAAGCGCAATTTATTTTTTTTTCATCAGATAAATCAATTGGTAGTTTTTTTTCATTTTGGAAATGGAATAAATCAATAAGGATGGATCGATTTTTTAAAAAGATTAATTAATGAAAATAAATTATCAATCTCTCGAAAAAAAAATTAAAGTAAACTTCAAAAATAAAGATCTTTTAATTAAATCTCTAACTCATAAAAGTTTTGATAATAAAAATAATAATGAAAAGTTAGAATTCTTAGGAGATAGAGTTTTGGGACTTATTATTGCAAAAAAACTTCTAGAAATTTATCCAGATGAAAAAGAAGGCGTTTTAGATAAGAAATTTGCCTCACTTGTAAATAAAAAAACTTGTCTAAAAATTGCAAAAAAAATCAAGATTGAGAAATATGTTTTAACTTTTAATTCTCAAACAAAAAATAGTCATATTGAAGATAAAGTTTTATCTGACTCATGTGAGGCTCTCATAGGATCAATTTATTTAGATAAAGGATATGACTATACAGAAAAAGTTATTTTATCTTTATGGTCAGATCAAATAAAAGATAGTGCAATTACAAAAATTGATCCAAAAACAAAATTACAAGAACTGTCACTTAAAAAATTTAAAAAATTACCAGTATATAAACTAATCTCGAATACTGGACCTAGACATAAGCCAATATTTAAAGTAGCTGTAAAACTAATTAATACTAAATTTTATTCTTCGCATGGTACTTCTAAAAAAGAAGCTGAACAAAATGCTGCTTTAGAGTGCTTAAATAATATAAGCAAAATATGATTTGGTCTGACTTAGGATTTTTATTATCAAAAGTTAGATATAACGAAAATTCCTTAATTTGTGAATTTTTTACAAAAGATCACGGGAAATCAACAGGTATAGTATTTGGGGGAACTTCAAAAAAAATTAAAAACTATCTTCAAATTGGTAATAAGTTTTTTATCAACTACACCGCTAAAACCGATAACAGAATTGGACATTTTAAAGTTGAAATAGAAAGAGCATTATCTCCTTTATATTTTGATGAAAAACACAAACTCTCATGCATTATATGCGCCATGCAAATGATAAAGTTACTTAATGCAGAGTCCCAAAGAAATTATGATGTATTTCAACTAATAGATAATTTTTATACTATTTTAGAATCTACAGATTGGCTTACAAAATATATCTTTTGGGAATTGGAATTGTTTAAAATTTTAGGTTATGATCTTGAATTTAAAAGTTTGACTAACAAAATATTAGAAGATCAAAAAGTTATCTACGTTTCAAAATCAAATGTTGGAAAAAAAATAATACCAAATTTTTTAATTGATAAATCACAAAAACCTGAAAATTTTAACAATTTATTAGAGGGTTTAAAATTATTGGGAGAATATTTAGAAAAATCAATACTGCGTCCAAACAATTTGTCTTTACCTTTAAATAGAATAAATTTTATAAATTTGCTTAAATCCTCAAAATTTCATTAATTCTGTCAGCATAGTAACTAACTATTGCATTTGCGCCCGCTCTCTTAAATGAAATCAAGCTTTCTAAAATAATTTCTTTGCTAACAATGCCTTTATTTATTGCGTTAGATAATAAACTATATTCACCTGATACTTGATATGCTATTACTGGTATTTTAAAATTTTCTTTGACTAATTTAATTATATCTAAATAAGGTAAGCCTGGTTTCACCATAATCATATCAGCACCTTCTTTGATATCTAGAGCCACTTCTCTTAAAGATTCACTTTTATTTCTGAAATCCATTTGATAATTTTTTTTATCTCCAATTAATAAATTTTTTGAACCCACAGCATCTCTGAAAGGGCCATAAAAATTTGAAGCATATTTTACAGCATAAGACAAAATTTGTGTCATTTGAAAACCATTTTTATCCAATGATTTTCGTATTTTGCCAACTCTACCATCCATCATGTCTGAGGGTGCAATCACATCACATCCCATTTGTGCTTGAAGTAAAGCCTGACTTATTAAGATTTCAATAGTTTCATCGTTTAAGACATAATTAGAATTTAACAAACCATCATGGCCATGTGAAGTATATGGATCAAGTGCTACATCACACATAATTCCTATTTCATTTTTATATCTTTTTTTTATTAATTGAATTGCTTTACAAACTAAATTATTTTCATTTAAAGCTTCTGATCCTAAATTGTTCTTTTTCGTTTTTTTTGTGTGTGGGAATAAAGCAACCATTGGTAATTTTAAATTAATAGCTCGATCTATAACATAATAAATTTTATCTAATGAATATCTGTACACACCTGGCATTGAATTAATTGATTGTTTTTTATTTTTTCCCTCAATTAAAAATAAAGGTAATATAAAGTCACTAGAGGTTAAGGTATTTTCCTCAATCAATCTCCTTGACCACTTATCTTTCCTACTGCGTCTTAATCTTAAATTTGGAAATTTTCCTGTAATCATGTTTAAATTTATTTAAAATATGCGACAAATGTTATATACAAATATATCTTAAAAAGGATATTAAACAACATAAGGAAATAATTTATTACATATGAATTTAAATTTTAACGATTTTCAAAAACAAGATATCAAATTTGATGTTAATAAACTCCAAGAAGCCTACAAGGAGTTAATAAAGATTAAAGGTTTTACAGGCGTAACCGGTGTTTCAAATTTTGGAGCTATATCATTAACACAAATCCCTGGTGATCCCGACTCCATTAAAGGTAATAAAGCAAGAGGTGTGTTCTGGACTAAACCAGATTCTTCAGGAAAAGAAGCTATGAGAGATGAAATGATTGATGAATCTGCTTATTCTGAATTTATTGAAGATTACAAACATACTTATTTTAAAGAGGTGTTTGATGTGCTTTCCTCAAAGTATAAATTAGGACGTGTAAGAATTTTATTAAAGGAGCCAAGATCAACTTTAAGTTGGCACAGAGATCCGGAGCCAAGACTACATATTCCAATAATTACTAACCCGGGCTCTATAATGGTTATTGATAATGTTGCAAAACATATGCCTGCAGATGGATCTGTTTGGATTACTAATAATACTAAATATCATAATGCATTCAATGGGGGAGAGGAAAATAGAATCCATTTAGTTGCATGTGTCTTAGATTACAAATTTAACTAATTTGAAAAAAATATTTATTTCTTCAGATCACGCTGGGTATAATTTGAAAGAACAAATTAAAAAAAAGTTTCTAAAAAAATACAATTTCCATGATCTTGGGACTGATAATTCAAAGATCTCAGTAAATTACCCGGACTATGCTCATAAATTATGTAAAAAGGTCAGCGTTAACTCAAAAAATATGGGTATTTTAGTTTGTGGTTCAGGTATGGGAATGTCAATGGCTGCAAATAAACACAAAAAAATTCGAGCTGCGATGTGTTATTCAATAAAAAACACAAAATTATCTAGATTGCATAACAACGCGAATATTATAACATTAGGATCTAGATTGACAAAAAAAAATACTGCCTTTAAATGTATTGAAGCTTTTATTAATACTAAATTTGAAGGTGGTAGACATAAAAAAAGAGTAAAAAAAATATAAGGAAAAAAATGTCAAGTGAAACAAAATATATAAATTCTTCTTACCAGGATTTTTTTGAAAAAAGTCTTTCAAAATCTGATCCAGATTTATTTAAGGCAATAAATGATGAGTTAATTAGACAACAAAATCACATTGAGTTAATAGCTTCTGAAAATATAGTTTCACAAGCTGTATTAGAGGCTCAAGGATCAGTTCTAACAAATAAATATGCGGAAGGATATCCAGGTAAAAGATATTACAATGGTTGTGAACATGTAGATGTAGCAGAACAACTGGCACTTGAAAGAATAAAAAAACTTTTCAATTGTAAATACGCAAATGTTCAACCTCATTCAGGTGCTCAAGCAAATGGTGCTGTATTTTTGGCTTTGTTAAAACCAAACGACACCTTTTTGGGTATGAGCTTAAATTCAGGAGGTCACATAACTCATGGATTGAAAATTTCAATGTCGGGTAAATGGTTTAATGCAATAAGTTATGACGTAGATAAAAAATCTGAACTAATTGATTATGATAATGTTGAGAAACTTGCTCTAGAACATAAACCAAAATTAATTATTGCTGGTGGTAGTGCGTATTCAAGAGTAATTGATTTTAAAAGATTTAGAGAAATTGCTGATAAAGTTGGTGCATATCTTATGGTAGACATGGCTCATTTTTCTGGTTTAGTAGCCGGCAAAGGATATCCAAATCCTTGTGACTATGCACATGTTGTAACATCCACAACCCATAAAGTATTCAGAAGCGCACGTGGTGGAATTATTTTATCAAATGATTTAGATCTTGGAAAAAAATTTGATACGGCTGTTTTTCCTGGTTATCAAGGTGGTCCCTTAATGCATATCATTGCTGCCAAAGCTGCAGGTTTTTTTGAAGCATTAAAACCAGAGTTTCAAACTTACATAAAGAATGTTTTAGCAAACGCTAAAATGTTAGCGGAAACTTTAAAAAATAATGGATTTAAAATATATTCAGGTGGCACAGATACACATTTAATGTTAGTTGACTTGAGACCTTTTGGTGTAAAAGGAAATATAGCTTCTGAGAGTTTATGTAGAGCCAATATTACTTGTAATAAAAATGGAATCCCTTTTGATACAGAAAAACCAATGATAACCTCAGGTATTAGACTTGGTTCACAAGCTGCTACAACAAGAGGATTTGGCTTAAAGGAATTTGAAAAAGTAGGTGAATTAATAACTAAAGTAATAAAAGGATTATCTGAAAATCCAGAGGATAATAGTAAAGTGGAAAATGAAGTGAGACAAGAAGTTATAAGTTTATGTTCTAATTTTCCAATTTATAAAAATTTGAATAAATGATCTGTCCTTGTGAGAAAAAAGGGGAAACTTCTGTAGTTGACTCCAGACCTACAGAAGATGGAACTGCGATTCGTAGAAGAAGACTATGTAGTTGTGGTGCAAGATTTACTACATTTGAGAGAATTCAGCATCGTGAGGTAATGGTTGTAAAAAAAAATGGAAGGAAATCTTCTTTTGATCGAGACAAATTAGCTAAGTCAATTTACATTGCATTAAAAAAGAGACCTTTAGATACGGAAACTGTCGAAAAATTTATTAGTCGAATTACAAGATCTTTAGAAGAACTAGGACAGAATGAAATTGCAAGTAATACAATCGGAACAATGGTCATGGAAGGTTTAAAGGAACTTGATCCAGTAGCTTATGTTAGATTTGCATCTGTATACAGAAATTTTAGAGAAGAACAAGATTTCGTACAATTTGTGGACAAGCTAGATGTCTACAAAAAAAGATAAATTTTCAACTCAAGATAAAAATTTCATGAGATTAGCTTTAAATTTAGCTAATGCGCGAAGAGGTTTAACAGGAAACAATCCTTCGGTTGGATGTGTAATTGTAAAGAATAATAGAATAATATCTATAGGACAAACAGGCTATAATGGCAGACCTCATGCAGAACATAACGCTATTTTAAATTGTTCAGAAAATTTAAAGGACACAAAAATGTATGTTTCTTTAGAACCATGTAATCATTATGGCAAAACTCCACCCTGTACCAAAAATATTATAAAGAATAAAATCGGAGAAGTTTATTATTCAATGGATGACATCGATTTAAAAGTAAAAGGCAAGAGTTATTCAATATTAAGAAAAAACAACATTAGAGTTAAAAAGGGGCTTTTAAGAAAAGATGCAGAAAATTTATATAGATCTTATTTTTTTAACAGAAAAAAGAAACTTCCATATGTAATTGGAAAAATTGCGGTATCAAAGAATAAGGTTATTTACAGCGAAATATCAAAGAGAATTACTGATAAAACATCTGATAAATTAACTCATTATTTAAGATTAAAAAGTGATGGTATAATGATTTCTGGCAAAACGCTAAATATCGATAATCCAAAACTAAATTGTAGATTGGAGGGTTTTAGTCAATTCTCCCCAAAAAGAATTATTTTAGATAGAAATTTAGAAATAAATTTGAAAAGTTATATAGCTAAATCAATAAAAAATGAAAATACTATAATTTTCCATAATTCCAACGATAAATCAAAAATAAAACTTTTAAAAAAGAGAGGTACCATTTTAATTAAACAATCTACAAATAAATACAAAAATTTAGATCTAAAAAAAATTCTAAAAGATTTATATAAAATGGAAGTAAGAAATCTACTAGTAGAGGGTGGAGACATATTAACAAAAAATTTTCTTCAAAAGAAACTATTTAATGAATTTTATATGTTTAGAAGTTCAAAAAATTTATCTAAAAACAAAAAACATGTTAATTTTACCTCTTTCAGCATTTTAAATACCAAATATAATAAACATAAGATAAACTCAAAATTAGCTACCGATAAATTAACTATTTACAAAAATTGAAATGTTTAATGGAATTATTTTTAACAAAGGTTTAATAACAAAAATAATTAAAAGACCAAAAGGAATAAATATTTTTGTAAAATCTAATCTAAAACTAGGTTTAAAAGATATAGGTGTTTCTGTAGCTTGTGATGGAGTTTGTCTTACTCTAATTTCAATAAAAAAAAGAATTATGGAATTTTATTTATCAAATGAAACAATAAAAAGATCAAAATTTAAATATATAAAGTTAAATGATAGAATTAATCTAGAACTTCCTCTTAAATATGGTCAAAAAATTTCAGGGCATATTTGCCAAGGACATGTTGACACTGTTGGGAAAATATTATCAGTAAAAAATATTGATAAATCTTATCTATTTGATTTTGAAATTAATAAAAAAGAGAGAAAAAATATAATCGAAAAAGCCTCAATTAGTATAAATGGTATATCATTAACAATTTCTAAAGTGACGAAAAAAGGTTTTCAGATCTGGATAATTCCTCATACTTATAAATTAACAAATTTATCATCTCTTAAAAAAGGTAATTTAGTTAACGTAGAAATAGATATTCTTTCAAAATACGTTAGAAACTATTTTTATGAAAAAAAATAATTATTCATCAATAGAAACTATAATAAATGTTGCCAAAAAAGGGGGTATGTACATTTTAGTTGATGATGAAAAAAGAGAAAATGAGGGTGATTTAGTTATGTCAACCTCAGATACAAATGCAAAGAATATTAACTTTATGGCTAAATATGGAAGAGGCCTTATTTGTTTAGCCTTAGATAGTCTCCAAGCTAAAAAATTAGATTTATCTTTAATGTCACCTGTAAATAAATCTAGAAATCAAACAGCTTTTACAATCTCAATAGAAGCTAAAAAAGGTATTACAACTGGCATATCAGCAAGAGACAGAGCGAGAACTATTAGAATAGCTTCAAAAAAAAACGTAAATAAACAAGATATTGTATCTCCTGGTCATGTATTTCCAATAATTGCAAAAGATGGTGGTGTACTTGTAAGGGCTGGTCACACCGAAGCATCAGTCGATATTTCAAAATTAGCAAAAAAAAATAATTCAGCAGTTATTTGCGAAATAATGAATGAGGACGGAACAATGGCCAAAGGACATGAACTTTTTAATTTTGCTCATAAGCACAAACTTAAAGTTGGAAAAATTGAAGATCTTATTTCTTATCGATTAAAAAAAGAAAAATTAATCAAACTTAAAAAAATATCTAAAATAAAGATTAAAGATCAAAATTATAAAATTAGGATATATGAAAATTTATTAGATGGATCAGAACATTTTGCACTTATAAAAGGATCAATTAAAAGAAATGTAACACCACGTGTCAGAGTTATTTCATCAAATATAGTTTATAATTATTTGATGAGTCAAAAATTACCTAATTCATTTGATAAAACTCTAAACTATTTTAAAAAATATAGTAATTGCGTACTTGTATTTATTAAAGATACAAATTTAAATTCTGTTTCTCAAACATTAAAAAGTTATAAAAATAAAGATTTAAAAAAAAAAGATAAAGATAATTTAATAAGAAATTATGGTATTGGTGCTCAAATAATAAAAGACTTAGGAATTAAAAAGATGATATTAATTACTAAAACACCAAAAAAAGTTGTTGGTCTCGAGGGATATAATATTAAGATTACTAAACAAGAACTAATATAATGAAAAAAATTTTAATAGTTTCAGCTGATTATTATAAAGATATTTCTTTAGGTTTGTTAGATAGTGCGAAAAAAAATCTTCCAAAAAATTTTAAAATAAAAATAATTAAAGTTCCTGGTGTTTTTGAAATACCGATTACAATATCAAAACATCAGAAAAGATTTGATGCTTTTATTGCAATTGGATGTGTCATAAAAGGCCAAACTCCACACTTTGATTACATATCTAAATCCTCAATAGACGCTATTATGAACTTAGCTGTAAATTTTAAAAAGCCAATTGGAAACGGAATACTTACTTGTTTAAATATGAAACAAGCAAAAGAGAGAAAGAAGAAAGGTGCTGAGGCAGCTAATGCAATTGTATCAGTTTTATCCCAAAAATGAAAACAATGTACAGCTCTAAAAATAACCCGAGAGTAATTATTATTCAAAAATTATATGGTTTTTTATTTAATAATGATGAAAAAATAGATTTTCCAAAACATAGATTCAAAAAATTTATTAAAGACATTGTGTTAGGTACAATAGAAAGAAATGAGATTATTGTGGAAGAATTAGACAAAAAGTTAGGAGAGAAATTTAACAAATATAAATTAGATAAAATTTTCCAGGTTATTTTAAAATCTGCAACATATGAGATTCTATATAGGCCCAATGTTTCAATAAATATTATAATAAAAGAATATCTTAATGCATCAAATCTTTTTTTAGACACTTCTCAAATAAAATATCTTAACGCATTATTAGACAATGCTGCAAAAAAATTAAGATCTAATGATGCAAGAATATAGGATAATTAAAGATTATTTTTCCAAATTATCTTTAGATAATAAGAATTCATTATATCTTAATGATGATGTTTTTTTTGATAAATCAAAAAAATTAATTATTTCTGTAGATTCTTATATAGAAAAAACTCATTTTTTAAATTTTAAATATCCTAACTTAGTAATTAAGAAAATAATTAGATCCTCAATCTCAGATTTAATTTGCAAAGGAGTTAAGCCAAAATATTATTTTATTTCTGGTGCTGGGAATAGCAAAACATTTAATAAATCAAATTTAAAAAAGATTTCTAAATCGCTAGAACAAGAACAAAAGAAATTTCAAATTTATTTATCTGGTGGAGATACAATTTTTTCAAATAAATTAAGTTTTACTATAATAACTGTTGGTTATTCCAAAAATATAATATTTAGAAATAATGCAAAATTAAATGATGATATCTATGTAACAGGTAATCTAGGTGATAGCTATATGGGGTTAAGAATTTTAAAAAAAGAAATCTCAGTTAATAAATATTTTAAAAAATATTTTCTTAAGAAATATTATCTTCCAGAATTATATGAAAATTTAACTAAAAGATTATTTAAGTTTGCTAATACTTCAATAGATATTTCTGATGGTCTTTTTACTGATTTAGACAAACTCATTAACAATCAAAATCTATCATACCAGATTAATTTAACTGATGTTCCAATATCAAAACATCTTCGTGATCTAATTTTATTAAAAAAATTAAAAAAAATTGACTTCATATCAAAAGGTGATGACTATCAAATACTTTTCACGGCCTCTAAAAAAAAGTCTAGAATCGTTGAAAAAACTTTTAAAACCTTAGGTATTAAGATTTCAAAAATTGGAAAAATTTGCCCAGGCACTCAAAAAACACAAATAATTGATGAAAAAGGGAATAAAATTGGGATTAAAAATAAAGGTTATTTTCATAAATTTTAGAAGTTATTTATTGCGTTTTACATCCTTTTTTGTATTGTCCGATTTTTAAAATAAACAACCAACTTCATAATTAAGGAATATATGAATTCAACTGTTGAAACTATCCTTTTATATACGATTGGAGCAGGATTATTATCAATAATTTATGGATATCTTACTGGAAAAAATATTTTAAATTCAAGCACTGGAAACTCAAAAATGCAAGATATTGCATCAGCAATACAAATAGGGGCTAAAGCTTATTTAGCAAGACAATATAAAACAATTGCTATCGTTGGTATCGTTGTTCTAATTATTGTAAGTTTTGCTTTCAGTATGTTAGTTGGATTAGGTTACTTAATAGGTGCTGCTTTATCTGGTATAGCTGGTTACGTTGGAATGTTAGTTTCAGTTCAAGCAAACGTAAGAACTGCTGAAGCATCTAGAAAAGGATTAGCTAGTGGTCTTTCAGTAGCTTTTAAGTCTGGAGCGGTTACAGGAATGTTAGTTGCTGGTTTAGCACTTCTAGCAATTGCTGTATATTATTATTTATTATTGATGTTTAATATAGATGAAAGAGAGATTGTTAATGCATTAGTTGCACTTGGTTTTGGTGCATCATTGATTTCTATATTTGCAAGACTTGGTGGTGGTATTTTTACAAAAGGTGCTGATGTCGGAGCTGATTTGGTGGGAAAAGTAGAAGCGGGAATTCCTGAAGATGACCCAAGAAATCCAGCTGTGATTGCTGACAATGTTGGTGATAATGTAGGAGATTGTGCAGGAATGGCTGCAGATTTATTTGAAACCTATGCTGTGACTATTGTTGCAACAATGGTTTTATCCTCAATTTTTTTTCCCGGCGACTTATTAATGATGATTTACCCACTAACAATTGGTGGTGCATGTATTTTAACATCAATAATTGGAACTTTTTTTGTAAAGCTTGGCAAAAGTAAAAATGTTATGGGTGCGTTATACAAAGGATTCGTTGTATCAGCTTTAGCCTCATTAGTTATTTTATATCCAGTAACTAATTTTGTTCTAGGGTTAGACAATTCTTATGTTTTAGATGAAAAATCATTTACAGGTTTAAGTTTATATTATTGTGGTATAATCGGATTAATTATCACTGGATTGTTAATATGGATTACTGAATATTACACAGGTACTAACTATAGACCTGTAAGAAGTGTTGCCAGTTCTTCAACAACAGGACATGGAACAAATGTAATTCAAGGGTTAGCAATTTCATTGGAAGCAACTGCAATACCAGCTTTAATTATAGTCGCTGGTATATTGATTACTAATCAGATTGCTGGACTATATGGTATTGCAATAGCTGTAACAACAATGTTAGCTTTAGCTGGTATGGTTGTAGCTTTAGATGCGTATGGACCAGTTACTGATAACGC
Organism: uncultured Pelagibacteraceae bacterium; assembly: GCA_902518185.1. Classification (GTDB taxonomy): domain Bacteria; phylum Pseudomonadota; class Alphaproteobacteria; order Pelagibacterales; family Pelagibacteraceae; genus Pelagibacter. The sequence goes on along the minus strand of CABYFG010000004.1, from coordinate 44,773 downwards.
AGGCGGTATTGCAGAAATGTCTAAATTACCAAATAATGTTAGAAAAACTACAGATGCTTTAGATGCTGTTGGTAACACAACTAAAGCAGTGACCAAGGGATATGCTATTGGCTCTGCGGGCCTTGGTGCGCTTGTTTTATTTGCTGCTTATACAGAGGACATTAAACATTTTTCTAAAGTAGCTGGCTCAAAATTGGAGGGTATCGTTGTTACATTTGATTTATCTAATCCTTATATTGTTGTCGGTTTATTAATCGGTGGTATGTTGCCCTATCTATTTGGATCTATGGGGATGCAAGCTGTTGGAAGAGCAGGTGGCGCTGTTGTAATAGAGGTAAGAAGACAATTTAAAAAGTATCCTGGAATAATGAAAAGAAAACAAAAACCAGATTATGCAAAACTTGTTGATTTATTAACAGTAGCTGCAATAAAAGAAATGATAATACCTTCACTGTTGCCTGTTTTGTCCCCAATAGTTTTATACTTAATAATTTTTGCAATTGGTGGACAGGTTGCAGCATTAGCGTCAGTTGGTGCTATGTTGTTAGGAGTAATAATAACTGGATTATTTGTCGCTGTATCAATGACAGCTGGTGGTGGTGCATGGGACAATGCTAAGAAGTTTATTGAGGACGGAAACTATGGAGGTAAAGGTTCGGATGCACACAAAGCGGCTGTAACAGGTGACACAGTTGGAGATCCATATAAAGATACTGCAGGACCTGCCGTCAATCCAATGATTAAAATTACAAACATTGTTGCACTTTTACTTTTAGCTGTGATCGCAGGATAAAAATAAATTAAGGTTTTTTTCTTTTACCTAGTGGATCGTTTATTTTTTGTCTCATACTAGATAAAAATTCATAAATAAAAGAATTTTTACTGTATTTAGCCTCTGTTGATAATTTACTTAATTTTATATTATTCATTTCATTTATGTCATAAAATTTTTTTTTAATTAATAAACCCTTAGCATCTATTTCTAAAAATAATACATTGTTAGTAAGTAATTTTTCTGAACCCAATTTAATTAGTTTTTCATTAGTGATTTCTCTTTCAATATAGATCCATAAGTCATTATCAAATACACTTTTGGTTGATGGAGGTCCTAAAATTTCTTGAATATCATTTTTATTGCTTTCAAGAATAACTAGTTTTTCTTGTTTCTTTTCTAAGTTTCGAACCCCATGTTTTTTTACAACTTTGTCAAAAGTGCAACTTGCAGTAAGCGTAAATAATACTAATATAATAAATACAGTTTTCATGAATAAAGATTACTTAAAAATTTACAATAATTTAGTTTATTTAACCACAAATAAAAAACTTTATTCAAGTCTAAAAAAACAAGACATTTTTTCTGATAGATTAACTATATTTTTATTACATTTTGCCTTTTTACTAAAAAACTTTAAGGATAAAAATGAAAAAAAAACGTTACAAGACTTATATGATTTTAACTTCCGACAAATTGAACTAAGCATTAGAGAAATTGGTTATGGAGATCAATCTATTAATAAAAAAATGAAGGACTATATAAATTTATTTCATTCGATAGTATCTGATATACATTTTTGGGATAAAGATAGTGAAGATGTAAAAAAAAGTAAAATTTCGAAAATTTTAATTAATTTTGGTAATATTTCAAATATTGTTGAATATTTTGACGAATTTAATGATATGCTTTCAAAAAAAACTTTGAATTCTTACTTAAAAAGTGTAAGTAACAAATAATTATGGCGGTTCCTAAAAGAAAACAAACACCATCTCGAACAGGCATGAGGAGAGCAAAAAATATGAAATATTCCTCAAAAAATATAATAGAGGATAAAAAATCGGGTGAATACAGATTACCCCATCATTTGGATTTAAAAACAGGCATGTATAAAGGTCGTCAAGTTATAGACCCTAAAGAATAAATACTTTAAAATCAGCTAATGATTGATTCAGTAAAGATTGCAATAGATGCAATGGGTGGGGACAATTCTCCAAAAAAAATTATTGACGGAATAATTCATAATCACAAGTCAAATAAGAATAATTTTTATAAGATTTTTGGAGATAAATCTGAAATATTAAATTATCTAAATAATGAGATTGATAAAAGTTATTATGAAATATTTGATACAAAAGAAAAAGTAAAAAGCACTGATAGCCCACTTGAAGCTGCTAAGAGAGGCAAAAAAACAAGTATGTGGCTTGCAATAGAAAGTGTCAAAAAAAAAGAGTCGGATATAGTTATTTCTGCGGGAAATACTGGTGCACTGCTTGTTATTTCAAAATTAAACTTAAAGATGATTGAAAATATTGATAAGCCAGCACTATCAGCTCTATGGCCAAATAAAACTGATATGAGTGTGGTTTTAGATTTAGGCGCAAATATTGAGTGTAGTTCAAAAAATTTAATTGATTTTTCTATTATGGGTGCATCATTGTACAAATCTCTTTATCCAGAAAAAAATCCAAATGTTGCATTATTAAATATTGGATCTGAGGAACTAAAAGGCAATGAGATAATTAAAGAAACTTTCCAGAAATTAAATGAAATTAAAAAAAAGAATTTCGATTTTGATGGTTACATAGAGGGAAATGAGATAATGGATGGTAAAGTTAATGTTATTGTATCTGATGGTTTTACAGGAAATGTAGCACTTAAAACTGCCGAAGGTACAGCAAATTTCATTATGGATGAATTAAAATTAGCTCTTCAAGGTTCGCTCATTAGTAAAATCTCTTCATTACTAAATATTTCAAATTTAAGAAAATTTAAAAAGCGATTAGATCCAAGACGGTACAATGGTGCAATTTTTATTGGATTAGATGCACCAGTTGTAAAAAGTCATGGTGGAACAGATTTTATAGGCTTTTCTAACTCACTTGAAGTATGTAATAAAATAATAATGGGAAATTTAATTGATAAAATAAAAAGTAATATTTAATATGAGATTAAATTTAACAAGAAAAGACCTTATTAATCAAGTATACATGCAGATAGGTTTTTCAAAACAAATAGCCGAAAGTTTAATTGAGGATTTTTTTGACTTGATTATTAACAACTTGCACCAATCTGGAAAATTAAAATTATCTAAATTTGGTACTTTTACAATAAGAACAAAAAAATCTCGCATTGGCCGCAATCCAAAAACGAAAGAACAAAAAACAATTACTAAAAGAGATGTGGTATTATTCAAACCATCTAAAGAATTTAAGCTACTTATCAATTCATTAAATAACAATGTCTAAACTTGATAGTGCATACAAAACAATTGGTGAAGTCGTTAAAATATTAAATTTAAAGTCAAAAAAAAGTCATTCATTACCAACACATACAATTCGTTTTTGGGAAAAAGAATTTAAACAATTAAAACCAAAGATATTAAATGGTAATAGAAGATATTATGATAAAAGAAATATTGAATTACTTAAAAAAATATATTTTCTATTAAAAAAGCAAGGTATGACTATAAATGGTGCGAAGAAAGCTTTAGAAAAAGAAGATTTTTTAAAACTTGACGAAAAATTTAATCATTCTATAAAATTAAATAATTTAAAAGTAAAAATTGAGAATTTATCAAAATTAATTAAGAATTTAAAAGAATAAAATGGCTAAAAAAACTCATATCAAAGTAAGATTGGTACCCGAGTCCAAACCAGATAGTCGATTTTTTTATTATGTAAAAAAACCAGCTGGCGGCGAAAAAGCAAAAATTAAACTAAAAGTGAAAAAATATAATCCAGATACAAGAAAACACGAGTTTTTTGTTGAAAAAAAACTTCCACCTCATAGTAAATAATTACTTCTTTTTAAAATTTCTTTTTTCAAAATCAATATATGACAAAATCATATTTTTCCATATTCTATTAGTAATTTTTGGATCGATTTTTTGTTTAATTGATTTTTTTCTAATATTATTTAAAATTTTTTTAATTCTTTTTTTATCAACAATTTCCTTTTTATAAATCTTAAGTTTAAGTACATTGGTTACTAAACCTGTCCTAATTTTGATGAGTCTTAATAGCTTATTATCTAAAGAATCAAGTTTTTTTCTCAATTTATTTAGTTTTTTAATATTAATTGGCGACATTTACACAATTGGAATAATTTTAAAATACTATATCTAAAAATTATGTATAAAGAAACAAATCATAAATATAAAGATTACATTTCATATTGGCTATTATTGATGTTTTTTTTAGTGGCTACAATGATTGTAATTGGTGGTTTGACTAGACTTACTGACTCGGGCCTATCTATAACTGAATGGGAACTTTTTAAAGGCTTAATTCCTCCATTAAACACTGTGTCATGGGAAATTTATTTTGAAACTTATAAGAATACTACAGAGTTTAAGTTACAAAATTTTTCAATGAGTTTAGAAGAATTTAAAATAATTTTTTGGTGGGAATGGGCTCATAGATTTTTTGGAAGATTAATCGGTTTAGTATTTTTTTTCCCTTTAATTTATTTTACATTTAAAGTTGGTTTACATAAAACTAACAGATACTATATTATTTTTTTATTAATTTGCTTTCAGGGCTTTTTAGGATGGTACATGGTTCAAAGTGGTCTAATCAACAATGTGGATGTAAGCCATTTTAGACTTTCAATTCATTTATTATTTGCATTTATTATTCTATCTTTAATTTATTGGAATTATTTAAGTTTAAAAAATAATATGATTTTAAATAGAAAGTTAAAAAAATATTTACCTGAAATTTTTCTAGTGCTTATTTTTTTACAGATAATAGTTGGTGCTTTCGTTGCGGGCATGGATGCAGGTAAAATATATAATTCATGGCCTCTGATGGGTGATAATTTTTTTCCCGATGACAATCGTTTTAGAAGTCTTTTCAGAATTTCAGCATTAAGTGATCCATCTTTAGTGCAATTTATTCATAGAAATCTAGCTTATATAATTTTGATTATTTATAGTCTTATGTATTTTCTCATTTATAAAAATAAAATTAATCAACTTTTTAAATCAATAAACATACTTGGATTTATAATTATTCTTCAAGTAATTTTGGGAATTTTAACGATCATGACAGGTGCTAATATTATTTTAGCTTCATTACATCAATTTAGTTCAATACTCTTGGTTGCTTCAACTTTGAATTTCTTATTTAAAAATAGATTTAATTAATTTTTTTTTTCAATAATAAATATTTCATTATTGAAATATAAACCTTTATGTTGATTTACTACTTTTTTTACAATCTTTTGATAATCGTTATTTCTTTCAGCTTTCATAATTTGCTCATCAGATATTTGGTTGACATAGACAGATGCATTCCACGCTGAAAATATTAATGATGTTGCGATTCCCCCAGATATTTCATTGGGCAGTGCTCTTAGAACGTATTTAAATTTTTTCTTTTTTGAAAATTTTAAATTTTTCAAAATTTTTTTGTCTGTATCCTTTTTTATAAAACTCAATATTGATTCGAATAATGTTGGAAATGGATTTTCATTAGGCCAAATTTTTTTAATTATTTTATTAGCTGGATCATTTCCACATGCATGCACTACAACTAACTTCCCTTTTTTTTCTAATGACCTAATCATTGGATTAATGACATATTTAACCTTTTTTTCTGCTGGAATTCTGGATCTATACGGTTGAGATGCAATTATTAAATCAAAAAAAGTTTTTCCATTATTTTTTTTTGGAATAATACTTTTTAAAGAAAACTCTTGGTCTTTTCTATATATAATTATAACTGATGGTTCTTTATAGGTAGGATTACCTGTTTTGCTATTTCTTTCTATCTGCCATTTTTTATTTAAAAAACCTCTGTTCAGCTTTCTTAGTTGATTTGCAAAATCTAAAGAGGATGTTCCTTTTAATTTGACTATTTTCCAATTTATTTTCTTTTGTTTAATTTTATCATTAGATTTTAGAGATGTTGACTCTACGTAGTTTAAATTCGATATTACAAAAACAGTATTCTTATGTTCAACGAATCTGTCAGGCAGTTTTTCTAGCCCAAGTCTTACATCTTCCATGCTTATTTCTTTTGTTGAAACAAATAGGGGAATATGAGGCATTTTTTGATGACATTGTCTCATTACATTCATTAATAAAGATCCATCTCCCATTCCCGCGTCAAATATTTTGAGTGCTGGATACTTGGGATTTAGTTTATTCACAATGGGTTTTATAACGTCAGCAATTCTATTTTTTTCATTAGTTGTAGTTACAAAAAGAAGATATTTTTGTCTATTATCAAAAAATCTAAAATTTGTTTTCATTTAAGTAGTAAATTTTATTTATTTACTGGATAATATGTTGTTATAAATTTTTTTAAAACCTTAAGAACTCTATCTGCCTCTTCTAGAAGCATCATATGACCACAATTATCAATGATATCAACTTGGCTTCCACTAATTAAATTAGCAAGTTTTTTTCCTTCTTTTACTGGACACATTTTATCATCTGTTGCGAGTATAGATAGAGTGGGTATTTTAATTTTTTTTGCAGCGTCAAAGCCATTTTTATAATTATCACATGCTCTAAAATCTACACCAAGAGTATTTTTAATTGTTCTTGTTTTTGCTAACATAGATCCTGTATTTAAATGATATAATCCTGGAACAGGATGTCCTCCAAAATGACCAGCAGGACCATGAGCCCAGTCCATCATTAGTTCTACTGCTTTTGGATCATTATTTTCAGCTAAAGATAATAATTCTGGATTCATTGGTATAGCACCAGCACCACCCATAAGACTTAAGGTCTTTATTTTTTTTGGATTTCTTGCTGTGCACTCTACTGTAACCAAACAACCTTGTGAATGACCAACTAATGAGGCTTCTTTATATCCTACCGCATCTATTACATCACTTATCCAATCAGCCATCTCCTCAATTGATTTTAAACTTTCACCACCCGATAGACCATGACCTGGCATATCTAAAGCAAGAACACTATAACCATGAAATGCAAAATATCTTGTTTGAAGTACCCATGTCATATGTGTCAAACCACTTCCATGAACAAAAATTATCAATGGTTTATTTTTGTCAAATGGTCTGCCTCCTGTGGAGGCATAAACTTCATTATTATTGACTTGAAATTTCATTGATTGGATACGAGTCTAGGTTTCCTAGCAGCTCTGAATCCATTTTCAAAATCATTCTTAATATCATCTATATCTTCAATACCCACAGATAATCTGATCATATCATGAGATAAACCCGCAAATTTTAATGTAGCCTCATCCATTTGTGAGTGTGTGGCAGATGCAGGGTGAATAACTAAAGTTCTAGTATCCCCAACATTAGCTAGATGGGAAGCTAATCTAACATTGTTAATGAATGCTTCACCCGCTTCCTTACCACCTTTAATACCGAACGCAATCATTGATCCCTTACCATTTGGAAGTAATTTATTTGCAAGATCATGATCAGGGTGATCAGGAACACTAGGATGAGAAACCCATGCTACGCTGTCATGTTCTAAAAGATATTTAACCATTTTTTCTGCATTAGAGCAGTGTTTTTGCATTCGAACAGATAATGTTTCTATACCTTGTAATACATTCCACGCGTTCTGAGGACTCAAACATGGTCCAAAATCTCTCATTCCTTCAGCTCTTGCCTTCATGGTAAAAGCTGTTGGACCAAATTCTTCTGCAAAAGATAATCCATGATAACCCTCATAAGGTTGTGTCATTGTTGGAAATTTATCATTTTGCATCCAATCAAATTTGCCACCCTCAACAATTATGCCAGCCATTGAAGAACCATGTCCAGCCATCCATTTTGTTAGTGAATGAACAACAATATCAGCTCCGTGTTCTATTGGTTTACACAAGTATGGTGTTTGATAAGTAGCATCAATCATCAAAGGTATACCAGCCTCATGAGCAATTTTACCAATTTCAGGCATATTCATTATTTCATTCCCCGGGTTACCTACAAGTTCACCAAAAATTCCTTTAGTGTTTTTTTGTATCGCTTTTTTAAACCCCTCTGTGTCTCTTGGCTTAACAAAAGTGGTTTTGATACCAAATTTTGGAAGTGTAAGCCTAAATAAGTTTACTGTGCCTCCATATAATTGAGATGATACAACTAAATGATCCCCAGCTTCACATAATGTCATAACTGCTAAAAAAATTGCACTCATACCTGAAGATGTCGCTAACGCAGCTGTTCCACCCTCTAACGAAGCAACTCTTTCCTCTAAGACAGCCACTGTTGGGTTTGATATTCTGCTATAAATATGCCCACCTCTCTCTAAATTAAAAAGGGCTGCAGCATGGTCTACATCGTCAAAAAGGTAGGAAGTTGTTTGATAAATTGGTACTTGTCTAGATCCAGCATTTTTATGTGGCTGATACCCTGCATGTAAACTTAATGTATCAAACTTGTAAGTTTTTGAGTCTGTACCTTTTTTCTTATCTGTCATTTAATCTCCTTATAGATATAAAAATTTTGTTTAATTGTTAGAAACTAACACAATTTATCAATTATTATAGTCTTTTTTGATATCTAATAAATTGACAACGAGGACTTTTGTAAGTATTAATCCGGCTTCATGACAAAATTTGTTAAAAAAGCTGACATTAATGCCAAATGGTATGAGATTGATGCAAAGAACGCCATAGTAGGGAGATTAGCTTCATTAATATCACTTATTTTAAGAGGAAAAAATAAAACCACTTATACACCCCATATGAATGATGGGGATTTTGTTATTGTAAAAAATATTGAACAGATAAAATTTACTGGAAATAAATTTAAGAATAAAAAATATTTTAGACATACAGGTCATCCGGGAGGAATTAAAGAATCAACACCAGAATCATTACATAAAAAAAAACCAGGTGAAGTTCTAAAATTAGCAGTTAAAAGAATGCTACCAGGCGGAGTTTTGGGTAAGAACCAACTTAGTAAACTAAAAATATATCCTGGAAATGAGCATCCTCATTCAGCTCAAAATCCAACGATCATAGAGATACAAAAATTAAATAAAAAAAATGTATTAAGAAATTAGTATGGAAAATACTCAAATCACTGCAAAAAAAGAGAAAATCAAGCTTGATTTTAAAGATAGCAAATACGCAACTGGGAGAAGAAAAAAATCCATAGCAAAAGTTTGGCTTAAAAAAGGTTCTGGTAAAATCTATGTAAATGGGAAATTGTTCAGTGAATATTTTTCAAGTGAAAATCATAAAATGCAAATAGTACGACCTTTTGAAATTATAAATCAAGCAACTCAATACGATGTAAGATGCAGTGTAAAAGGTGGTGGTCCAACTGGACAAGCCGGGGCATTGGTTCACGGTATTTCCAAAGCCTTAGTTATGTTTGATCAAAGTTTTAAATCTTCACTAAAAACTGAAAAATTAACCACTCGAGACTCCAGGGCAGTTGAAAGAAAAAAGCCTGGTAGAAAAAAAGCAAGAAGAAGCTTTCAATTTTCTAAAAGATAATTTTTTTTTAATAATTAACTGTTATAATAAAAAATGCGTAAGCTAAATGTTTTAATCGCTGGATCAACTGGATACATTGGTATTCAATTAATTAAATTACTTATAAAACATAAAAACATAAAAATAATGTATTTATGTGGAAATTCCTCTATAGGAAAAAAAATTTCTCATTTTGACAAATCATTAAAAGGGACAAAATTACCGACTATAAAGAAGTTTAGAAAAGGTCTTTTAGAGAATATTGATATTATATTTACAGCACTACCTAATGGTCAGGCCCAAAAAATTTCAAAAATTTTATTAGAAAAAAATACTTTAATTGATCTTGCAGCAGATTTTAGACTTCAAAAAGCTTCTGATTATTTAAAATGGTACAAAAAGAAACATAAAGCAATTACAAATAATAAAAAAAGTATTTATGCTTTACCTGAAATAACAAAAGATAAAGTAAAAAATTTTAAAATAATAAGTTGTCCTGGATGTTATCCTACCTCAATATTATTACCATTAATTCCAATAATTCAAAAAAAAAGATTAATTAATAATGATATCATAGTTGACTCAAAATCTGGTTACTCAGGAGCCGGAAGAGGGGTCCATAAAAAATATAAGAACCAAAATTTATATGAGTCTTTAAGTGCATATGGAGTAGGTTTTCACAGACACAATTCGGAAATTTTTCAAGAACTTAAAAAATACACAAATTTTAAAATTGATTTAACATTTACACCACATATTTCTCCCATGTTCAGAGGAATCCTAAGCACAATTTATTTGAATTTAAAAAATGGTATTTCGATAAATAACATATATTCTACACTTAAAATCTTTTATAGAAATCAAAATTATATAAAAATTTTAAAGAATGATACCATGATAAGTACAAATGATGTAATTAACACAAATTCATGTTTTATATCAGTTTGTAAAACAAATAATAAAAAAAATATAATAATATTATCAGCGATAGATAATTTGATTAAAGGTGGAGCTGGTCAGGCCGTTCAAAATATGAATTTGAAATTTAATTTTAAAAAAGATGAAGGTCTAAAATGATTATAAGAACTATTTTTATTGCTTTATTGCTTTATGGTTGCTCAAATTTGAGTAAAAAAGATTCTTCATATAAATTTGAATTTTCAGATGACCTTAGCTTCGAGGAATTTAAAGTTAAACTTGACGAATATGCTATTAAAAATCCATATCCTAATATAGATGATTAAATGAATAAAACATTAAATATCGCAATAATTGGACTAGGACAGATAGGTAGTTATTTATACAAAGAATTAAAACTGAAAGTAAAAGATATTGAAAATAAGACGGGTAAAAAGATTAATATTGTAGCTATCTCAGCTAAAAATAAAAATAAAAAAAGACAATTTAAAATAGATAAAAAGATTTTTTATTCAAACCCACTTAAGATTTTAAAAGATAAAAAAATTGATATTTTATTTGAAGTTGTTGGCATGTCAGATGGTATCTCAAAAAAGATTGTAGAGATGGCTCTAAAAAGAAAAGTTCATGTTATTACTCCGAACAAAGCTTTAATTGCTAAACATGGAGATTTTCTAGCTAATTTAGCAGAAAAAAATAAAGTTAATTTAGAATTTGAGGCATCAGTTGCTGGTGGTATTCCAATTTTAAGAACTATTAAAGAGGGTTTAGCAACTAATAAAATAAAAAAGGTTTATGGAATACTAAATGGTACAACAAACTATATCTTAACTGAAATGGAAAAGAGCAATCAATCATTTAATAAGGTTTTGAAAAAAGCACAATCTCTTGGTTATGCTGAACCGAATAATCCAAAATTAGATTTAAATGGTTTTGATGCTTTTGCAAAAGTAAGAATATTATCAGCTTTATCTTTTAATAATAAAATTTCAAAAAATAAATGTATCATGGAAGGAATAGAAAATATTGATTTGAAAGATATTAATATTGCTGGACAACTGGGTCTACGTATTAAATTATTGGGAATAAGTGAGATTAAAGATAATAAATTATTCGAAACTGTACATCCATGTTTAGTAAATAAGAACTCTTATATCGGAAATGTAAATGGTGTTATGAACGCTGTGATTTTAGAGGGAAAACCGATAGGTCAAAGTGTTTTACAAGGAGAGGGGGCTGGTCCAGGTCCTACGTCATCTTCATTATTATCTGATTTGTTATCTATACTAAGAGGAAATATTAAAAAACCTTTTGGTGTAAGTTCGTTAAAACGAAAAAAAATTACAAATTTTGATAATAATAACTATTCAAACTCACTTTATTTAAGATTTGAGGTAAAAGATAGACCTGGTGTTTTATCATCTATTACTAATAATCTAGCCAAACATAAGATTTCTATTCAAAGAATTATTCAAACTCCAGACAGAAAAAATAAAAAAGCTACAATTGTTATTATCACTCACAAAACATCAGAATTAAAATCTAAAAATTGTATTAATTTACTAAAAAAAAATAAGAATATAACTAAGGCTCCAATATTAATTAGACTTTATAGTTGATAATGGAAATCTATATTAAAATTTTTGAAGTTATTTTTCCTGTATTTTTTGTAATTGGTATTGGCTACTATCTTGGGAAAAAAAATCCAAAGTTTGATACAAATTTTATTACTAATTTTGCAGGTAATATAGGTACGCCAGCGATGATCTTTTATACAGTAACAACTACTGGAATCACTTTAAGTATTTTTGTACACTATTTTTTCTATGCTATAATTATGATAGCTGGTTTCGCAGTTATTGGATTGATATTGCTTTTTTTACTTAAAAAAGATTTGAGTATGGAGCTACCACCATTAATACTCCCGAACACAGGTAATATGGGTGTTCCTATTTGCCTTTTTGCCTATGGAACCCAGGGATTAGGTGTAGCTTCTGCTGTAGCTTCTGTCATCATATTATTTCACTTTACACTAGGTGTTTTTTTAGCAAAAAAGAATTTTTCTTTTGATATTCTTGTAAAAAGTCCACCAGTATACGCAATTATTATATCGGTTCTTTTCTTATATTTTGAAATCAAAACACCAATATTTTTAGAGAACACCACATTTTTATTAACCTATGCAACTATTTTTTTAGTTTTAATGGCTTTAGGTATCGCATTAACACGATTTAAATTTTCATTAAAAAACTCGATAATAATGTCCCTTTGTCGTGTAACACTAGGGCCAGTTATAGCATATATTATCATTCATAATTTTAATTTATCAGGACTTGCCGCAGGTGTATTGTTAATACAAAGCGCAATGCCGAGTGCTATATTAAATTACCTAGTTGGTAGCATGTATTCACCAAAAAAAGTTGTTGATAGTATTGCAAGTACAATAGTTGTATCTACTTTAATGTCATTTATTACAATACCTTTAGTAGTATTTTTGGCATTAAAATATTTTTATTAATGATAAATAAAATAAGGCTTATATCTATCTTATGTTTTATATTACCTGTTTTTACAGTTTTGTCGTCTTATTTTTTTTCAATTAAACTTAATTACGTAAACTTTTGTATTCCAAATATTGATGGTTGTACATCTATCTCACAAGTAGGTAGATATCCACCTGTAAATTTTTTTTTTAAGACATTAATGTTTATTTCTATTTTTTTTACTTTTTTATATTGGAGGTATAATTATCTTTTGATCTCAGAAAATAAAAATTCTTTCATATATAAATTATCATATATTCTAGGAATCTTTTCTATATTTTTCTTTTCTTTATATATCATTTTTCTTGGAGAAGGGGATTACTATAGATTTTTTAGACGAATAGGTATTTTTATATATATTTTTTTTATTGTTATATCTGAATTATTACTTTCAATCTCTTTTAGAAAAAAATTTAATTTATTTTCATATATTTCAATTGTTAATTTCAAATTTTATTTTAATATACTTTTATCTGCTTTAGGTTTAATTTTATTACCTCTCGTTATCTATAAAGTAGTTGATTATCCAAATTTCAAAAATATCGTTTCATGGAATTATTTTTTTTTAATTAAGATTAATTTTTTGATTACTTTTTTTTGTTGGAAAAAAATATGATCTAAGTTTATTTATTTAATGAAGGCGATAACTTTTAACCTTTTAGCATGGATAATGCTTCCAATTATGGATGGATTCGCTAAATACTTAAGTGCAGATCTTCCAGTATTACAGATTACATGGGCTAGATATTTTTTTACTGTAGCTTTCACTTTTCCAATTATGTTTTTCTTTTTTCGAAAAAATCTTGTTTGGACGGATAAACCTAAATTACAATTTCTAAGAGGGTTAATACTTTTAAGCGCTAATATTTGTTTTTTTTATGCAATTTCAGTTATCTCTCTGGCGAAAGCATTAACATTAGCATTTATTGCACCTTTAATTGTTACTGCGTTCTCTCCAATTTTTTTAGGCGAAAAAGTGGGTTTTAGAAGGTGGTTTGCTGTAATTATAGGATTTATAGGATCCTTGGTTGTTATAAGACCTGGTTTTGTAGAAATTAATTCAGCAAGTGTCTCCGCTCTTGGGACAGGATTAATGTATGGTTTTTATTTAATTATTACTCGTAAATTGAGTACTTCAGACAACCCGTTGTTAACTTTATTGTTAACTGGTGTAGTGGGAGCTGTTATTATTTCATCTGTAATGCCTTTTGTTTGGATTAAACCGACAATTAATCAGTGGTCAATGATGGCTGCTATAGGTGTATTTGCCTGTGTAGGTCATTTATTTTTAATATTATCTCTAAAGTATGCTGATGCTTCTAAATTAGCTCCATTTAGTTATTTTGAGATCATTACCAACATCATCATAGGCTATTATTTCTTTAGTGATTTCCCTGATAACTGGACTTTCTTAGGGTTATTTATTATTGTATTGAGTGGTATCTATATCTCTAGAAGAGAAAAGCTTTTAAAAAAAATTAAATAATAGGTATTATTTATTTACTATTATCTAAAGTATTAGATTAAGTAATATATATAAATAATTGTATTTATTGAATTTTATTAACTTAATTAAAGAATATACTTTCATTATTTAATATTGAATAAACTTAATATGTTCCACAAAAGTCTAAAATTTTGGCAAATAATGAAATATCAATAATCCATATAAATCAGGTTTTTAAAGATTGTGATCATGAAATTCCTCAAAAGTGGGGGAGGATAAAAGCAATTATATAGTTAAATAATAGAGCGATGCAGTCTTAGAATATACCTTTTAAACGCCCATAGAGGGGTCAATTTAAGGTATAGGCAGATATATGGTACAACTGGAGGGTGAATTATGTTATTTAGAAAAAAAACAGATAAAGAGATTAAAAAACGTTGATTTTATTGATCTTTTTGACTAAAAAAGCCTCAAAATAAATCTAGATAGGTACTTTTTCAGCTCTAAGTAATTTACGCTTTTGCTTAACTCCACCTCTCCCAGAGTAGCCTCCAAGGGTTCCATCCGACCTAATTACTCTGTGACAAGGTATTTTTGGGGCATAAGGGTTTTTAGCACAAGCATTGGCTACAGCACGAGCTGATTTTGGGCTTTTTATGCTTTTTGCAACTTGTTTATAGGTTTTAACTTGACCTTTTGGTATAGTTATTAAGTATTTCCAAACTTTAATTTGAAATTTTGTACCTTTGAGAGTCATTTTAAAAAACCCCTGTTTCCTTGCACTTTTAGGGGTGCAAAGAACAGTTGTTTTGGCACGTCGTTGATGCGCTACCGCCATGCCCCCGTTCTGCATGTTGAGCGATGCTTTGCAGAACTTTCTGCCCCTTGGATTTGTACCTCTCGGCTTTTGCCCAATTGGCCAGTTAAGGGTTGCCCCTTAATTCATACTTAAAATAACAAATATGATTTTAAACCTGTATCACCTTTTAATTGATTCTTAAAATTTACTGTTTTTCCTGTGAATATTGGGGATAAATCAAGCTTTGAAAACTAAGATAAAATAGCTGATTAAAAATACGATTGCTAAGATAGATAAAAAAATAGTTTCAATGCTTTTGCCATGATTTTTATACTGAATTGAACTTAAAATAATAAATCCTACAGATGTAATTAAAAACCATACAGCAGGAATTTCTCCATCAACTGAACCCATAATCTTATATTTAAACTATTGACATTAAAAATCACTTGATATATTACTAATGATAATTATTTGTTATCATTAGTAATTATGAATGAATTGACTACAGACCTAAAATCGCTTCATGAGGCAACTTTAAATAATCTTAAAAGCTCTAAAGCTAATAACACTTTAAGAGCATATAAATCAGACTTTAATGACTTTGGAGCTTTTTGTGCAAAACATGGATTAAATTCATTACCAACAGAGCCGAAAATAGTTTCCTTGTACCTTACCCATCTCTCTAAAAACTCAAAAATAAGCACTTTGAGACGAAGATTGGTTTCAATAAGTATGGTTCATAAGCTGAAAGGGCATTATCTAGACACCAAACATCCAATCATAGTTGAAAATTTTATGGGAATAAGAAGGGTTAAAGGTAGCATTCAGAAAGGTAAAAAACCTATATTAATCAATCATTTAAAATTAATTATTAATGTAATTAATGAACAAAAAACTGAGGAAATAAAAAAACTTAGAGATAAATCGTTAATCTTAATTGGCTTTGGAGGGGGTTTTAGAAGAACCGAACTGATTTCAATTGATCATGAGGATCTAGAATTTGTTCCTGAGGGCCTAAAAATCACTATTAAAAGATCAAAGACTGATCAATTCGGAGAAGGAATGACTAAAGGACTACCCTACTTCGATAATGAAATTTATTGTCCTGTTACAAATCTAAAAAAATGGTTAGAAATTTCGAAAATTAAATCTGGACCTATTTTTAGAAGATTTTCTAAAGGTTTATCATTAACAGATAAAAGATTAACTGACCAAACTGTAGTTTTATTAATGAAACACTATTTAAAGGTAGCAGGTATTGAAAACAAAAATTTTGCAGGTCATAGTTTAAGATCGGGTTTTGCAACAGTAGCCGCTGATTCAGGCGCTGATGAGAGAAGCATAATGGCTATGACAGGTCATAAAACAACTCAAATGGTTAGAAGATATATTAGGGAGGCAAATATATTCAAAAATAATGCATTAAACAAAATTAAAATATGATAACCTTAAATTATGAAAATATTTTGTGATAGTGCTGATTATAAAAATTTTTTAAAGTATAAAAAAGATAGAATTGTCAAAGGTTTCACCACAAATCCAAGTTTGATGAGACAATCAGGAGCAAAAAGTTATAAATCATATTCAGTTAAATTATTAAAAAATAGCAATAACAAACCTGTATCATTAGAAGTTTTTTCTGACAATATTGATGAAATGTACAATCAAGGAAAGATAATAAATAATTGGGCAAAAAATGTTTATGTTAAAATACCAGTAGTAAATACCAAGGGTAAATTTACTGGAAAGATAATTAAAAAATTAAGTAACGAAAAAGTTAAATTAAATATCACTGCTGTCTATACTTTTGAGCAAGTAAAGAAAATTACCAAACAACTTAATAAAAAAACAAGAGCTATTATTTCAATTTTTGCAGGAAGAATGGGAGATCAGCTTAAAAACCCTATTCCAATTTTTTATAAATCTATAATATTTACAAGAAAATATAAAAATATAGATATTTTGTGGGCAAGCACAAGAGAGACTTATAACTATTTAGAAGCAAAAAAATTAGGATGTCAAATTATTACAATGCCACCAAAAATTATTGATCAAATTAAAAAGTCGAGTAAATCATACAATCAATTAACATTAGATACAGTTAAAGGTTTTTATAAAGACGCAAAAAAAAGTAGATTTAAGGTTTAATTTTAAGTGAAAAAATTTTCATTCTGTGTTTCAATGTCAACAATACCATCGAGAGTCAGGAATATCAACGAAGTTTTAGAAAATATCAATAATCAAACCTTAAAACCTAATAAAATATTTTTGAATATACCTTCAAGTTATAAAAGATTTAAAAAAGAAGTAATTTTAGAAAATGATTTAGATCACATAATAAAAGAAAATGTTGAAATAATAAGATGTAAAGATTACGGACCAGGAACCAAGATTATGGGCTCAATTCACAAAGTAAGAAATTATGATTGTGTGATATTAATGGATGACGACCATATTTATGATAAAAATATATGTCAAATATTTATTCAAGCTTTTCAAAAGGAACAGGTAAACTATAGTTTTTACTTAAATAAGATTTTTAAAATAAAGATGGGTCAGTGTGCAGATGGTTTTTTAATTAATACAAAATTGTTAGATAATATTGAAAATTTTTATGAAAAATATGTGAAAGACAATATAAATATGTTTCTAGATGACGATCTTTGGTTGGCTATTTACCTTCAAAATGAGAAAAAATCAGTCATTAAAAATTTAATTCATATATTTAAAAATCAAGTTAATAAAGATGTTGTATATAAACATAATTCGAATAGTAAAATAGATGGATTGTATTTGACAGTTCACAGAGATGGTATTTTTTTAAATAGAAGAAAAATTCAAAAAATAGAATATATGAGATATATAATTAAATCTTTTTTTAAGTTTTAAATATAATTTTACTCCCCTCCTCAACAAAATTAAATTTGATAAGTGGTAATTTTTGTAGTTTCTTTTTAAGGGATTGATGATATCTTTCTTTGCAATACATCAGTAAAAAACCGCCACCTCCTGATCCTATAATTTTACCACCAGTTGCGCCTGATTTTAGTGCCTCGTTATAAATTTCATTTATTCTATTATTTGAAACTTTATTTGATAACATTTTTTTTAACGACCAATATTCATTAAGAAATTCACCAATGAAATCAAAATTTTTATTATTTTTTATTTCATATTCAAAAGATTTAGCCAAATTATAGATTTGGTCTAAATAGTTCAAATTTTTATTTAGTTTTAAAATTTTATCTTTTTCAACAATATGGGAAAATTTATTAATTCCTGTATAAATTAAAAAAAGATTTTTACTAAGATTTGATAGTTTTAATTTATTTAGTTTTAATCTGTTAACTATAAAAGATTTTCCTTTAAATTTAATAGAATTAAATCCGCCATAAGCTGCCCAGATTTGATCTTGTGAACCAGATTCTTCTTTCATCACATCATGTTCTATCCGGATAGCTGTTTTCGCTAAAATACTTTTATTTATTTTTTTTTGGTAAATTTTTTTTATAGAATTTATTAACCCTACACAAAAAGAAGAGCTAGTTCCTAAACCTGAATTTTTTTGTAAGTCACCTTGATAATGAACTTCTAATCCTTGTTTCACCTTAAGATAATTAAAAACAGCTTTAACTGTTGGATGAATTATTTGATTGTTATTTCTAACTACCTCATTTTTAGACCAAACTATACGATGCTTATATTTAAAAACAGTTGGTAGAAATCTAACAGAAACATAACAATATTTATCTATAGCACCACCAACGACTAAACCTGGAAATTTTTTATAATAGTCAGGAAAATCAGTACCGCCACCAATAAAAGATATTCTAAAAGGTGTCTTAGATATTATCATAGTTAAATATTTTTCATCTTCCAATTATTTTTTTTATTTGTTTATCAAAAAAGTCTTTATCCTTATAATAAAATCTTAATCCGATCTTTTTAGCAGCTTTATAATCTGATATACTGTCACCAACAAAAAAACTATCTTTTATACTTAAATTCCATTTTTTTACAGCTTTTAAAAGCATTCCTGGATTTGGCTTTCTGTCTATTAAATTAGTTCTATATTTTCTTATTCTTGAATATTTATAGTAGGGCGAATATAAAATGTCATTTATTACTCCCTTGTTTTTAACGTAAATTTCTTTTTTCATCTTTTCATGAATTACATTTATTTTCTTTTCAGTGATAAGTGATTTTCCTATACATGCTTGATTTGTGACAACTATCACTAGATAGTTCCTTTTATTTAAAAAATTTATGGCTTTCCCAACACCTGGAAGGATTTTAAATTGATTAAAATTAAGAATATACCCTTTTGGATTTAATTTATTTATTACACCATCCCTATCTAAAAAAACTGCTTTTTGACTAACAATATAAGGATTTTTTTTTAATAAATTTAAATTTTTAATTGAGCCAATATCAATAAATCTATTATCAGAATAAATACCTTTAATTTGTTTCTTTTTAATTAATTCGTTTAGTATATCTTTTTCTAAAGAAATTTTTCTGTTTGGAATAAAATTAAATATTTTTTTTTTGAAAAAATAAATTCCACCATTCATTAACTTGGTCTTATTATTTGAAAACTCAATTATACCTCTTTTATTTATTCTTAGATTATTCATTTTGTCGTTATTTTTATAATTGAAGTTATTAGTTGTTATAATTATCCCAATAGAGTCTTTAAGAGAGATCTTTGAAATTAAATCGTAATTAATATTCAAAAAGGTATCACCATTAATCAAAAAAAAATTATTCTTTATTTTATTTCTTATCTTATATAATGCCCCTCCTGTATCTTTTTGACCTTCTTCATCTATACAAACTATATGCGATTTATGAATTATCGTTCGATGATACTTCTTGAAAAATTTTTCTTTTTTATACGAACATAGAAGATAAATTGTACGAAATTCATAAGAAATTAATTTACTTAGTAAAATATCTAAAAAAGGTTTTTTTTTTATTTTAATTAATGGTTTGGGAGTATTTTTAGTTATCTTTCGTAATCGTGTACCTTTGCCACCAACTAATATTGCAAGATCAGTCATTTTTTTCTTAAAATTTTGATTAAATCGTCTTTTACATGTTTATAATTTCTTGAGTTCTTTTTATTAAACAAATTTTTCTTAATTTCTAAATAAACACTATCGTCATTTAATATTAAACTTGAATATTCAATAAAATCTTTTTGATTTTTAGCTAAAAAACCTGTTACACCATGTTCAACTCTTTCATACAAACATCCAAAACCCATTGTCACGATCGGCAAACAGAGTTCCCTTGCCTCTTCTGCAGCTAAACAAAATACCTCAGTCTTATGTCCTGGTGTAATAAAAATTTTTACATTTAAAAGTTTTTTTATTAATTGTTTCTTATCACTTTTTTTTCTTATAAAAATATCATCATTAATTTCAACTTCATTTAATTTATATGGAGGATTAATAAATAATTTAGAATTTTTACACTTCTTTTTAATTTGATGCCAAGCACTGATTAAAAGATGCAAATTTCTATCTGATTTTGTTGTGAAAATAGCATCAGGGGGTGGTATTTTATTAATATCTACTTTGGTATTAATAAAATCATAATCTGGAGCAATTTTTAATACTCTTTTCCCAAAAAAAGATGTGAAAAAATTTCTTTTTTGATAATGGTAATCACCCTCCAAGATCATAATTGGTTTATATTTAAAAAAAGAAATCAATTGTTTTTTTCTTATAAATTTTTCTATTGATTGAATACTGTGTGACCATAAAAAATTATTATCGCAACTTAAGTAATTAAATAAATTTACATCAGACATTGAAATCAAAAAATCTGGAATATCTAATTTATCTATTCTTTTTAAATTATTCCAAAAAACATTATTAATTTTTTTTGTATCGCTTGTATTATTAAAGACTTTGACAATTAAATCCTTATCTTTTGCTAATTCTGTTGATATATTAATTAAGGTTTTTTCAGATCCACCAATTTCTGCACTGTTAAGATTTGATCCGTTATAGTTAAAAGAATTTTCTAAAAAATATATTTTTACTTTATTAATCACAATTAATTCTTTTTTCTAATTTTTTTATTGATTGATTGAAATCTTTTTTCAATACTATAAAATCGTAATTATTAGGAGGAAACCATTCCTTACAAGATATAATTTGATTGATAAAATCTTGTCTATCTTTAAGATTAAAATGTAGTAGTGCCAATATTGGTTTATTTAGATAATAACCCATGTGAGTAATAATACCTTCGGGACTAATAACTTTTGAAGATTTTTTTATTGCATCAAATAAATTATAACCATCTATATTTTCTAAAAAAAAAATATTTTTTTTATTAATAAAATTTTTTGAGTTATCCACAAAATTAAAGGTATTAAATTTGTCAGAAAAATATTTATTGGTTATTTTATCATCTAACTCAGATGAAAAAAGAATATAATCATATCTCTTGTTCAAGAATTCTAAAAAAATGATTATATCGGATATATTCCATCTTAATAATTTTTCAAATAAATTCTTTTTATAATGAAAAAAAATATAATTTTTGGGATAATTGAAATTATGATTTAATTTACAATCATTATTTAATAAAAAAGTATTTTTATTATTTTCAATTAGTGATGCTTGTATATTGTAAGAAGATTTTCTTTTTTCTATTTTAATTCTATTTATTTCGACAAATTTATATAGATATCTTTGAAAAAATTTTGAGGGTCTACTTTTTTTTGATTTAATTGTGATTGCGTAAAATTTTATATTTCTAAAAAAAAAAGGCAAGTAATAATAAAAATTTTTTGGTGTTAAGATATAGATAGTTTTTACTTTATTTGTAGCTATATAATAAAAAAGTTTAATTTTATCAATTAAATTTAAATCCATAGAAACTACCTTTTTTTTTATTTTTGGGAACAAGAAGTTAAATTTATAATTTACTTTTGATAAAAAAATTTCAATATTTTCATTTTGATGTTTATTCAATATTTTGTTTATTGCTCTTAATGATACAAACAAATCACCAGTTCTATCATTCTTTAAAATAAGAACTTTTTCACTCATCTTTTATTTTCTTTAAATCATGGTCGACCATTTCATAAACAAGTTTTTTAAAACTTATTAATGGTTTCCATTTAAGTAACTTTTTTGCTTTTGAATAATTTGCCTTTAAAATAACTTTTTCATTCGGTCTAAATAATCTTTTATCAATATTAATATACTTTTTATATTTCAAGTTAACCCTACTAAATGCTAGTTTTACAAAATCTCTCACGGAATGTATTTTGCCTGTTCCTATGACAAAATCACGAGGTTTTTTAAGTTGTAACATTTTCCACATAGCAAAGACATAATCTTTTGCATGACCCCAGTCTCTTTTTGAATTTAAATTACCTAAGGTAATTTTCTTTACTTTGCCATTCAATATTAAAGCTAGATTTTTTGTAATTTTTCTTGATACAAAACTCTCGTTACGTCTTGGAGATTCATGATTAAAAAGAATTCCTGAGCAAGCATGAATTTTATAAGCATCACGATAGTTTTTTGTGAGATAATAACCAGCCACCTTAGAAACTCCATAGGCTGATCTTGGATTAAATTTAGTTAACTCATTCTGAGGTGACTTATCTACATTGCCAAATAATTCTGATGAAGCAGCAAAATAAAATTTTGTTTTTGGAGAAAAATTTTTAATCGCTGACAAAATATAGTGCGTACCATTAATATTTGGATTTAGTTTAAAAAATTCATCCTCAAATTTATAATTTATGAAACTTTGAGCAGCCAGATGATAGAACTCATTGGGTTTTAATTTCTTAATTAATCTTTTTATCTTTTGATAATTATTTATATCTATTTTTTTAAAAATTATCTTAGCTTTGATATTCTTAAGATGTTTTAAATCAATTTTTTTTTTTGGATTACAAATACCAATAACCTTGTAGTTCTTTTTAATTAATAATTCGGCTAAATATGAACCATCTTGACCGCTTATCCCTGTTATAATAGCTACTCTGCCCATATAATTTTTTTTTGGTTTTTTACACCAAGTGTTTGTTTGATTATATAATCAGCTACTAATGTTGAATTAAAATATTTAAAGTATTTAATTTTACCTTTTTTAGCAATTTCTTTTCTTTCTTTAATGTCTTTTTTATATTTATTAAGTTTATAACTTAAATCATTTATATCTTTGTAAAAAATAAGCTCTTTATCTGTAAAAAAATCTGAAAAACAAGTTTTTTCATCTATAAAGGTCAACAATCCATTACCCATTAATTGAGCTAATCTATCACTACTATAATATTTTAAAGGTTTGCCTCGACTTAGATTTAATCCCATATATGAATTTGATACTTTATTTAAAAAATTTTCAGCCCATACTGGTTGCGTATTAAACATCCCATAAATATCAAATTTGATAGATTTATTTAATTTAATAAGTTTTTTAATAAATATTTCCCTATCATCTGTTTTACCTTTTTTAAGCTGTCCCCTATGAACACCATGACTCATTGCAAAAAATAAATCATTATCACAATTCTTTTTATAATTTTTTAATATCTCAAATGAGCTGTCACAAGGGTTTGGAATATAAAAACTATTTTTTATCTCGAAGTCTAAAGCACTAGGATGTGTTGTAAGAAAAGTAGTATCAATAAATTCATTCTTATTTAAAACTCTATTTTTATTATTTTTGTAATCAGGACCATATTTTCCAACAGGATCCAAAAACCATTGACACATTAAAGTTTTATTTTTTTTAATTTCATCAAGAGTTTCATTCGTAACATTATCAGCATGACCAAACACCACTAAATCTGGTTGAAAATTATTATAATTATTTAGTATAGAATTCTGTAAAGATTTGGATCCAGAAAAATCTTTAATATTTTTATTGTTATGAAGAATATCTCTATCACTTACTGTTAAAACATTATGACCCAATCTTACAAAACCATTATTAATTCTTCTTCCAGTATTGTAATGAAGTCTCCCATCAAAACGGTAATTAAAATTAGTAATATGCATAATCTTTAATATCTTACTTTTTTTTATATTAGTTTTTGGTATTAAAAATTTTTTTCTTATTTTATCTAAAAGATTAGAAACATATTGATGAGTTAAATAAAAATTTTTGAAATTTAATTTTTGATTCCGGGTCAAAAAATTTTTATCTTTAATTAATTTATTAATTTCAGTAAATAAATTTTTTTCATCTAAAGATTTAAGAATGATTGCAGATTTAGAGGTTTCTGGAAGCCCACCTTTATTGCTAATGACAACTGCTGATCCTCTACTAGATGCTTCAAGACTAGTTCGGCCAAAAGGCTCATCCCACCTTGAACAAATAACAGATATACTTACTTTTTTTAAAAAGTTCAGTATGAAATCATTATTCTTAAAACCTAAGTTCACTAAATTCTTATGCTTAAAAAACATTTTTTCTCTTGGCTCATCTCCAATTACAAAAGCTTTCCAGTCATTATATTTATCCAAAACTTTAATAATAGTTTTACCAAAAATATCATATCCCTTTGCAGAATTTAATTTTCCCACAAATGTTATAATTTTTTTTTTCTTTTTAAAATCTATCTTTGTTTTACTTGTTGACTGATAGCAAATCTCAGCTTTATTTAGCATTGACTCTTTAGAGATAAAATTTAGGAAAAATCTTCCTTTTGACCACTCACTATTAAATATAATTTTGTCAACATTTTCAGCCAAATATTCCCTTTCTTTTAATGTTCTTGAACCATTCATTGTCAATGGATCGTTATGAAAATATAAAAAAATTTTTTTTGTATAAATTTCTCTAATCTGTTTAATATAACTAGGCCTATTATGTATTTCTAAAATATCGGTTTCATCAATTTTTGAATTATTCAAGAAATTTTTTACATATTCTTTATTTGAACTTTTTAAAAAATTTTTTTGAGTATCTAGATTTATATAATTTTTACTTAAAAATTTTTTTTTCTTAGTTGACCCAAATATTCTAATGGAGTTTTTAAAAAAACTTACTTTACTTGTGTCATTAACAAATAAAGAAACTGCACCAGCTATATCTTTTGAGTAATTTTCTTTGTACGGTAATAGAATTGAAATATTCATTTATTATAATTATAAATTCTTAGTCGTTCTTTTTTATCATGTTTTAACGAATATTCATAAGACATTGCCTCTGACTTTGAAGAAAAACTTTTTTTATAAATAATAATCCAACGATTGCCTCTAGTATATTTTGCACCTTTATTTGAGTTATGATCTTTTAATCTTTTTTTAAGATTAGATGTAAATCCTATGTATGTTCTTTTCTTGGCAGATGAAATACATCTTAGCATATAAACGAAATATCTCATATTCTGGCGGTCCCTAGGGGAATCGAACCCCTCTTTCGAGGATGAAAACCACGTGTCCTAACCGATAGACGAAGGGACCAAAAACTGCTTTTTATTGTAAAAAATATTATTAATCAAGTCTAATTAAATCTTTGTTTTGTTTTTATTATTTTTCTAAGACCAGATGATTTATGAGTTACAAATGTTTCTAAATGAAATTCATATTTTTTTTTTTTTATACCAGCTACTAAATCACCATTAGTTATTCCTGTCGCACAGAATATGGAGTCTCCAGAAACAATATCTTTTAATTCATATTTTTTGTCAAAATTTTGAATACCTGCTTTTCTTGCCATTTCCTTTTCCTCATCTGAGACAAAAAGGAATTTTCCTTGAAAAAAACAATCAAATGCGTCTAAAGCTGATGCTGAAAGAACACCCTCGGGACCACCTCCTACTCCTAAGAAAAGGTCAACACCATTTTTTTCCTTGGTGACTAAAAGCGCACCTGAAATATCTCCATCAGTAATTAACTTTATTTTGACCTTGAGAGCCTGTAATTCTTCAATAATCTTTTTATGTCTTGGTCTGTTTAATAAACAAACAGTTAACATGGAGGGTTTTTTATTTTTATATTCAGATAAATTATAAATATTTTCTTTAATTGTATAATCTAGGTCAACCACACCTTTTTCATTAAGGTTAGCAGAAATTTTATCCATATACGTCTCTGGAGCACCAAGTAAATTTGACTCATTAGCTATTGCAATTACAGATAATGCACCTGGTAGATTGTTAGCTACAAAGTTTGTTCCTTCTAATGGATCAACAGCTATGTCAAATTTAGGCCCTTGTTTGTTTCCAAGAACTTCTCCCGTATAAAGCATTGGTGCCTCGTCTAAAGATCCCTCACCAATAACAATTTTTCCTATCATATCAACCTTATTAAGTTCAGCTCTCATAGAGTCTACTGCCGCTTTATCAGCTGCTAACTTGTCATTTTTACCTACTAGAAAAGATGAAGCGACCGCTGCTTTAGATGTTACATTAATAAATTTTTCAATATATTTCCTATCAATTTTCATGAGATATCAAGACCTAATTTTTTTGACGTGTTTAATTTAGCCTCAAATTCTCTTAATCTTTTCCATACAGAAATTAATTCAACAATTATAGGCCAACTTCTAACCAAATATTGAAGAGATGTTTCTACTCTTCCAAACGCCCTGATAATTTGTTGAACAAATCCTAATGTAATTGCTCCAGTAACGATAGTTGGAGCTAAAGCTAAATAAGGAACTATTACCATACCTTGAAGGTAACTCCATTTAACTGCATTAAAATATAGATAATGGAAATACATTTTATAATGAATTTTTCTAACTCCCCCATATAAATCTGTAATTTTTTCTGGTCTTGCGCTTTCTTTAAAATCCTCGCCAAGAACTAATTCTTTTCTATATGCGGCTTCTTCTTTTTGAATATCGTATTCGATACCTGGGAGTTTAATTCCAACACTAGCTAAAAGAATTGTCCCTCCAAGAGCAGATAAAATAGCAACCCAAACTAAAGCATGCTCAACTTCACCAATCCAAGGTAAAACGGTAATACTTTTTGATAAACCCCAAAGTATTGGAGTAAAAGCTATTAATGTCATTACACTTCTTAAAAGCTCAACACCAAGTCCTTCCATTATTCTGGCAAATTTCAAAGTATCCTCTTGAACCCTTTGAGAAGCACCTTCAATTGTAGAGGCGTCATTCCATTTATCATGATAAAAATCAGCCATTGCTGTTCTCCATCTAAATGTCCAATGGCTCGTAAAATAATCACTGAATATAACAACAAGAATGTATACAGCAGCAATTTTTGCAAATGTAAAAAGATAAGCTATAAATTCTTTTTCAGAGACTGAGTTAGGTTCAGTAAGAGCTTTTTGTAAAGTATCATAAAACTCACCAAACCACTCATTTATTCTAACATCTAATTGAACTTGGTACCAAGTAGCACATAAGATTAATATAGTTCCTCCTATACTCCACGGAAACCACTTTTTCTGAAAAAAAAATTTAAACATATTTAATTTAGAAAGTTATCTGCATAAGATTTTTTAACAAATTTTCTTTTTTTTGGTTCTATAATTTCATATTCAATTTTCATTTTTTTAGCATAATTAACTGCTAAATCTTTTGAGCTGAATTCTAGTCTTAGTTCATTTAATGTATCAGATGAGCTTTCCCATCCCATCAAGGGATTTATTGAATTATCTTTCGTTTCAAATTCTAATACCCATTTATCGCTTTTTCCTAGACCTGACTGCATTGGACTTTTATTGGGAATATAAATTTTTGCTTTTTTCATAGTTTTGGTCGGAGTGGGAGGATTTGAACCTCCGACCCTCTGGTCCCAAACCAGATGCGCTACCAGGCTGCGCTACACTCCGAGTGATGTACTAATACAGCACTTATCAATTATTTAAAAGTATAAAGATTGTATAAATAAAGGATTTTTTATTAGAATCTGATATATACAAATTGATGATTATAGTCTGCGTTAATTGTGCCAAAAGCTTTAATGTTAATTCGGAATTAATCCCTGATGAAGGACGGACAATACAATGTGGATCTTGTAAACATGTGTGGTTTTATAAAAGATCTCATGAAAACGAAAAAGATAAAAAAGTTCAATATACCTCAAAAGAATATAGTGGAAATGAAAATAAAAAGAATATAGTTAAAAAAAGACTTGATTACAGTAAAAATAAAAAAAATATTCACTCTAGTAAGAGATCAGAAATTATAAAATATCAACCCAAACCAAGTTTAGATTTATTAAAATTTATCTCATATTTTATAGTTTCAATTATAACTTTTTTTGCTATGATAGTTATAATAGACACGTTTCAAACGTTTTTTTTCAAATTTTTTCCAAATTTAGAATTTTATTTATTTAGTCTATATGAAACATTGAAAGATATTGAACTTTTTATTAAAGACTTATTCTAAATATGATAAATTATATTTCAAAACCTTTTAAATGGTTTTTTAAATTAGAGGCAGCAAGTGGACTTGTTTTACTTTTTGCAGCGATAATTGCATTAGTTATCAGTAATTCAAATTTATCAACTTTGTATTTTAGTACTTTAGATAAATATTTATTTATAGGTATTAATGATTTTGGATTAAAATTATCTGTTTTACATTGGATCAATGATGCCTTAATGGCAATCTTCTTTTTTTTTGTAACACTTGAAATTAAAAGAGAATTTTTACAAGGTGAGCTATCAAATGTAAAACAAGCTTTATTACCAATCATTGCTGCGATTGGTGGAATGGTTGTTCCTGCATTATTCTACATAGTTATAAACTATGGTGATCCTGAAACTATAAATGGTTGGGCTATACCATCGGCAACAGATATTGCCTTTTCATTGGGTGTTTTATCTCTATTGGGTAAAAGAGTTCCTTTATCATTAAAAGTTTTTCTTACAGCATTAGCGATTATAGATGATTTAGGAGCAATATTAATTATAGCTTTATTTTATTCCGGAGACTTAAATGCAATGTATTTATCTTTAATGCTATTGGCATTTATAATTCTTTTAATAATAAATAGATTTAATATCAAAATATTCTTACCCTATTTGCTCATTGGGCTTTTGTTATGGGATTTTACACATAATTCGGGAATACACGCCACTATAGCTGGTGTTTTACTTGCAATGACTATTCCACATAGAAAAAAAGAAAAAGACTTTTCATTATTGATAAAGATTGAACATGCAATTAGTCCTTATGTTGCTTTTGGAATAATGCCATTATTTGCTTTTGCAAATGCTGGGGTTTCATTAGATGGATTATCTTTTTCATCATTGTTAGACAAAGTACCGTTGGGAATAGTATTGGGTTTATTTGTAGGTAAACAACTAGGAGTATTTATTTTTTCTTACGTGTCTATAAAATTAAAAGTTGCACAAATGCCAGGAAACTCTAGCTGGTATAATTTCTATGGCGTAGGAATTTTAACTGGAATTGGATTTACAATGAGTTTATTTGTTGGAAACTTAGCTTTTATAGAAAATACCCAGTACATGGACGGTGTTAAAATTGGAGTTTTAACAGGGTCTTTACTTTCAACTCTGGCAGGATATTTTTTAATATTACTTACACCAGATAAAAAATAATGTTATGAAAAAAAAAACATTATTTATTTTTTTAATTATGATTTTTTTTTTAAAAGAAAAAGTTTTGGCTGATTATGAAAAAATATTTTTTGATTTTAAGATAAAAAGTATTACAGGTAAAAATATCGACTTAAAAAAATATCAAAACAAAGTAATATTAATGGTAAATACTGCAAGTTATTGTGGATTTACAAAACAATATGAAGATTTACAATTATTGTGGGAAAAATTTAAGTCTGACGGTTTAATTGTTTTAGGTGTTCCATCAAATTCATTTAATCAGGAAAAAAAAAAAGATACTGATGTTAAGGAGTTTTGTGAGGTAAATTTTAATATAGATTTTCCAATGACAACTATTACTGAAGTCAAAGGTAAAAAATCACATGAGTTATTTAAATGGGCAGAAAAAAATTATGGCAAATCTGCTGTTCCCAAATGGAATTTTCACAAAATTTTAATTAATAAAGAGGGTAAGATTGAAGATACATATAGTTCTTTCACAAAACCTATGTCAAAAAAGATCATTTCAAGAATTGAAAGTCTATTATAAATAAATTTTCATTCCATCAAAAGCTGGTTCAATATTTTTTTTTAGCCTCTTTTTTAGTACATTATAATCTAGATCTGAATGTAGATTAGTTAGTATAGCTTTTTTGGGCGAGAGAATATCTATCAATTTAAGCGATTTATCTAAATTTAAATGGGATGGATGTTCTCTATACCATAAGCAATCAATTATTAAATATCTTAAATTTTTTAATAATTTAAAATCTTTTTTTTTTATTTCACTTACATCGCTTATGTAAGCTAATTTTTTATCAACTATATAACAATTACAATCTACTTTTCCATGTTTTACTTTAACTGATCTAATGTGAATCTTTTTTTTACCATCTTTAAAATAAAGATTTTTTTTTATAGGATTCATTTTACAGGTTGCTGGATATTCCCGGGAATTACTTTTAAAACAATAAGAAAAAGTTTTGTTCAAATATTTTTGCGTTGGTAAATCAGCATAGATATCTAAAGGTTTTCTATTCTTTAAATAAAAAACTCGTAGATCATTAATTCCATGTGTTTGATCAGCGTGCATATGAGAAAATAAAACTTTATCAATATTTGTGATCTTGTTATTTATTAATTGTTGCCTCATGTCTGGTGAAGTATCAATAATAATATTTAATGACTTACTTTGTATTAGAGCAGAACATCTTGTTCTTATGTTTTTTCTATTATTAGGGTTACAATTTCCAAAATTTCCATCAGGTCTTGGCACACCCATTGAGCTTCCACATCCTAAAATTGTAAATCTCATAAATTATTTTGAAAATAAAATGTTAAAATTATTAGTTGTAAGTAGTATTAATTCATTTAATTCTATATTTCTAAGACTGGCAAGTTTTTGAGCTGTAAATTTAATAAATGATGGCTCATTTTTCTTACCTCTGTTGGGTTCAGGAGACAAAAAAGGGCTGTCAGTTTCTATCAAAAGTTTATCCTCAGGAATTTTTTTAAAAGTCTGTTGCAATTCCGTTGAGTTTTTGAATGTGATAATGCCACTCGCAGAAAAGTAAGCATTTAATGGAACTAAATTTAATGCAAAATCTGTTGAACCGGTAAAACAATGCATAAGAATTTTTAATTTTTTTTGATAATTTCTTTTGAGAACATCATAAGTCTCATTTTCTGCATTTCGAGAGTGGATAATTAAAGGAATATTTAAGGCTATTGCAGCATCAATATGATTTTGAAAACTTTTTAATTGTACGTCTTTATCGCTATTATTATAATAGAAATCTAAACCAGTTTCTCCTACCCCAATAATCTTACTGCTCATATTTACTTTTTTTATAATCTCGTCTTTTTCGACAAAGTAGTTTTTTGTTTCATGCGGATGTATTCCAAAAGTACCATAAATCATTTGATGTTTGGAAATTATATTGAGAATATTATTATAATTAGTACTGGTGGTACAAATAGTCAATAATTTTTCAATCCCCACATCTTTTGCTCTTGTCAGAACTTGACTCAAATTAGATAAAAGAGGTTCTCGATCTAAATGACAATGTGAATCTATCATTTCTTTATTTTTTCAAATAAAATATTTAATTTAATTATTTCCTTTTTATCTTTTAAATATTCATTATCACATATTGTGTCAAATTTTATATCTTTCTCCTTAATTGAAAAAATATTTAAAACTTTTAAAGAAGTATGTGGAATAATTGGGTAAAGTAAAACAGAGATTTTTCTAATTAATTCAAGGGATACAAATAAAATAGTGTTTAATCTTAAATTGTCATCTTTTTTAGTCCATGGCGCTTGATCATTAAAATATTTATTGGCTTTGAACAATTGATTAACAACGTACTCAACATAATAATTCATATTTTGATCATTAATTTGTTTTTCTATATTTTCTAAATTTAATTTAAAATCATCAAGAATTATTAAATCATCTTTATTAAATTCATATTTTTCTGGAACTTTAAGACCAATACTCTTTTCGCAAAATAAAATCACTCGCTGACATAAATTTCCATAATTATTTGCTAAATCACTATTAATACAATTTTCCAACTTGTCTTTTGAAATATTTCCATCATTTCCAAACGAGACCTCTTTAAGCAAATAATATCTTAATGCATCTAATCCATAAGTATTAATTATTTCAATAGGATCTAGAATATTGCCTTTTGATTTAGACATTTTTTCATCACCTGAGAGTATCCATCCATGACCATATACTCTCTGTGGTGGTTTAATCCCTGCTGCTAGTAAAAAAGCTGGCCAATAGACAGCATGGAATCTCAAAATATCTTTACCTATAAAATGAATATTAGCAGGCCAAAAATTTAGATATAATCTATTTTTTTCGTTAGGATAATTTAAAGCAGATAGATAATTCGTTAAAGCATCGAGCCAAACATAAATTACATGATCTTTATTTGAGGGCACTTTAATTCCCCAAGTAAATGATTTTCTACTAACAGATAAATCTTTTAGCCCACCCTTAACAAAACTTATTACTTCATTTTTTCTGCTCTCAGGTAGTATAAATTTTGGATTTTCTGAATAAAATTTTAAAAGTGGTTCTTGCCACTTAGACAATTTAAAAAAATAAGATTCTTCTTCGACCCACTCGACCTGTGAACCAGACGATTTAGATACTTTTTTTCCATCCAAATCTTCAATTTCATCTTCGTTGTAATAAGCTTCATCTGAGACGGAGTACCAGCCTGAATATTTAGAAAGATATATTTCTTTTTTTTTCTCAAGTATTTCCCAAAGTTTAGTTACAGCTAATGAATGTCTTTTTTCAGTTGTTCTTATAAAATCATCATTTGATAAATTAAGTAAAGCTGATAAATCTCTAAATGTTTTGCTTATCTCGTCACAAAATTTTAAAGGATCTTTATTAGATTTTTCTGCAGCTCTTTGAATTTTTTGACCATGTTCATCAGTTCCTGTTAAAAAGAAAACATTATGACCTTGTATTCTTTTAAGTCTTGCAAAAAAATCTGCAATTATACTTGAGTATGCATGGCCCATATGAGGTTTTGCTGAAGGGTAATAAATTGGAGTAGTTATGTAAAAATTTTTATTCATGCAACACTTTGCTTTGAAATTCTAAAAAAAAACTTTCATCATCTAAATTATATCTACTAATATCAGAAATTCTTTTCATAAAATAACTATATTTATCTGAAATGTTAGGATGGATGTTGTAAAAATTTTTTGAAAAATAAAATTCTATTAGTTCCTGGATTAATATTTTAAATCTATCATTTTTTTTATATAACTTATTTTTAATTGAGAATTTAATTAAATCTTTGAGATTTATATTTTTCAAATCAATATTATTTTCATCACTTAAAGTATATAGTTCCAAAAATTTACCAGGTGTAAAGTAAAAATTTATTAGATCCGTGTTAATATTTTCTATTAAGTTAAATCCTAACAACTTATTAGCGATATTAATTACTTTATGACTTGTTAATAAGATCTTAAAATTAATACATCTTGAAAATAATGTTGGAAATTTTTTTTTATTATTATTAATAATGATAAAATAAACTCCTTCAGAGGGTTCTTCTAAGGCTTTCAATAACGCGTTTACTGAATTAAGATTTAAATATTCAATATTGTCAATTAAGACAAAACGAGGCTTATTATTAAAATTTGATTTATTTAATTTCAAAATAAGATCTCTAATTTGATATATATCAATTGATTTCTTATCTGGCTCAACATCAATCGCAATTAAGTTGGGACAAGATTTATTATTTATAGTTTTAAAAGAATGATTTTCTCGATTAATTTTAAAGTTTTTTAAATCATATTTTAAATCTTCATCTTGAGACAAAATATAATTAATTAAATGGTAAGCTAAAGTTGATTTTCCAATTCCCTTATAACCGCTTAATAAAATCTTATTAGGAAGTTTTTTTTTCTCATATAATTTGATGAAACTAATTAAATAATCACCCAATAAGTATAAATTTGTTTGATTTTTTGGTGTCAAATCTTTCATATAATCTTATCTAAATTTTTTGTAATGATAGATTTATTGTAATTTTGATCTAAATTTGAATTGATAATAATATATTTTTTTTTCTTATTTTTAGATAGTTTAAGAAAACCTCTTTGAACTTTACGATAAAAATCAAATTTAAAAGTATCGTAGCGATTTAGTTTTTTCCTTTTTTTTATTCTTAAAAGCATGTTCTTACTATTGACAATATTTAAGAAAGTAAGATCAATCTTAATATTATTTAAAAGATAATCATTTAATAAATTAATCAATTTTAAATCGATACCAAATCCATAATGTTGATATGCTGTTGTAGAGTCTATAAATCTATCTATAAGGATTATCTTTTTTCGATAATTTTTTTGGATTATATCTATATTTTCGCTCCTTGAGGCTAAATATAAAAATAGATCAGTATTTTGATTGAAATTAGATTTTCTATTTAAAATTAAATTTCTTATTTTTTCTGCATTTTTTGTTCCACCAGGTTCTCTAATTAAAATATGACCAATTTTTTTTTTTTTAAGATAATTTGATACACTTTTAATATGGTAGCTTTTTCCACTCCCTTCTACACCTTCGAATACTATTAAAGGTTTGTTAGACATCACCCCAGATCAAATAATTTAGGGATCTCATTAATTTTGAGAAAACATTAATTCTATTTACTTTTTTTGTTGATAATAAATCATATTCACCAATTAATTCTTGATTATAAATTATCTTTAATTTAGCTAAAACCTGATCTTTTTTAATTGGTGCTTCTATCGGTCCTTCATACTCCATTTTTATTTTTAATTTTTTTTTTTGACCTTTCTTAATAATCTTATAAATACTTTCTTTTGCATAAACTTTAACGAATTTATCTTTACCAAGCCAAACATCCACACTATCTATCGGTTTATTTTTCTCAGTAATTTTTACCAGGTCAAAATTTGTTAGACCATAAATTAAAAGTTTACTGCTCTGTTTTGATCTAGAGCTTTTTGTTTTAAAACCACTGCCAACAGCAATTAATCTTCTGCCATTTTTATCAATTGAGGAGGCAAGTGAGTATTTTTCAACAGCTAAGTAACCAGTCTTTATTCCATCAGCGCCAATATTTTTATACAATAATGGATTTCTGTTACCCTGAGTGATTGGGTCACCGCCTGTTCTATCCCATGTAAATTCTTTTTCTTTAAACCATGTATAAAATTCTGGATGATTTTTTATTAAATAATGAGACATTATCATAATATCTCTAACAGTTGAGTAATTATCAGGATCATTTATCCCAGAAGAATTAGAAAAATTTGTATTAATCATTCCAATTTCTTTTGCTTTTGAAGTCATCATTATAGCGAATTCTTCCTCGGTTCCAGCTATACCTTCAGCTAAAGCTATACAAGCATCATTGCCCGAAGCTACAATAATGCCCATAAGCAAATTTTTTACTGAGACTTCATCACCTACCATTACGAACATTGATGAGTAGCCAGAAGTAGAAAGTCTCCATGCTTTTTCTGATATTATAAATTTATCATCTAAACTTAAATCACCAGATTTAATAAGATCAAAAGCAATAATAGTTGTCATAATTTTTGTCATTGAAGCAGGATAAATTGAACGATCTGCGTCTTTCTCATATAAAACCTCTCCTGACAAATAATCCTGAAGAATTGCAGTTCTTGCCTGAATTTCAATATTAGCCTTAAGAGTGTTAAATGAAAAAAAATTTAATATTAATAAAAATAGAAAAAATTTTTTATACATCTTTTAATATCTCCAGATTTTCAAAATTAAAAATTTTCATTTTTTCAAAAGAATTCTTTAAACTTTTTATATCACCAAAAGGGCCTATTAATAACCTAAATTTTGTTTTTGATAATTCAATTATCTTTAAGTTTTTTATTGATGTTTCATCTTGTATTCTTTTAAGCATAATTTTTGCAAAATCTTTGTGATAGAAATCAGCCACTTTTATTGAATAAGAAAAAACCTTTTTTACAATCTTTTTGTTTTTAGTAGATTTAGAATTTAAATCACTAATTTGAATCCCGTCGACTGGAGCCTTTTCAGCTACTGATTTTTCTTCTTCAAACATTTTTGTTTTCTTAGCAATAAAAGTAGAGTTTTTTGAAATAGAAGTAATTTCAATAAAAGGTTCATTTAAATCAAGATCAAGATCTTTTGCTATTCTCGGACTAATTACAGAATTATAGAATGGTGAAAATTTAATTGTGTTTGATTTTACATTAGCTATCAAATATTTACCGTTTGTTGGATTTAAAATCTTAACTTTAGATCTACTTTTAAGTGATTTATGATAAATATCTAATGATCTAGCATTTAAAGGATTAATCTTATTTAATTTGTCATTATATACAAGTGCAAAACCTGTGTTATTAAATCTATTTTTTACCTCAAAAGTTTTATTTTTAGTTTCGTTTATTATAGCATTCTGACAACTAAATAAAAAAAACGAGAAAATTACTAAAAAAAATATTTTATAATTCATTTTTTATCTTGTCTTTTAAGGTACATACAGCAAGTGCGAACCTTAAAGACCTATTCCATTTTAAAATTATTTCATAATTATCAAAAACAATATACGCTGGACTTAACGTTTCTGCATCTGGTATAATATCTTTATCTGGGGTTATTATTGCAACTTTTAAATTTTCATTTAAAAAATTAAGTTTATCGCTATTAACAATAAATTTCTTAAAGTATTTTAATTTTTTTTTATTGACTAATTTTTTTGCAGAAACGTTTAAATATTTTTTTTTAATATTCTCATTAAGTTTAATCTGATAAAAACAATGAGAATCTTTTTCCCATCCCATATTATTTAAATAATTTGCAGCTGATGCATAAGAGTCAACAAGATTTTTTAAATCAATGAAATTATCTTGATTAAAGTCTATTGCATGATTTTTTATTGTAGATGGCATAAATTGAAAAAAACCAAATGCTCCTGCCCAAGAGCCATAAAGTGTTTTATAATCAACTTGTTTGTCATCAATTAACTTTAATAATATTAACAGTTCATTGGTAAAAAATTCAGATCTTCTTTTATCAAAACTTAGAGTTGAAAGAGATGAGATAATATCCATTTTTCCAACATAAGTTCCAAAATTGGTTTCAATCCCCATTAGAGATAATAGTAAGTCTTTTTCCACATTATATTTTTTCTCAATTTTATTAATCAAATTAATATTCCTTTTATAAAATTCATGACCTTTTTTAACTTTTTTTGTTGATGTTCTTTTGCCAATATAAGTTTTAGTATCTTCATAAAATTCAGGTTGATACCTATCATATCTAATTACTTCAGGTAAAAATTTTGCATTTAACATTACTGTATTTATAGTATTCTCAGAAATACCTTTTTTAATTGCCAAAGTCTTAAAATTATTTTTCCAAATTTTGAAATTTTTACTGTTATCGGCAAGCAATTGAGTGTTATAAAAAATTAAAATAAATAAAAAAAACTTAGTTAGTTTCATAAAGATCCTTGAGGTATATAATTACTGCAATCCAAATAATAATAAAACTAACAAATTTTATTATTGAAAAATCCTCATTATAATAAAAATAACCTAAAATGAACTGTAATGTAGGAGTAATATAAAAAATCATTCCTGTTGGACCAAGTCCAATAAGCTCAACACCTCTGACATAGAGAAATAAAGGAATCACCGTCATTGGTCCAGCCAAAATTAAAAATAAACTTAATCCAGGATTTGACATACTAAAATCATTAAAACCATTTATTGTTATTATGTAGAAAATAATCAATACAAAAGGCAAAATAAATAAACTTTCAATAAGTAATCCGATATCAGTTTCAACATTAATTTTCTTTCTTATTAAATTATATAAAGACCAACTAAGCGCAACAATTAAACCTACCCAAGGAATAGCTTTATAATTAAAAAAAATTAAAATGATTATAGAGACAAAAACAAGAGTAATTGAAAAAATTCTTTTTCTATTTAAATCTTCTCTAAAAAAAATATAGCCAAATAACACACTTAATATTGGCATAATAAAATAACCAAAACTTGCATCAATAATTCTATCATTAGAAACTGCGTAGATCCATACTGACCAATTTACAAAGATTAAAAAACCAGAGAAGAAAAGATAAATCAGGTATTTCATACTTGAAATCAAGTAAAAAAAAATTTTCCATTTTGATAAAAAGGAGGTTGTTATTATCAACATAACTGCGGTCCATATACATCTATGAACAATTACCTCGATATGACCTATAAATGAAACATACTCAAAATAAAAAACTCCAATAAAGCCCCACCAAAAAGAACCTAATGATGTTAATAATAATCCTTTTTGAAAATTTGCTTTCATTGACCCTATTGAGATTTAAATAACTCTTTTAATAATTAAACTATTTTATAGTTGAATTAAATATTTTTAATTATAAAAAGCTTCTACACGGAGAGATGGCTGAGCGGTTGAAAGCACCGGTCTTGAAAACCGGCAAAGGGGCAACTCTTTCCTGGGTTCGAATCCCAGTCTCTCCGCCATGAAATTGTTAATATTTAAAATTTTTAAATAAATTGGTAATCTTATTATCTTCAAATTCTATATTGGTTTTTAAACCATTATAAAAATTGTATAAATTGTTATCATCTATTTCTAGCAGTTTTATTAATTCATTTAAATCTTCAACATTTAATTGGTCTAGGTATTTGCTAGTAAAAGCTCCTAAAAGTTTATCCATTTCTTTTGTGCCGCGATAATTTGATCTATAAATAATTTTTTTTTTTATTTGTTCTATATTGGAGGTCATAATAGGAATATAATATCAGTTTATGGATATTAAAAGAAATTATGAATATTTATTATCTGACCTAAAATCTCTTAAAGGTGTTGGTCTTAAAACATCTAATCTATTAAAAAGAAAAAAAATTAATAATATTTTTGATTTGCTGTGGAAATTGCCAAAATCCTATACCGATCGAAGTTTATCATCAAAAATTAAGGATTTAAAAATAGATGAATTGCAAACTATAACTATAATTCCCCAAAAATATTCATTCCCGAGAGTGAGGAATTTGCCAAATCGAGTTTTATGTAAAGATGAAACTGGCGAAATAGATTGTGTTTTTTTTAATAGCTACGAGGGATATATTAGAAAAATATTACCTATTGGAAAAGAAATCACAATTAGTGGTAAAATTAAATACTTTCGAAATAAGTATCAAATAACAAATCCTAAATATATTTCAGAAGACTCATCCATTATAAAACAAAAACATAACAGTTATTCATTAACTGAAGGTATATCTGAAAAAGTTTATAACAAGATTATATCACAAATTATTAAAAATTTACCAATAATCGATGAGTGGCACTCAAAAGATATATTAAAAAAATTTAATAATGTAAGTTGGAATGACTCAATTAAAAAATTACATGAACCAGAAAATATTGGTAAATTTAAAGATAATTTTTATCAAAGACTAGCTTTTGATGAAATTTTTTCAACTTTTTTAGTAAATTCAGAAATTAGAAAAAAAATCAAGAAAATTAAAAAAACAAAAAAGAAATTTGATATTAAAAAACAAAATCAAATAATATCTAGATTGAACTTTTCATTAACCTTTGATCAAAATAAAACATTAAATGAGATTAATAAAGATTTATGCTCTGATAATAAGATGTTTAGATTACTTCAAGGCGATGTTGGAAGCGGAAAAACAATAGTATCTTTATTGTCAGCCTTCAATACAATAAATTCTAAATTTCAAGTTGCCTTAATGGCACCTACCGAGATTTTGGCTAGACAACATTTCTTATTAGCTAAAAAGATATTTCCTAAAAATATAAAAATAGGATTTATCTCTGGTAAATCAAATTATAAAGATAAAAAAATTATTGTAGATAAATTAATTAAAAAAGAAATTGATATGATTTTTGGAACACATGCTCTATTTCAAAAAAAAATTCAATTTAGAAAACTAGGATTAATAATAATTGACGAACAACATAAATTTGGTGTCAATCAAAGAAAAAGTTTATCTGATAAGGCTGGGAAAGATTGCGATGTTCTCTTAATGACTGCAACACCAATCCCACGTACTTTGACAATGACAATATATGGAGATATGGATCTTTCTATCATACAAGAAAAACCAAATATACGTAAGCCTGTAAAGACCTATAGTAAGCTTGAAAGTAAAATTGGAGACGTAATAAGATTTATTAAAAAAGAAATATTACTAGGCAATCAAATATTTTGGGTATGTCCATTAATAGAAGAGTCAAAAAAAATAGATCATTCTTCAGCTGTAAAAAAATCAGAATATTTGAAAAAATTATTTCCTAGTCAAGTTTACTTACTTCATGGAAAAACATCTATTGAAGAAAAAGAAAAAATCTTAAATAAATTTTTAAGAAATGAATTTAAAATTTTAGTCTCTACTACTATAATTGAGGTAGGCATAGATTTTCCTAATGCAAATGTAATAGTAATTGAGAATGCTAATAAGTTTGGTTTATCACAATTACACCAACTAAGAGGTAGAGTTGGACGTGGTAATAAAGAATCTTCGTGTATATTGATGTTTAAGTCAAACTTAAGTGATAATGCAAAAAAAAGAATAAACATATTAAAGAATTCTAATGATGGATTTAGAATATCAGAAGAAGATATGAAATTAAGAGGCTATGGAGATATTCTTGGTTTTAAACAAAGTGGAATTAAAAATTTTAAATTAGCAGACCCGATACATAATCATAATCTTTTTATTCTAGCTGAAAAGGAAATTAAAAGAATTGAAAACAACAAAGAGGATATTAGCAAATTTAAGCCATTAATAAAATTGTATGATCGGGCAGATATAATTAACGATATAGCTTAATTCTTTCCAGTAGATGTTCCTGCAGAAACAATAAACTTGGAAGCTTCTTCAAATGTCATATTAAGATATATGACCTCATCTATTGGAAACATAAGTAAAAAACCACTTGTAGGATTTGGTGTTGTCGGAACAAAAACGTTGATTAATTTTTTATTAGTTTTCTCTGCCATCTCTCCTTTGTTCTCTTTTGTTGCAAATCCTACAGCCCAAACACCTTTTCTAGGATATTCTACTAAAACAACACTTTTTTTATCATTATTATCTTTATTAGAAAATGTTTCTGTCATTTGAACTATTGCAGAATAAATCGTTCTTAAAACAGGAATTCTTTTAAATAAATCGTCAATAAGTTTGAGAATTCGTTTTCCTAAAAAAGATAGAGATAAACCTCCAACAATAGTAATGAAAACGACAGAAATGATAATTTCTATTCCTGGTATTGCAAATGGAAGGTAGTTATTAGGATTAATATTTTCGGGAATTATTTTAGATGAAATTCCAATTAATACTTTACTTAAATATAAGGTAAAACCTATGGGAATTAAGACAACTACGCCCGTAATAAAATAGTTTCTTAGAATTAAGGTTAATGATTTCTTTTTTTTCAATTTTGTCATAAATTAATTAAAACTTGAATATATAACAAAAGCTATTGCAATTATAAAAAGTACTAATAAAATTTTGTTATTAAGATTCACTTTATGATAATATCAATGTTACTCAAAAATGAATAGAAGAAAATTTTTAACTTATGTAGGTTGCGGTTGTTGTGGAATGGTGCTTAATTCATGTTCAACTACACCTATTACCGAGAGAAGACAACTTAAAATAATACCTGAAGCAAAATTAAATGCTCAAGCCGCAGCTATATATGAAAAAGTTAAAGAAAAGGAAAAAATGAGTGATGACACAAAAAGTTTAAATGAAATTAAAGAAATTGGTAAAAGAATGGAGCAGTCAATTAGTGAATATTTCTATCAATCAAATCAAGACGATCCAACTAAATATTTTGATTGGGAATACATTCTTATAGACAATAAAAAAATCAAAAATGCTTGGTGTATGCCAGGTGGTAAAATAGCAGTTTATACAGGATTATTAGATATAACAAAAAATATAAATGGCTTAGCTGCTGTAATGGGTCATGAAATTGCTCACGCTGTTGCTAAACACTCGGTTGAAAGGGCAAGCAGAAACGTATTATTAAATACAGGTACACAATTATTTGATATATTTAGTGGCGGGAAACTTTCTCAGGTGAATAGAGTCACGGGAATGAATACCGTAGGTTTAATTTCACAAATAGGTATTATGAACCCTTTTAACAGAAAACAAGAAAGTGAAGCTGACTACTTAGGATTAATTTTTTCATCTTTGTCAGGATATAACATCAAAGAGACAACAAAAATATGGGAAAGAATGAAAGAAGCTAATAAAGGTAAAGCACCTCCAGAGTTTATGAGCACTCACCCTTCGGCTGAAAACAGAATAAAACAAATAAATGAGTGGACCAATGAAATTATTTTAAAATATCCACCAATTAAAATTTTGTAAATGGTGAGCCGTGATGGACTCGAACCATCGACCCATTCCTTAAAAGGGAATTGCTCTACCAACTGAGCTAACGGCCCATAAATATAACAAACTCATCGTATATACATATTTATACAAATAATTCAAATAAGAATTACTGAGACAAATAGTTTCTTTTTGTCACAATTTATCAATATATTTGTCATGAAATTCATTAAATGTACCTTTCATAATATTATCTCTTATTGCAGCCATTAATTCTTGATAAAAATTTATATTGTGTAATGTTAAAAGCATAGACCCCAGAATCTCATTTGTATTAAAAAGATGATTTAAATAATTTTTTGAGTATTTATTTAAACTTAAATTTTTACAATCTTTATCTAATGGTGTGTTATCGTTTTGATATTTGAAATTTTTAATATTTACTCTACCATCCCACGTAAAAGCTAACCCCGTTCTTCCAGATCTTGTTGGTAAAACACAATCAAACATATCTATACCTCGCTTAACTGCCCCAAGTATATCAGATGGTGTACCCACGCCCATTAAATAATGCGGTTTTTCTGCTGGCAAATACTTTTTTAAATTATCCAAAACTTTAAACATTTCTAGTTGAGACTCGCCCACAGCTAAACCTCCTATAGCATACCCATCAAATTCAATATTTAATAAACTCTTTAAAGACTCTATTCTTAAATCATCAAAAAGACCGCCCTGTATGATACCAAAAAGAGCTTTATGAGAAATATTGCCAAAAGCCTTTTTTGATCTCTTTGCCCAATGAAGTGACAAATTCATCGATTTTTTAATTAAATCATAGTCATTAGTTTTTTTTGGACATTCATCCATAATCATTACAATATCAGAGTCTAACCCGAGTTGGATTCTAATGCTTTCCTCTGGACTTAAGCAAAATTTTTTTCCATCTACATGTGAGTTAAAAATAGCACCCTTTTCTTTATCAATTTTATTTAATTTTGACAGCGACATAACTTGAAACCCACCAGAGTCTGTTAATATTGGAAGATCACAATTCATAAATTTATGTAGCCCACCAGCAGCAATTACCCTGTTTACACCTGGACGTACCATCAAATGATACGTATTACTCAAAATTATTTCCGAGCCAGTTTTTTTTATATCATCTATTGTACATGCTTTAACTGTAGCTTGAGTTCCTACAGGCATAAAAGCGGGAGTTTTTATATTACCTCTATGGGTTTTAATTAAACCACATCTGGCGTAATCATTTGTTTTTAAAACATTAAAGGCAAATTTTGTTAATGCCATTAAAATAATTTATAAAGATTTAAAACTTATTATCTTATCTGGATTTTCAACTGAACCATTTTGATTTTCATTGCCCCTTTTAATTTTGTCTACATATTCCATCCCCTCTATTACTTTACC
This sequence comes from uncultured Pelagibacteraceae bacterium, assembly GCA_902518185.1. Classification (GTDB taxonomy): domain Bacteria; phylum Pseudomonadota; class Alphaproteobacteria; order Pelagibacterales; family Pelagibacteraceae; genus Pelagibacter. The sequence continues at coordinate 763 of CABYFG010000004.1, read as the reverse complement.
AAAAACTGTGTATTGTCGATCAAGAAATGGAGCAGGTTTAAAACAAATAAAAAATTGACTATTAGCACTATTTGGGTCAGATGATCTTGCCATTGATAAAGTGCCTCTGTCATGTGGCAAACTATTAAATTCTTGTTTTAAGTCCGGAAGATCAGAGCCACCGGTACCCGCTCTTCTTAGATCAAAGTCATTTGAAGATGAATTTCCAAATTTTATATCCCCAGTCTGAGCCATAAAGCCATCAATAACTCTATGAAATACAACATTATCGTACTTACCAGAATTTGCTAAATCTTTAATTCTCTTTACATGATTTGGTGCAACATCCTCAAACAATTCAATTTTTACGTCTCCATCTTTCAATTTTAATATCATTATATTTTCCTCCGATATGGTTTGATTTGTTAATAAAAAAAATAAAATTATAAGTTTAATATAAAATCTATTCATATTTATTTTTTATAAATTTAATTGTACTTTTGGTTGTAAATTTTTGTATATTGCCTCTCAATTTTACAATTTCTTTTACAAGCCTTGAAGAAATAATTTGATTTTCAACATCTGACATTAGAAATAATGTTTCTATATTATTATTAAGCTTTCTATTCATACCAGCTAATTGAAACTCGTATTCAAAATCAGAAGCTGCTCTTAATCCTCTAAGTATGACATTTGATTTAAATTTTTTACACAAATCAGTAGTTAACGATGTAAATGAAATAACTAAAATTCTTTTTTTATTAAGTTTTAAATCTGAAAACAA